>CAZZMQ010000062.1:0-5445 GCA_964655365.1 uncultured Dehalococcoidia bacterium | reverse complement strand
TTGGGCTAGCTGGTGTTGTAGGCGACGGATATATGCGTTCTGCGGAGCTAGTTCCACGGTGTCTTGTGCGCCCTCCTGAAGCTGCGCGATTGCTTCCTCCGTCTCAGCCAGTGCCGACGTAACCTGATCTTGCTGGCTGCGGCCGCGCATCAACGCGCGCAGGCTTTGCCCCATCTGCGTCACGGTGTTGTGCTTGAGCACGTAGATTGGCAGCCCGCTGGTCTCGGCTGCACGCAGTGCAGCGGGTTTACGCCGGAAGATGGAGCGCAGCGTCATCACGGTGTCGGCATCTTCGATCTTGCTGACGACTGAAGCGTTCGCACCGGTTTCGCCAATCGCCTCAGCAAGCCGCGAGGGCGAGGCGCCGAATGGGAAGATGCGCCGGTGGGGTCCGGGGCTAGGCGGAGATGTATCGGAGTCTTCGTCGCGAAGGCGATGTCGCCTGCCGCGTGAATGTTGTTCGAAGGCTTGTTGGAACGACTGTTGGAACGGCAGTGGCGTGCGTGTTGATTCCCCGTCCTCAACCTGTATTGTGCCGCCCCCGTCCAGTTCGCGTATGGCCGCGCGCACTGCCTCGCCTCGCAAGAGCGCGTCGACGGTTAGTGCCACATCGTTGTGGATCGAAACGCGGCTGAAAGATTGAATCTCCATGAGAATGCCGAACGTGGGTGGGGCTTTACGTTCCAGTACTGATTTGCGAGTTCCGCGCCGGCGAGCCTCCTCATCGGATAGTGTCACCGTCTGGATCCCGCCGATCAGATCGGCCAGAGTGGGGTTCATCATCAGGTTTCCCAGGGTGTTTCCGTGCGCCGTAGCGACGAGTTGGACGCCGCGCTCGGCGATTGTGCGCGCTGCTTGAGCTTCTAGCTCAGTGCCGATCTCGTCGATCACGATCACCTCGGGCATGTGGTTCTCGACCGCCTCCACCATCATCGCGTGTTGCTCGCTAGGTGTGCGTACTTGCATGCGCCGTGCGTGTCCGATACCGGGGTGTGGCACATCACCGTCACCCGCAATCTCATTGGATGTATCCACGACGATCACACGCTGCCCTGCCACTGAGAGGACGCGTGCTATCTCGCGTAGCATCGTGGTTTTGCCTACCCCGGGCCTCCCTAGCAGGAGGATGCTGCGGCCCGAGTTGACCAGATCTTCGATCATCCTGACCGTGCCATAGACTGCGCGGCCGACACGCATTGTCAGGCCGACGACATCGCCGTGGCGGTTGCGAATCGATGAGATGCGATGGAGCGTGCCGTTGATCCCCGCCCGATTGTCGTCGCCAAAGTCGCCGAGCCGGGAGACAACTGTGCCAAGTTCCGCTCGCGTAATGGTGGTTTCGGAAAGTTTCGTTTCCCCATCGGTGAAGCGCGCCGTGGGCTTGCGACCCAGATCGAGCACGATCTCGAGCAACGAATCGCCCCCGGCCTGATCATCGGTGCCGCGTTCGCGGCTGGCTGCCTCGATGGCACTGCACAGCTCTAATGGCAGAGTACTCAGCAGGGCGTCTAGGTCATCGGTCACGCCTTGGAACGGGTCGGGTTCCATTGCGGGTGTATCGCCGGTGGCTTCCGTGCTGGGTTCGCGGTCGCGGAAACCGTCGACGTGACTGGCGTCCGCGGCTTCCGGATTGAGAGGGGTATCGAAGGATTGCTGATCGGTCATTGTCTAGCGTCAAGCAGCAGGATCACTGAATGGCGTGCCGTGCGCTCCCTTCTACCGCTTGCTCTGCGAGTTGGAGTCGCTGGGCCCGTTGCGCGATCGGTCGAACAAGCATTTGGAATCGGCCGCTTGGGGTTAGGCCGGACCGCTCCGCTGCAACACTGACTTCACCTGTCCCTGCTAGCAGCCGGACGCGGCCATTCTTCTCCGCGGCACGGTGCAGTGCCAACGCGATACCCTCACGCGCGCTTTCGAGACTGTTGCTGAGCACTGTCACGCAGCTCATCCGTCCCACGGGCGCGATGCGGACAAATGCATCGATGTCGACGTTTTCTTCATTCGGAAACACCCACTCTTCTCCGCCACGTCCCAACGGATCTAGCGCTGCTTGCCACTCGCGTGGTGATAGTGCCGTGAGCCAGCGGACCTCCTGATTGATGGCGCGAGAGTGAAGCTGGAACAAGGCTTGGTTGTCGCTACGCCGCCGACGCCGTGCGGGCTCTCGTCCAGCGTTACGGTCGTCCAGATTGGAGACGACGCTGGTCGTCGTCGTGGTGCCCTCGAAAAGCGTTTCTTCCATCACCACGCTGAAGCCATGCTGAAGGGCCGGCTGGAGTGCGTCACTGCCAGCTTGGAGGCGTAAGAAGAGGCGATGGGCGCCGTCTGCACCGGCCGTGGCGACGACGCGGTCCAGTAAGTCGAGCAAGAACGCCTCGTTTGGTGTGGTTGTCAGGAGTTGGTCGATCTCCCAGACGGCGTGGCCACTGCGACGTCGCAGGCCGGCCATGCCGAGTAGGGTGCTGCCTTCACGGCTGACCCAAATCGCGCGACCCCGGTTCACGTGTAGGGCGCCGAGGCGCAGCCCGTTGAGTAGCAGGTTGGACCAGGAAGGCCCACTCTCGCGGGCGCTGGCTAGAGAGCCCAGCGTGACGGCTTGGTTAGGGTGTATGCGCTGGCTGTGCATGGCCAGCAGGGGTAAGTCGAGCAGGCGAAGGGCCCGGACTTCTATGCTCACGATGTGCCGCCCACTCCACTGACGGAAGTATCCGAACCGAACGGTACCTGTTCGTGTGTGGGTGCGATGCAACGTTCGATGAAATAGGCGTGCAGACGTGCATCGTCGGTTAACTCGGGGTGAAATGTCGTTGCCAGGAGGGCACCGCGCCTCACGGCGACGGGTTCTGGCGGGTTTCCTCCAGACGCTGGCAACGTCATCACGACTTCGACATCGTCTGCCAGCGAGCTGATCCGCGGCGCGCGGATGAAAACGGCGTGGAACGGAGGCGCGGTCGTTGTTCCCGTGCCACGTGGAAGGGCGGAGGCGTCGAGATCTGTTTCGAAGGAGTCGATCTGGCGTCCGTAGGCGTTGCGATCGATCACGATCGGCAGCAGGGCCAGCGGAGGACGGTCGAGTTCGCCCCGAACGTCGTCAGCCAGGAGGATGGCCCCGGCACATGTGCCCCAGATCGGGAAGCCGTTGCGGCCCAAGCGCTGGATCGGATCGAACAGATCGAAGCTGAGCAACAGCCGTGCGATCGTCGTGCTCTCGCCGCCGGGAATAATTAAGGCGTCGCAGTGCGCTAGCTGGGTTGCGCGCCGCACTTCGATCGATTCGGCTCCGGCGCGGAGCAAGCTCACGCTGTGTTCCCGGAAGTCGCCCTGGAGCGCAAGCACTCCGACGGT
Source organism: uncultured Dehalococcoidia bacterium (assembly GCA_964655365.1). Lineage (GTDB taxonomy): Bacteria > Chloroflexota > Dehalococcoidia > Bin125 > Bin125 > JAPUIR01. The sequence continues at coordinate 2,100 of CAZZMQ010000062.1, read as the reverse complement.
GGTCATGGGCTCGTCGTATTCCCTGTCCTGTGACGCGTTTTGGACGGCCTACCAGCCACGCTCGGCGAGGCGCTCGCTGGTGGGGATGTCTTCCATCTGGAGGCCAGGCATCGCTTCACCTAAGCCGGTCGAGATCTCGGCCAGGATGTCATCGTTTTCGTAGTGCGTGGTGGCCTTCACGATCGCTTCGGCCATGCGGCCCGGGCTCTGCGACTTGAAGATACCGCTGCCTACGAAGACGCCGTCTGCGCCTAGATGCATCATCAGGGCAGCGTCGGCCGGGGTGGCGACACCGCCGGCGGCGAAGTTGACGACTGGCAAGCGGTTCAGCCGCTGCGTCTCGCGCAACAACTCTGCTGGTGCGCCGATCTCTTTGCCCAACGAAACGAGCTCTTGGTCGCCCATGCCTTTGAGACCTCGGATCTCGCCTTGCACGGAGCGCATGTGGCGGACCGCTTCAACGATGTTACCAGTTCCGGCTTCGCCCTTTGTGCGGATCATGGCTGCGCCCTCGGCGATGCGTCGTAGCGCCTCTCCTAAGTTGCGGCAGCCGCAGACGTAGGGGACGTTGAAGTCCCACTTGTTGATGTGGAATGATTCGTCAGCCGGGGTTAGCACCTCGGACTCGTCGATGTAGTCGACGCCGAGCGACTGCAGGATGCGCGCCTCCATGAAGTGGCCGATGCGCACCTTGGCCATGACGGGAATGCTGACGGCGCTGATAATGTCTCGAATCATCTGAGGATCGCTCATGCGCGCGACTCCCCCATCCTTGCGGATGTCCGAGGGGACGCGTTCCAGCGCCATCACAGAGACCGCTCCGGCCTCTTGCGCAATGATGGCCTGGTCAGCAGTCACCACGTCCATAATCACCCCGCCCTTGAGCATTTCTGCCAGGCCCGCCTTGACAGTGAGAGTGCCGGTTTCGACGACCATATGGTTCTCCGCGGCAGATCTGGCTTTGAGATGAAGATCCGGCGGGCTCGCTGCCGAAAGAGTCGCCGTGCCAGGCTATTCTATCTCACCTATTCCCCCTGCCGCAGCGGGGGCAGATCCGGTGGCCGTACCTTTGCCAAAGGGTTTGCCCAACCAGGTCACTGAGGTCCGGTGAGTAGCCGAAGGATCAGGATGTCTGCGCTGCTTGTGGCCGGTAGTTTGACACGTGACCAGATCCGGATAGACGGCGATCGCTGGCCGCAACCGGGTGGTGCGCCCTGGCACGTGGGTCTGTCGATCGGGCCAACTGTTGCGGGACTGGTGCCGGGGGATTCGGTGTTCCTTCTTGGCCAGGCGGGTCCTTGGGCATTCCGCTTTGCTCTGCCCGCGCTGGAGGCTACGGGACTAGGGCTCAGTGTGGCCCGAACTGAGTGCGACACGATCTTCATTAATGACTACCGTCCGCGGCAACGCGTCCAACATTTGCTGTCGTGCACTGGGTCCTTGGCGGCGGCCGATCTACCATCTGCTCCGATTGCCGCTGCGACTGTCTCGCCGCTTTACGCCGAAGCGTTGATGACTGACTTTGTTCCTGCGTTGCGCGCGCGCGGCACATTTGTGGGGCTTGATGCTCAGGGGTTACTGCGTCGTGTGGGAGCAGCTGGGCTCGTCGAGACCGCTGCTCCATCGGACCTCATGGCTAGGCTTGCGGGTGCGCAGGCCGTCAAATTCTCGTCGCGGGAGTTCGGCGTTGTTCCATTTCTTGGACGAAGCCATGATGTTCCGGCAACTATGTTTGCCGGTGCTATAGGGGTTGAACTACTGATCACTCACGGCGTCGGCGGCGCGCAGCTCTTTTTGCCGGGCGGCGGCTCTATCGACGCTCGCACCTCGTCCCCCTCCGTCGGCACTCAGGCCGACGAGACCTCACACCCCGATACCACCGGCGCCGGTGATGTCTTTCTCGCGGCATACACCTATGCGCGAGGTGGCGGTTCGAGCCCAGCCGACGCACTATCGCAGGCGACGGAGTTTGCTGCGGGGTTGGTCAGGAGGCGGCAGCGTAGCGTGATCTATCGGAGTGCGCTGCTCGAGCAGCTGCGACGCTTGCAAGAGAGTGCGATTTGAGATGCTCGACGTGTTCACGACAAGGTCGACGCTCTC
>CAZZMQ010000061.1:15016-15637 GCA_964655365.1 uncultured Dehalococcoidia bacterium | reverse complement strand
TTTATATTTTTGGCCATTATCGGAAAAAAGTTAGAATTTCGTTAATTTGTAATAAAAAAGAGGTCTCTTGATGCTATCGTCTACCTTCCTATAATATACAGCTCTATAAGGAGTCGTGATCTAATATGTCAGAAAATACACCGCTAGTTGGTATCGTCATGGGGTCGCAGTCAGATTGGTCGACGATGTTGGCCTGTGCCGACACACTGATCGATCTGGGGATCCCATACGAGGCGCGGGTTCTTTCAGCGCATCGAGTTCCGGACGAGACGGCGCAGTGGGCAGCAGGGGCGGCTGATCGCGGGATCAGGGTGCTCATCGCAGCGGCGGGTGGGGCGGCCGCGCTGCCCGGCGCCGTGGCTGCGCAGACGCTCCTGCCCGTAATCGGTGTACCAATGGAAGGCTGGGCACTGAAGGGATTGGATGCGCTGCTATCTATCGTGCAAATGCCGCCAGGCATACCCGTTGGCACGGTCTCGATCGGCAAGCCTGGAGCGACGAACGCGGCGCTCTATGCCGCACACATCCTCGCTCTAAGCGACGACGATGTGCGTGAGGCGCTGGGCGCCTACCGCCAGCGCCGCGCTGACCAGATCATGAAGAACTCCGACCCGCACGAGG
>CAZZMQ010000061.1:8549-15006 GCA_964655365.1 uncultured Dehalococcoidia bacterium | reverse complement strand
CGGGATGCGGTAGCGCAGGTAGATTTCGCCCGAGTTGCGATTAGGGATCGCGTGGATCAGTTCCAGATGCTGGAGTGTTCCGACGGTTGGTGTGATGTCGGTCTCGACAGCGGTCAGGCCGCTGCGGCCGCCGACCACTAAGGGGCCCAGTGTGAGGAAAAACTCATCAACGAGATCGCGCCGGAAGAGTTCACCGTTGATCGTTGGTCCGCCCTCGACGAGCAAGAGCTTCGCGCCCAATGTATTGTGCATGTGGCTGAGTGTGGCAAGGACTTCGTTCCCCTGGGGCAGGTCGACGATGGTGCGGCCAGTTGCGGCAATGGTGGCGCGACGCTGGGGTGGAGCGTTCTCGCCGAGATAGACGATCGCGTCGAACTCGGTGAGCTTGGTGAAAAAGTCGCGCTCCATCGGGAGATTACCGGAGCGACTGATGACGGCCGAGATGGGTCGCCGTGAGAGTCCGCGTGAGCGTCGCAGTACCTCAAGTTCCTCAGCGTCGAGTCGCGATGATGTGCCGCTTGCTCGCAGGGTGCCAGCGCCGTTTAGTACGACGTCGGCGTGGACACGAAGTTCGCGCATTAGGCGCTGGTCCGCAGGTGAACCGAGCCCGCGTTCTGTGTTAGCCACGGTCACCTTGCCATCGAGTGAGGCGACCATATTTATAATTATACGAGGGCGGCCGTTCGGGGCGGCTGGAAATTCCAGCGTTGTATAGTCGGGCTTGCCGCTCGGGTCGGTCGAGAGTGGTGGTGGATTTGTGGTCATCGCGTTTAAGGTAGCGATGGTTGATAGGCATGGCAGTTCCCCCTGAGGAGTTCGGTGGTAGACCAACCTGAAATACAAACGAACGGTGATGGATCCGATGCCGTTGATAACGCGCCTTTTCGGCGCGACGTCAACCCCGAGGATCGTTTCAGTGTGTCGGGCAAGCCACTACCGCTAGAGGAGTTCATTCGCGACATGATGGGTGAGTTGGTGGATCGGGAGCGTGTTGAGTCTGAACCGCAACCTGAGCCGCAACCGTTTCCGATCGTCTGGCGCGCCCGCCGTCCGGCCCCGAATCCCGCCGCGGCAGATTGGGTTGGGCCGCCCGGCGCAGGAGAGGCGGAGTCGGATGCATGACTGCTGCTCGCTTTGCGAGCCTGAATGGCGAGATGGGATCGCTTTGCTGGTGGTGCTGACAGCGGACTAGCGACCCTTGAAGATGGGCTCGCGTTTCTCGAAGAAAGCCTCGCGCGCTGCTTTGGAATCTTCACTCGCGAAGGCAGCCTGGTCGCTGGATTTGATTAGACGGGGCCGCGCGAATCGGGAGGATAGCGATAGTTCCTGATGCCGCGTATCAAGCGCCAGATCAGGACCGTGGCGCCTAGGGAGATTGCACCGCCCACCACCATCGTGCTGCCGGAGCCGATCCAGGAAGACATGAGTCCTACCTCGACGGTGCCGATGTTGTTGGCCGACTGCGCGGCCAGGGTTTGCAGGCTGAGCGCGCGGCCGCGCATTTCGTCCGGAGTGGTGAGTTGAACAGTGGTTTGTCGTGTTGTCATACCGACGGCGTCGGCGGCACCAAGGGCCGCAATAAGGAAGACACCGACCCAAAGATTTTCGATCAGTCCGAAGGGGAAGAGTAAGAGGGCATAGGCGATTGTGGCATAGAGCACCAGCATGCCTTTGGCACGGTAGCTGGCCAGGAAGAGCACGCTGAATGCGCCGAGGATGGCGCCTAATGAATTCGCTGCGCTCAAGAGGCCGACGGCGCCGGCGCCACCCATATAGAGTTGACGGGCGATGACGGGCATAATCTGGCGATAGAAGCTGACGACCGTGATGGCGAAGTCGAGTGCATAGAGGCCAGGCAAGATCGGATGGCTCGCGACGTACCGTGCCCCCTCCCAGGTCTCGCGCAGCAGGTTCTTGGGCCGGTCGGAGCGGGTGGGTCTCCCGTCAGTGGCGATCAGTAACGGTAGCCCGACGCTCGCGAGTGCGGCCCCGGCAGTGACGAAGAAGACTGCCGTGAGGCCCGCGGTCTCTACTACCCCCGCGAAGATCAGAGGAGCGGCAACGGATCCAATCTGAATCGTGGCGTTGTTTGTCGTCACGGCGTGCATGAGGTGGCTGGTGGGAACGACGGCCGCGGTCAGTGCGCTGCGCGCGGGCTGGCCAAGGACCGTCGTGATGCTGGTAGCCGCCGTCGCAAGATAGACGTGCCAGGGCTCCAAGGACCCGGCCGAGGCGGCTAGAGCCATGGCGCCGAGAACGAGGAACGCGATTGCCTGCGTGCTGGCCATCAAGCGTTTGCGGTCGGTGCGGTCGGCTAGGGTGCCGCCGTAGAGGAGCGCCGGGATCTGGACGACTAGCTGGATCGCGCCGATCAGGCCGAGCTGGGCGGCCGAGCCCGTCGCTTCGAAGAGCCAGACGGCGGTTACAAGCAGGCGCAACTGCTGGGTCAGCATCCAGGCAATCGATGAGAACCAGAGGAAGCGGTAGTCGCGGAAGCCGAGCGCCGACCAGGGTCGCGGTTGAATGGAGCGATCGTCGGTCATCGCGCTCCCTGGCCTGGGGCGCAGTCGCTGCGGGCTTATGAGAGTCGCCTGGAAAGGTGGCTATGGCAAGGTCCGTGGCTTCATGTGTGCCGCGGAGCTCGGATGGCGCGTCGCGGGAAACACCACGATTTTGGTGGGGAGGTCGGAGCGCCGGAGCTTCCGTGGATAGACTGCGGAGCATGACTTTAATTTGCCCCACGCCCGACGCGATGATGGAGCACTATGTGACTGCCTTTCTAGCAGGCGACTGGAAGGCCTGCAGCGCTCTCTACGAGGATGATGCCGTTTACTATCGTCCGGAGCAGATCTTGGCCCGCGACCGCGCCACGATTGAAACGTACTACCGAAGCGTCGTCGAAAGGGCCGAGTTGCTCTCTCTCATCCGAGCCGAAGGCCAGTTCACGATCAGCGGCGATTACGCCTTCTAGCATGGGCTGTACGTGATGGAGTCACGTGACCGGAAGACGGGAAAGACTCGTACGGACAGGTCGCGCTCCACGCTCGTCTTGCATAGGGGCGAGGACGGCGGTTGGCGCTTCTCGGTTATGCAGGGAAACTGACATCCGGCGGGAGGGCCGCAGACCAGTAAGTATCTGACGTTGCGAAAATGGTGGAGCTAGGGGGACTCGAACCCCCGACCTTCTGACTGCCAGTCAGACGCTCTCCCAACTGAGCTATAGCCCCATTTTCGTTGCGCCCGCATTTTCCAGTATTGACTACGTGAGGGCCGAAAGCAGGCGGTGGTCCGAGAGCGCATCATGCGTCGAGCGATCGGGCTACCGAGGCCATCGTAGGTGGGGGTCCGGTCGTCGGGCAATTCACCGGATCATTCGTGGAAAGCTCGCGTCGTGCACTTCGCGCGCTGCGGAACCCTGATTTAGGCTGGCTGTCGTTTCCGATGCCGAATTGCAGCTTGAAGGAGCGAAAAATGACCATGCCCCTCGATGGCATCAAGATTCTAGACCTGTCCCGACTCGCCCCTGGCCCCTACTGCACGATGCTGCTGGGAGATATGGGTGCTGACGTGCTGCTGATCGAGGAGGCGGGTACGCCGTCCGGCCGGAGGAGGGTGCAGGCTACCGCGCCCGATGACCCCAACGCCGCTCGACGGGCTGCCGCTAGCAACTCGCTTGGCCGCAACAAGCGCTCGATCCGGCTCAATCTCAAGAGTAACCAGGCACGTGACGTGTTCTACAAACTGGCTGAGGAGGCCGACGTTGTGCTGGAGGGCTTCCGTCCCGGCGTGGTGAAGCGCCGCGGCGTGGACTACGAGACGTTAAGCGCGCGCAATCCGCGTATCGTCTATTGCTCGCTGAGTGGCTTTGGACAGGATGGTCCCTACTCGCAGCGCGTGGGCCACGACATCAACTACATCAGCATTGGGGGCGCGCTGGGCATGATCGGCAGTCAAGGAAAAGGCGGCAAGCCCGCTATCCCGGTTAACATCATCGCCGACTACGCGGGTGGCGGATTGATGGCGGCCTTCGCAATTCTCTGTGCGCTTCAGGGCCGGGAGCGCACGGGTCGGGGACAGAACGTCGACATAGCGATGTCGGATGGGGTGATGTCGCTGATCGCGTCAATGGCGGGGACGCACTTCGCCAGCGGCTCCGAGATTGAGCCGGGTGAGTCGATGCTGAACGGGCTGGTGCCCCACTACAACGTCTACGAGTGTTCCGATGGGCGCTGGTTCAGTGTGGGCGCGCTAGAGCCTTGGTTTTACGCCAACCTCTGCACGATCATGGGGCGCGAAGACTTCATCGAGCATCAGGCAATGGAGGATCCGGCCAAGCGTGACGAGATCGCAGCCCATTTTACGGCACAGTTCAAGACCAAGACCGCCGACGAGTGGTTCGCGATCTTGAATGAGGTCGATGTCTGCGCCGCGCCAGTGCTGACACTGAGCGAGGCGTTTGAGGACCCGCACAATATTGCGCGTCAGATGGTTGTGAAACTCAACACTCCGGATGGGACGGTGAAGCAGGTCGGTATCGCGCCGAAGCTGAGTGAGACGCCGGGCCAGGTGCGGCACGCGGCGCCGATGCCTGGGCAGGACACAGATGTCGTACTGCGCGAGTTGGGCTTCGACGCGGCGACGATCGCGGAGTATCGCGAGAACGACGTCGTCGCATAGGACCACGTTATTTCGGCCGTTGGGGGAGCTTAGACGGGGTTCCCGGGGTGTGGCGGGATGATCGGCGCGATGACGGAGGGTGCTTCGATTTCCAGTATCGCTGGACTGCTGGGGTGCGGATGCTCGCGGCGGTGTGTCCGAACCCACCAACTGCCGGTAATGAGCGCGAGCATGGCCAGCCCAATACCGGGGATTGCGAACGCCCACTGCAGGCCGAGTTCGTCGAAGATTACGCCGACGCTGGCTGAAAACGGAGCCAGTATCAATCCCACCACGAGCGAGAACATCGAGAGGATCGTGGCGCGTTGAGCGGACGGCACGCGTCGATTGAGATAACCGGTGGCGATCGGCTGCAGTGCGGCGCGCAGCAGCATGAGCACGACGAAGAAGCTGATTGCGCCCAAATCGTCGATCAGGGCCAGCGCCGCATAGCTGCCGACGCCGACCAAGGGTACCGTTGTCAGCACAGCGACGGGGCCCATCCGCCGGATCAGGCGGAACGCAAAGGTCGCCCCAATCACGCCCGCGACGAGGCCGGGAAGTTGGAGGACCGAGAAGGTGAGGCCGACCTCCAGACCCTTGTCTAGTAAGAAGGGCTGCTCTAGGTAGCTCACGGCTCCCAGCCCGGCGGCTAGAGCCGCCATGAAGACGAGCCCGCTGCGCACCGTGGGCAGGTGCCGGGCGATACTGAACGCCTCTTTGGCGCCGCCCCAATAGGAGTGCCGCACCGATCCGTCCCCAAGATGTGGGGGTTCTGTCATGGCCAAACTGGCCCCGACCGCGAGCGACAGCGTGGCCGCGCCAACGAAGATCGTGAACTGCATGCTGACCGCCTGCGCCACCGGTGCCCCAATCAGGACGCCCAGTGCCGCGCCCGCCCAGAGCAGACCTTCTCCGCGCCCGGCGATCTTCTCGTACTCGCTCTCTCGCTTTAGCGCTTTAAGTGAGTCGTAGAGCAATGCTAGATCGGCTCCGGAGAGCAGCGTCTCGGCTACGGACCAGATCAGAAACGAGGTAAGCAGGATCGGGAACGAGGTAGTGAAGGCGAAGACCAGGATCGCCCCGATTAAGGCGACGCAACCGAGTGTCAGTGAGAACGAACGTCCGAAGCGGTCGGCGATGGCCCCGGTGCGCCACACCTCGCCGCCCAGAAAAAGAGCGTTACCTGCCTCGCGGAGATAGCTGAAAAGGTAGAAAAACGTGATGTTGCGCTCGAGCTTGTGCAGCTGGACCGGTGTCAGGGCTGTCTCGGGCGGGGTCGGTTGGCTCGTCATGGAAACGACCACTCAATCGTTCTCCGCACGGACGCATGCGTCTGGACTGAATCATTAGGAGGTGTGAGGTTGCGGCGTCCACGAAGCTTAGGATGCTCCGATCGACTCTATCGCGGCTCCTGTAAACGTCGACTATCGGCGGAGCTGCCGAACTCTCCCAGATCGCTGGCTAATTGCCCCAGATGAAAGCGCCGGGGGCAAAATAGGCCCCGCGGTCCATCACACTAGAAAGCACGAGCACCCAGATGATGAAGCCGACCAGGTTGGTACCCAGCGCGCGTCCGAGTGGCACGCAGAGCGCTGTTCGCACGGCTAGGGTGGTCGAAAGCAGCAGCAGGCCGAAGGCGAGCAGACTGATTTCGAACTCGAGTCCGGGAACGAACATGAGCCCCGAAATGCCGAAGGGGGTCGCGGCGAAGGACATTGTGCGCACTGTGCCGGTCAGAGCCTCGCTGTTTTAGCCGATGCAGGGTCTTTAATTTCTAATATAGAGCATTCTACTAGTC
>CAZZMQ010000061.1:0-8539 GCA_964655365.1 uncultured Dehalococcoidia bacterium | reverse complement strand
CATTTCTTGTTTTCTAAAGAATAGTGAGCCACTTGAGCCAGTGCATTCACACCGTCATCAGTCCTACCACTTCCAACCACAGTTGGAGTTTCTTGTGTCATTGTTGAAATTGTTTTTTCAATCGTTTCCTGAATACTTGGACTTCCAAGAGCAGCAGTGCCTCGCTGTTTTTGCCGATGCTGGGTTGGCCGGGCCTTTTGGGGCCGCCCAGTTGGCCAGCCATGGCCGCAATCATTCCCGCCCACACAAAGAACAGTCCGGTCGCGATCAGGCTGCCGAGAAGGACCGACTCGAAGAAGAACTCACTCTTGGACGGGTAACCTTCGATCAGCCACCAGATGAAACCGCCCAGGCCAGAGACGAACATGGCGACTGTCACGGTGAGGACGCCTTGTAGCGTGGCTGAATTATCACGCAGGATCTCTGGAAGCACCTGTTCGTCAAAGGTGAGGATGCGTTGCCAGCGCTCAATGAGGGATGTGCTCCGTGGTTGATGCATCATGAGTCAGGCTCCGGCAGCCACCGTATCAGCGCCTCAAACTGCTGGCTGGGATTGCGTTCGCGGGAGGTCTGTGACGGCTGCCGACTTAGGAGCGCGCGGGATCCTTCTTGATTCGACGCATGTCGCGCGGAAAGCGGCCCGACGTGGACGTCAGTTTGCGAACGACGATGAGACGGACGTCGCGTTCTAGTCCCGGCCAGGTCACAGGCCAGACCTCAGGCTGCGAACCGCCGACATCTCTGGCGGTGCGGGTCGCCGTCTTGAGCCACTTGTCGCTGTTTGGTCCGGCGATGATCGCTGCGAGCCCGCCGATCTTAACCAGCGGCAGCAGAATTTCGAAGGCAATGTTGCCGGGCGCCAGCGCGCGCGTCAAGGCGATGGCAAACTGCTCGCGGCCGTTGCCTCGGCCGAACGCCTCCGCCCGCCCGTGCTGGACGCTGACCTGGGAGAGTCCGAGTTGCGCCGCCGTCGCGCGGAGGTAGGCGGCCTTGCGCTCGCGTGATTCAATCAGAGTGATGGGGATTTGTGGATCAGCGGCCGCGATGGGCAGGCCTGGTGCGCCGCCGCCGGGTCCAACGTCGATTAGAGCACCGGGCTGGACGCTCGGTTTGAGGGCTTGCCAGACAGCGAGCGGTTCGATCACGTGACGCAGGATTGCGGTGGGCAGACTGATATCACGGGTCAGGTTGAGTTGCTCATTCGCTTGTAGGAGCGCGTGCAGGAACTGAGCCAGGCGATCGTAGGCTAGGTCACTGGCCTCCTCTTGGAAGGCGATCGCGGCCCCCACAAGCTGCGCCTGGACAGCGGCGCGCAACGAGACCGGTACCGGTTTTGGAGTAGTCAAGTCTGGTAGATGGGGTACTGACAAGGGGGCACCGTTCACGCTTGTCTGAGATAGCTTAGCTGCAGCTAGACTGCAATTGAGGATTGATCGGGATCGAATGTCGCGCAGCACGTGTAAAATGATTGTGCCCGACCACTTCCGAATCCTACGATATGTCGAGAAGAATGTTGGAGGGGTCGATGGCGCTCAAAGTTCCCGCGTCGGAAGAGAATGCCGAAGAGCTCGAGGTAATCGAGGCAGACGGCAAGGAGGAGACGGACGTCTTGACGTTGGAGCGGGCGGTATCCGCCTACTTCGATGCGACGGCAGCGAAGCTGATCCAGGCGGATCGGGTCGCCGTGACGCGCTTCGTTTCTTGGTACGGTCCGGGTCGTGTTCTACAGGACATTAGCGCGCACGAGATGACGTTGTTCCAGGAGGCTGTCGGCGACAATGCCGCGGATCTTGCGGAGCGGCTAATGCCGGTCAAGGCATTCTTTGCCCACGCAAAGAAGAAGACGTGGACCCGGACCAACCTCGGTGTTCATCTGCGCGTAAAGAAGAGTGCCCTCAAGAGGGGCGATACGAAGCAAGAAAACGCCTCCGGCGAAGACGCAGTGGAAATGACCCCGGAGGGATTCGAAGCTGCCAAAGTTGAGCTGGACCAGCTCAAGGCTGAGCGCCCCAAGATTCAGGATGACCTAGCCCTGGCGATGGCGGACAAGGACTTCCGCGAAAACGCGCCACTCGATGCTGCCCGCGACCAACAGGCATTGCTGGAGGCACGTATACGCGACGTGGAGCACCAGATCGCGCATGCCGTGGTCGTACAGCCACGCGGTGCGGAGCTGGCTGGGATAGTTCACCTCGGCTGCAGCGTGAGCCTCCTCAATCTTGAGGCCGATCGGTCTGTTATATACACTCTAGTTAGCCATATTGTGGTTGACGCCGCAGCGGGTCGGTTCTCCTCGGCCAGTCCAGTGGGTCTGGCGCTTATGGTGCGGGCGGTCGGCGACGAGGTCCAGGTTACGGTGCCATCCGGTACCATGCGCTTTCGCGTAGAGTCGATCGAGGGATAGCCCCGAATAATCCAGGTTTTGTATTTCTGTTTTATAGGTATCCCAGCCTACGAGACTGAAGGAGCGCTAGGCCATGGCCGACTCGATCGACTTTCACGTCACGGATGCCCAGCTGGATACGGGGCTCCGTGGAATTCCGGTGGGAACGTGCTGGACCAGTAAGGTGGATCCGGACGAGGGCGTCTCGTACGTTGGCTATCCGATTGCGCAGTTGGCCCATCTCGCCCCGGAATCGATCCTCTATCTCCTGTTCAACAAGAATCTACCCAGCGACGAAGAGCTACAAACCTTCCGTCAGGACCTGGTTTCCCGTGCGTCCGTCGATGATTCGATGCTCGATCTGCTCAAGGCGCTTCCGCAGGCAGGCCACCCGATGGAGTGGTTCTGCACGGCCATCCAGCTACTGGGCATGACAACCAAGACTGGTGACTATAAGGAGGACTCGCTCAATCTGATCGCTCGCATGCCGATTGTGCTGGCTGCGATCTTCCGCATCCGTGAAGGTTGGGGTGATCCGATTGGCCCGGATTCGGACCTCGGCTACGTCGAGAACTTTGTCCACATGCTGGACATGCCGGGTGCCGACAAAGAGCGACAGATCAAACTGCTGCGGGTCTATTACAACCTGCACATGGACCACGGGGGCGGCAACCTCTCGACCTTTGCGGGCAAGGCCGTCGCCTCGGGGCTGGCAGACGTCTATCAGTCCATGGCGTCGGCGATGAATGGTTTGGCCGGACCGCGCCATGGCCGTGCGACGCAGGACTGCTTCGAAATGGTGCAAGCGATTGGTACCAGTGATGCGGACACAGCAGAACAGCGAATCCGCGAGCGCCTCGCGTCGGGGGAGTTGATCTACGGATTTGGCCACGCTGTCCTGCGCCAGGAGGATCCCCGCGCAAAGGTGGAGTTTGATCTTGGCGAGGATATCGCTCCGGACGACGAATTCTTCAAGATTGTCAAGGTGATGCGCACGGTGGTACCGAAGGTGCTGTCTGAGAATGCCAAGATTCAGAACCCGTGGCCCAACGTCGATTTCGTTTCCGGCACGTTGCTGCGGGCGGTTGGCTTCACCGACATGGAGTACTACACCACTCTGTTCGGTTGGTCCCGTGTAGCTGGGATCGGAGCGCAGATCGTGGACGAGCGACAAGGCTTCCGTGGAGGCCGTGGGGTTCCAATTTATCGTCCCAAGTACGTTGCGATCGACCAGGACCCGCGTAGCGTCGACTAATCGTAAGTTTGGGGGCGAGCCCATCGCCGATCGGCTGTTTCGGCAGGTGCCGTCCTGTTTGTTCAACTAGTTATTACACCAACGATCCGTGGTTGGTACACGGTTGTGCCAGCGTGCGCAATCGACCAAACTGGGGATGCCCACAGGCCGGGTTTTGGCTTGGCCCGCGGCTCGGCTGCGGTGCAAAGCCAAAGCCCCCTGATTGACGGATTTAGGCGAGCAAGGACGCGAGCGAGTCGATGCCGACCGTCGAGAGTCAACGAGCCAAGCGTGGCCGGGTTCTAAGCGACCTCGCGGCGCAGCGCTTCGCCTACCCGTCCTTGGACCGCCCTGCCTGGGAAACGTTCATTAACTTTCCCCAGCCACAGCTGGGCGTTGAGCTCAAGAACGGTGGCTGGATCTACCCCGACGTGCTGGTCACGGAGGAGCCCGGACACTTCGTCCAAGCCTTGGCGATCGTGGCCCTTCGCCATGAAGTGACGGAAGCCGAGGCGCGCGACCGCTGGGCGCCGCTGTCTCGCGCGGGATCGCTCTTCCTCTACGTCCCGGCCGGCCAATCGGGCCGCGCCGCTCGACTCTGCCGCGATTTCGACATCACTCTGGCCGGGTTGAGGACATGGCGAAGTACGGCGGCGTACGGTGTTGAGGTGACAGATGCCTACAGCGGGCCAGATATCTTTGGCTACATTGCCAAGCTTCTGCCCGCCGCCCTGCGTCCCGGTATTTACCGAGCGCCACGCCAGCGTATTGTGGAAACCTATCGTACCCCCGCTCCGGCGCAGCTCGGATCCCTAGCCTTGCCCGCTGGCTCGCGACTGCCGGCACTCTCAGCTCCTGCCGTTGAGTTTCCCGAGAAGGCCGAGGAACATGCGCTCCCAGAGGGTGTGCACCTTCCGGACCCCAGCTTCGCTCCGGCGTTGATGGCGCTGGGTATGATTCTAGGAGGGTTCGGGGTCATTTTCCCGGCCGAACTGCTGGGAGCAGGCTTGACTATGACTCTGCTGGGGGTTGGGTTTTGGCTCAAGGAAGATATTGTCACCTTCGCGGCGGGTGACCATGACCACAACGCTGAACCGGTGGAGGAGGAGTCGAGCTTGCCAGAGGGCGTACATATGCCCTCACCTAGTATCGCCCCCGCTCTGTTGGCTCTGGGCATGATCCTTGCCGGATTTGGGGTTATCTTCCCGGCCGAGCTACTGGGGGCGGGTTCCGCCATGACCGTCGTTGGTGCGCTCAAGTGGCTGGGCGAAGACATTCGCGATTTCGCTGAGAATGCACACGAGGGCGGCGAGCAACATGCTTAAGCAGTCGACGCGCATCGTCGAGAAAGGGACGGGGCACCGGATGCCAGCACTGGCCATTTCCTGGCAGTCACGTGGATTCCGGCTCGGCCTAATCAGTTCCATTCTTCTGGCGCTGTTTCTGCTTGCAACGCAAGGAGTGGGTGCACAAGCGGCGCTGCCCGAGGCGAAATCAAGCCAGGGGGAGGACGTCGCCACGCTCTATTTCGTGGTGTTCGGGATCGGGGCAGCGATATTCATCCTGGTCGAGATTGCTATCTGGTTCGTAGTAATCCGCTACCGACGGCGCAGCCCCGATGAGTTGCCGCCGCAGATCCATGGCAGCGTCCCGGCGGAGATTGCCTGGACCGCGGTTCCCTTCGTGATCATGGTGGCCCTCTTCTTCTATTCCTTGATCGTGTTGGATGACGTTACTTCTGGCGCAGGCGAAGGCGAGGCTTCAATTCAAGTCGATGTTCGGGCCCAGCAGTGGGCTTGGGACTTCTTTTATTCGGAGCCGATCGGAACGACTTCCGCTTCTTCGCTGACCGAGCACCTGGACGATATTCACCTCGACGTGGCCGATATTAACGTGATTCGTCCTCTGCTCTCGCTACCTTCGACGCAACGCATGATTCGTATTGATCAGGAGCACCTCTTGGTGCAGGAGATCAACGGCAACACACTCACAGTCCAGCGCCAGGCCAACGGAACAGTCTCTCAAACACACCTTCCAGACGCGCCGATCCATTGGGTCTTCAGCGGCCTCGAGTTCCGCCAAGAGACACGGCTGGCGGATGGCCAGGAATCGATCGGCGTGCCCGTCGTGACGGTACCGACGGAGATCAAGATCCGTTTCAATATTCTCAGCATCGATGTGCTGCACGCGTTCTACACGCCACAGTTTCTTTTCAAGATCGACGCAGTGCCGGGCCGTCTCAACACGATGTGGGTGAACATCACAGAGGCGGGCATATATGAGTCGCAGTGCGCTGAGTACTGTGGCCTCAATCATTCGCGCATGCTGTTTACTGTTGTGGCTATGGAACCGGATGACTTCGACGTTTGGCTGGCTGATACCGCTGACGCAAAGCGACCCGGGGATGTGCCACCCCCATCAGAGGACAGTGTGGACGTCGCGGGAGGAGCGGATAAGCCGGTTATAGGTGCGCCAAATGCGGCGAATGGCCAGGAGCTGTTTTTCACCAATGGCTGCTCAGTATGCCACGGCGATAAGGGCGAAGGCGGGATCGGACCGACGATTGCCAGCACAGGTTTGTCGTTAGACCAGGTTATTAGCCAGTATCGCAATCCTCGCGAGGCTATGCCGGCCTTCCCCGCGGATCGGGTGTCCGACGCGGAGGTGGCCGACATCTACGCTTGGTTGCAGACCATGCCTTTACCGGACACGATCGTGCAGGGTGAGGGAACTCCATGACCCATGCACTGAGGCTTGAGTTGGGATTGATGTGGAATCGGGCAGTACAGCGAGGGGATCTGCAATGGCAGCGGTAGCGGGCACATACGCCGGCGTCCCTCCCGTCTTGCGGGCCTATGAGACGATCCTGTCTTGGGTCATGACCGTCGATCACAAGAGGATCGGCATCATGTACCTGGTCACGGCCGGGCTCTTCGGACTGGTTGGAATGGCCTTTTCTCTGGTGATTCGGACAGAGTTGGCCGAGACCGGCACCATCATTGGAGCTGACACCTACAACCAGATCTTCACGATGCACGGCAGCATCATGATCTTCTTGTTCCTGATCCCGGTTGCGGCTGGGTTTATGAACTACGCTGTCCCGCTTCAAATCGGTGCGTTGGATATGGCCTTTCCGCGCTTGAACGCGCTCTCTTTCTGGATCTTCTTCTTTGGTGGAGTGTTGATGGCGACGGGATTCCTCTTTGACGGAGGCTCCGCCGCGGCCGGTTGGACCGCCTACGCGCCGATCGCATCGAACTCAGAGCCACGGATTCCCGGCCTGCAGGGCAATCTCGATCCGGTCGGTGCCGGAATGGATGTCTGGATCGTCGGAGTGATCTTGTTGGGGACGGCGTCGACCTTGGGTGGGGTCAACTTTCTCGTGACGATCCTCAACATGCGAGCGCCAGGCATGACCATGTTCCGGATGCCGATGTTCGCCTGGGCCACGCTCGTTACTGCCATTCTCGTGGTGCTTGCCACGCCGGTGCTTACTGCGGCGCTGATTCTCATGTTTGCTGACCGCAATGGTGCTGGCGGCGTGATCTTCGATCCTAATGCCGGTGGCCAGGCGATCCTGTGGCAGAACCTTTTCTGGTTCTATTCCCATCCGGCCGTCTACATCATGGTCTTGCCCTCCATGGGGATCGTTTCAGAGTGCATCAGCGTGTTTAGCCGCAAGCCGATCTTTGGTTACCGCTCCATGGTGATCGCGCTGCTGGCCATTGGGTTGTTGGGCTTCATCGTTTGGGCCCACCACATGTTCACCACGGGTGGTGTCTTCCTACCGTTCTTCATGGCCGCCACGTTCCTGATTGGGGTACCAACCGGCGTCAAGATGTTCAACTGGATTGGGACGATGTATAAGGGCTCGATTCAGTACAGCAGTGCGATGCTGTTCTCGGTCGGTTTCCTGTCTCTCTTCTTGATCGGTGGAATCACCGGTGTCTTCTTCGCGGCGGTTCCGGTGGATTTCGCGCTGCACGATACGTACTTCGTGGTTTCCCACTTCCATTACACGATGTCGATTGGTTCCACTTTCGGTATCCTCGCCGGGGTCTATTTCTGGTTCCCCAAGATGTTCGGTCGTTTTATGAACGAATCTTTGGGCAAGATTCACTTTTGGACCACATTCCTCGGCGTAAACATCATTTTCTGGCCGCAGCTCATGTTGGGCTTGGATGGGATGCCACGCCGCATCAACGATTACGCGGCCAACGGGGGCTGGGAAGCACTCAACACGATTTCGACGATCGGCGCGTTCATCTCGGCCATCGCCATGATGATCTTCCTATTCAACGTGGTGCATTCCATGTTCTGGGGCGAGAGAACGGACAAAGATGACCCTTGGGAGGCGAACACCTTGGAATGGGCGACGAGTTCGCCTCCGCCGGCGCACAACTTTGACGAAGTTCCGTATGTGACCTCTGAGCGTCCGCTCTTTGACAAGCGCTGGGGCGATCGGCTGCCCGGTTCAGGCGAGCACGGAGGAAATGAGGCGGTCGCGCCTCAATCCGCCGCGCGGACGGAGGCCTAAGCATGGCCCGATTAACGCCTGCCCGTAAGCCGGTTCACCCGATCAAGAGCTTCTTCGTGGGTGATGAGCCGATGACGAACGCGCTCTGGGGGATGGTTTTCTTCCTCTTTTCGGAACTGATGTTTTTCGCAGGGCTGATTGCCGCCTATCTGGCGTTGCGCGAGGATGCACTAATCTGGGAGCCGACGAACGGCGGCGAGGTTATCGGAGCAGAGTTCCGCCCGGTTTTCTTCACCATTCTGCTGGTCGCTAGCAGCATCCCGATGCAATACGCCGCCTTCGCTATCCGTACCGGCCGGCGCCGTGCGCTCAGTGTTGCCAGTGGCTTGGTCTTCGTGATTGGGGTCGCGTTCCTTATTAATCAATGCAGGGAGTGGAATGTAGC
>CAZZMQ010000060.1:16036-16556 GCA_964655365.1 uncultured Dehalococcoidia bacterium | reverse complement strand
ACGAGATTGCCTGGAACGGGTTGGATGCGAGCCCGATTAGTCAGATCCTGGTCGAGAAATCCCTACTCGGCTGGAAAGAAGTCGAGTATGAGGTGATGCGCGACGGGGCCGGCACCTGTATCACGGTCTGCAACATGGAAAACCTGGACCCGATGGGCGTGCACACGGGGGACTCCATCGTCGTAGCGCCCAGCCAGACCCTATCCGATAAGGACTACCAACGTCTGCGGTCGGCATCCATCAAGATCATCCAGGCGCTCGGAATTGAAGGGGGCTGCAACGTACAACTCGCGCTCGCGCCACGTCCTGATCTCGTTGACTGGGGCGAAATGCCATCGGACGGGTCGCTGCCGTACTATGTGATCGAAGTCAACCCCCGGGTCAGTCGCTCTTCCGCACTGGCCAGCAAAGCCACGGGCTACCCAATCGCGCGCGTCGCCGCCAAGATCGCCACAGGTAAACGGCTGGATGCAATCACGAATCAGGTCACGGGCAAAACCGTCGCCTCATTCGAGCCAGC
>CAZZMQ010000060.1:10902-16026 GCA_964655365.1 uncultured Dehalococcoidia bacterium | reverse complement strand
AGCCCTGGACTACGTCGTAACGAAGATCCCGCGCTGGCCCTTCGACAAGTTCGGCGCAGGGGATCGCACGCTGGGCACGCAGATGAAGGCAACCGGCGAGGTGATGGCGATCGACCGGACCTTCGAAGCATCATTGCAGAAGGCCATCCGCTCGCTGGAGGTTGGCGGCCGCTCCCTGCTCTGGGAGGACAGTGAGGTTGACAGCGCTGCCCTGGCCAGCGAAACCGCGACGGACAATCGCATCTGGCACCTGATGGCGGCGCTGCGCAGCGATCCTGATGTGCTCAAGCTGGCTAAGAAGACCAAAGTCGATCCCTGGTTTCTCGATCGGCTCCTGACTCTGATCTGGATGGAGCAGCGGCTGCTCTCCGAGCCACTTACGCCGACGCTGCTACGCGAAGCGAAACGCATGGGCTTCGCGGACGAACAGATTGCTAATCTGCAGGGGTCGGTTACCGAACAGCTACGGCAACAACGCATCGAGTGGGGTATTCGCCCCGTTTACAAGATGGTGGACACGTGCGCAGCGGAGTTCGATGCACAAACGCCCTACTTCTACTCAACCTACGAGGAGGAGAACGAAGCCGAGCCGGACGACTCACCGCGCGCGCTGGTGATCGGCAGCGGACCGATTCGCATCGGTCAGGGGATCGAGTTCGACTATGCCTCGGTCAAGGCAGCACAAGCGCTGCGCGGCGCGGGATACTCCGCCGTGATGGCCAACTCCAACCCGGAAACCGTCTCAACCGACTTCGACACGTCCGACCGGCTCTACTTCGAGCCGCTCGACGAAGAGGCAACCCGAGACATCCTGGCGAACGAATCGGGCACGGCGAGCGGTAGCGGCCAGGAACGCGAAGTCCCTTCGATCCTGCAATTTGGGGGGCAAACTGCGATCAATCTCGCTGCTCCGCTGCAGAACGCCGCACAACCGATTATCGGATCCTCAGCGGAAGCCATCGATCTGGCCGAGGATCGCCAGCGCTTCGAGAGTTTCCTGGCTAGTCTCGGCATTCCCCAACCGCCGGGCACAACCGTGCTCTCTGTGGAGGACGCCGTTCGCGCAGCAGACGCGCTTGGCTACCCAGTCTTGGTGCGTCCCTCATACGTACTGGGTGGTCGAGCAATGGAGATCGTGCAAGCAGCCGGCGAACTGGCACGCTACATGGCAAACGCGCTCGCCTCATCACCGGGAAAACCTGTCCTGATCGACAAATACCTGGCAGGTGTCGAAGTGGAAGTCGACGCAATCTGCGACGGCGAATCCGTCTTGATCCCCGGGATAATGGAGCATATCGAGCGCGCCGGGGTCCATTCCGGCGATTCAATGGCGATTTACCCCGCGCCCAACCTGAGCGACCAAGAGCGCAGCGACATCGTCGACTACACGCGGCGGATCGGCTTGGGGCTCAACGTGCGTGGACTGATGAACATCCAGTACGTGATCATGCGTGATCGTAACGACGCCCCCAATGGCGAAAGCCAAGTCTACGTGATCGAGGTCAACCCACGAGCCAGCCGCACCGTACCGTTTCTCAGCAAAGTCACGACCGTACCGATGGTAGACATCGCGGTACGTGTGATGCTAGGTCAGTCGATCGCTGAGCAGGGTCTCACCGACGGTCTGTGGCCAACCCGCGACCTGATAGCAGTTAAGGCACCCGTCTTCAGCATGGCAAAGCTCGTCGGCGTCGACACCTATCTTGGTCCAGAAATGAAGTCGACCGGCGAGGTGATGGGCATCGACCGCGATCTCAACGGCGCGCTAACCAAGGCGTTAATCGCGGCCGGCACCGCTCTGCCCGAGGTCGGTTCCGCCCTGCTCAGCATCGCCGACCAGGACAAGCCTGATGCGATCGAGATGGTGCGCCAGCTTCATCAAGCCGGTTACACCCTCTACGCGACGGAAGGGACTGCCGACCTGGTGCGGGGCCTTGGTTTGGAAGCAACGGTTGTGCCGAAACGCCTCTCAGAGGAGCACCCCAACGTGGTCGACATCATTCGCGACCAGACAGTGCAGCTAGTCGTCAACACGCCGGAGGGACGGCGTGGCGCCTTGCGGGACGGCTTCCATATTCGACGTGCCGCCGTCGAGACGCGGATCCCACTCTTCTCCAGCATTGACACCGCCGTTCACGCCGTCCGGTCACTTATCTCGCGTCGTCTCGACTACAACGTGCTCACGATGCAGGAGTACACGGCCGACAACCCCCGGTCCGAGAAACGCCAAGCAACATCGCTAGCACCAGAGGGATCCTGAGCGGTGCTACATCACCTCGAAGCGACCGTGGTCGAGACGGATGAAATCTACCCCAACACATTTGTGACCTGGTACCGCGGCAACGAGTTGACCCATAGTGCAACTCCCGGCCAGTTCGTTATGGTGCAGCCACATTCCCGCCGCGGTGCACACCTCGATCCACTGCTGCCCCGCGCGTTCTCCTACTACCGCTTCCGGAAACGGCAAGGCGAGCGTGAGTTCGCTCTGCTCTACACGGTCGTCGGCGACGCAACAGCACGTATGGCGTCACAAACGCCGGGATCATCTACCTTGATCACCGGGCCGCTCGGCCACGGTTTCCACATCAATTCGGCGTCGGGTAATCTCCTGCTGGTGGGAGGCGGTGTCGGCATCGCACCCCTCGTTGCCCTGGCCGACAACCAGGTTAGCCAGGGCCGCTCAATCACACTCTGCTTCGGCGCACGCGATGCCAATGGCGTCTTCCCTGCCGAAATGCTGCCGTCAGAGGTGGAGTACGCCGTCGCAACAGAGGATGGTTCGATGGGTCAGCCCGGCCTGGTCACGGAGCTGTTCGCGGAGTACCTATCGTGGGCCGACCAGTCGCTAGCCTGCGGACCCACACCGATGTTCCGCAGCATGGCGGAGGTCGTAAGGCGCGACAACATGCGGCACCAGGTCCAGGTCCTGATGGAGACAGAAATGGCTTGCGGCGTTGGTATCTGCTCCGGCTGCGCCGTCTTCACGCGCAAAGGCATACGTCTCTGCTGCAAGGACGGTCCGCGTTTCGAATTGCTCGACGTGTTCTAGATGGCCGGCCAGTTCGGCGATGCGAAGTCCACCCTGCGACGCCAGATGCGCGCCGTACGCGAATCAATGCCCGCCGGCCAGCACGAACGCGAATCGGCTGCAATCGGCGCGGCAGCACTGGCGCACCCTTTGGTCATGACAGCGCAGGTAGTGCACAGTTTCATCGGCACACTACCGGGCGAGATCGACACGCGGAAACTCGTACACGAGCTCCTTCGTCGGAGAAAGCAAGTCGTCTGCCCACGCCTCCTGACCGACTCAAAGGACTTGGAACACCGTCGCATCGCGTCGCTGAACGATCTGGTGAAGTCGGATCTGGGGCTGTGGGAGCCTGCCACGAGCTGCCCCAAGATCGATGTCACCAAATTGGACATCGTGCTCGTGCCCGGCCTCGCTTTCGACCGACTTGGCGGACGGTTAGGGATGGGTGGCGGCTACTACGACCGGTTCCTGGAACAAAGCCAGGCACACGCAAACGCCGCAGCCATCGGGCTCTGTTTCGCTCAACAATTGATCGACAATATCCCTTTAGGACCAACAGACGTGGCCGTCGACTGGATCATTTCACGCGAAACGATTGACTGCCGGAAGGAATCCGGTCGGTAAAATCCCGTCCCGCATGATCGAATACCAGGCGGCGCAGTCCAAGACCTTCGTCAACATCCCTCTTCCCGGCGTGGCCAGCACCAGTCCGTGCGACAGCAGTCCCACAGGGTTAAGAAGAGGTCACACGGCCCCGGCCCCACAGCACGGCTCCTGAGGGAAAAAGGTCACGTGGGGGCTGGTGGTGCCCAGTTCGCGTTGGTGCGTGATGGGATGAAGATCCCGATGAACGCCTATGAAATGGAGGCTGTTAAGACTCGAAGGGACTGCCTGCGACCGACCTGAGCGAACTTTCGATGTCGCTACTTCACGCCGGTAGAGATTAAATTCACGTCGGAAGGGATAGTGGCGCCGTCGCGGATCAGCAACGACGCGGGCTTGGTTATACAAGGCACGGTCTGTGTCTAGATCAACGCGACGCCCCGTTATCATCGACGTCTGCTAAGGAAGTTCCTAATGACGAACGAGTACGGAGCCCCAGACCAGATTACCCCCCGAACATTGGGCGATTATCTGGAGGTGATGAGCAGAGCAGCGTTCCAAAGCGGCATGTCCTGGAAGATCGTTGAGGCGAAGTGGGCGGGGACTCGCGAGGCATTCCATAATTTCGAGATCGACGCCGTAGCGGAGATGAACGCCGACGACATCGACGCCCTAACCCAGGACACACGCGTCATCCGCAACCGACGCAAGCTGGAAGCTGTCGTCGCCAACGCGCAGCGCTTGATCAATTTGGAGCGGCAGCACGGCTCAATCAAGATTTACCTCGGCACCCTGGGCAACGATTTCGACGCGAAGGTGAAGCGGCTGCGTAAGGACTTCAAGTTCCTGGGCGACTTCGGCAGCTACTACTTGCTCTACGTAGTGGGTGAGGAAGTACCACCATACCGCGAATATCGCTCCGCCCGGGGGAAGTAGTTCGCAGATCCGGTCTTCCTTATCGATCGGCCATATGATCCAATAGCGGCATGACGCGCAAGAAGAGGCCCAAACCCAACCACGTTATTCTGGGCGACGCCCTGGAGGTAATGCGCACCTGGCCCGACAACTGCGTGGACCACTGCATCGCCGACCCACCCTTCAATATTTCGAAGGAGAAGGGCCTGGGCTGGGCCTTCTCCTCGCACGTGACGATGCAGGAACAGTGGGACAACTTCAGCGAAGATGAGTTCTTCCAGTTCAACGTCGACTGGCTACGAGAGGTCTGTCGCGTCGTCAGGCCGAACGGCAACATCCTCGTCTTCGGAACTTTCCACAACATCTACCAGTTGGGCTTCATCCTGCAGAGTGGGCTCAACCGTCGCTTACTCAACTCGGTCATCAGGTACAAACCAAACGCCCAACCCCAGCGTAAACGAAATTATCTTGCAGAAATGGCCACAAAAACCACTGCTGCTAGACTGAAAGTTTACACAGCAGCAAAGGACAAACAAAACAATTACGCGTATTGAGCGCCACCCCTAACAAACCAT
>CAZZMQ010000060.1:0-10892 GCA_964655365.1 uncultured Dehalococcoidia bacterium | reverse complement strand
AAAGCTCATGCTCTAGCGGTAAAAAAATTACGCCAAGCCCAACGCCCAGCCCAACATCACCGCGCGGATGCTAACCGAGAGCACCGAACAACTGATTTGGACCGTCAACGGCGCGCCGACCGGCAAGGACAAAGCCACGAAGTGGACCTTCAACTACTGGCGGGCCAAGGAACTCAACAACAACAAGCAAATGCGCAATCTTTGGGAGTTCGCCGTCACACCTCGCAGCGAGCGTAATCTAGGTAAGCATCCCTCGCAGAAACCTCTGGGGCTGCTGGAGCGGCTGGTCGAGCTTGGATCTGAGCCAGGTCAGCTGGTGCTGGACCCGTTCGGTGGGGCGGGCACACTGGCCGTCGCGGCTGAGAAGCTGGGGCGCAATTGGGTCTTGGTGGAGTCCGAACGCGAATACGCTACCCTCGCGCAAGCCCGGTTAGCAGCGCAGCGAGACGAGAGCACCTGAACCCCAGCTAGGGGCAAAGCAAGGAGTTGAGCGATGGGGAATTTTCACAAGATCTCGGTTGGTAGCGCCGAGTTGATCGCGATTCAGGACACCGTGGCGGGCATTCCGCCTACGGCGTTTTTCGACTCAACAACGCAGAGCGACTGGGAGCCATATGGCGAATACCTAGACGACAACGGGAATCTGACCCTGAACATCGGATCTTGGCTTATCCAAAGCCGAGGCCAGACGATCCTCGTCGACACGGGAATCGGCGGACGGCCGATCCAAATGCCTGCCAAAACAACACCTGCGTTGCCCTCCGTGATGGAGGAGGCAGGTGTTAAGCCATCCGACGTCGACATGATCGTGTTCACCCACCTCCACTTCGACCACACAGGCTGGAACACCACCGATGAGAACGGCATCGCAACGCCAGTCTTTCCTAACGCCCGGCACGTCGTTCAACAAACCGAATGGGACTACTGGACCGGCAGCGACGAACTGCGCACGGCCGCGAACTACGACAATGTCCTAGCGCCGGTCGAGTCCGCGGGCCTGCTGGACCTGGTGGAGGGGGAGTACTCCGTCACCAGTGAGGTAGTCACGATCCCGACACCGGGTCACACACCCGGCCATGTCTCATTCGTCGTCCAGAGCGGCAATGAGAAGCTCTATCTGATCGGTGACGCTGCGCACCAACCAGTGCAGCTGACGGAAACCGACTGGTGCCCGGGGGCGGACATCGACAAGGACACATCGACCAGGAGCCGCCACGCCCTATTCAACAAGATCGAGCAAGAGGGATCCCTGATTGCCAGCGGCCATTTCCCCTTCCCTGGCCTAGGCCGTGCCGTCCGCGAAGATGGCAAGCGGATCTGGCGCTCGGCCTAGTTCCGACGCCTGATCGTTGCAAGACCGCAGAGCCCGGTTAGTTCGTCAACTCCGGCACATAGGCCGCGATGTCGATGTAGCGGTCGGCCGTCTCCCGCAGATCCTGCGACGTGCTATTACCAAACGCCATCACCTCAACACGGACGCCACGGTTGCCAACCATCTCAACAACGCGACGGAAATCACCGTCACCGGAGACCAAAGCGATCACATCCAGCCGGTCAGCCATAGTAACTATATCGACGGCGAGCTCGACATCGAAGTTCGCCTTGACGCTACCCCCGGTGAAGCGCTTGAGCGGCTTCGTGGCAATGCGATAGCCGCGGTCCATGAAGGGAACGACGAAGCGCTCATTCTCGCGCCGGGCGGCCGGATCATCAGAGATGGGAGCATAAGCCGTTGCGCGCACAAGTGTGCGGCCGCTGGAGAGAAAGTCCAGCACTTTGCCCCAGTCCAAGACAACCCCGGAACGCTCGGCCGCATAAAGGATGTTGGGCACGTCAACGAAAACAGCCAGACGAGGCTTGACCTCCATCGCCGGTGCACCGTCACCCACCCGGGATGCCGCTCCTCCACGAATAGCGCGCACCGTCTCTGCTTGTGCTTCAACAAGCGACTTCAAAAGCTCATTCTGGGCCTCAATCAATCCGGCCTGCGTACGCAGCAGCCCTAGCAGTTCGTTGACTTCGTCCTCTTCACTCGCAGGGGTTGCCGGTTTCGCGGTGGGAGATGCCTTACGTGACGAGCGACGACGTGTCGTCTTCTTGGCTGCGGTCTCACTAGATCCTTCCCTGTCGGCATTACGCAAACTGCTCTGACGGCTGGTAGTCGCCTTCTTAGCTGCGGTGGTGGTCTTAGTAGCCTTACGTGCTCCAGTCGTCGACTTGCGTGCGCTCGTTCGCCGGCGCGGGGTGCGGCGAGGGGCGGGCGTGTCCTCAGTGGACGCGTCCACGGGTGCTTCAGCACTCTCGATTTCAGGGCTGTCCTCATTGGGACGACGGAAGAATCGTGTCACTTGATTTCCGGCGGGCATCTGGCCCGGTCATTTCACTTTAACCGGCGATCAGGCCTGCACAAGGTCGAGCACGCTGATTTTTGCAGCGATTCGTTTTGCGATCATTGTGAAAGCCTGAGCTGCCGGAGAATCTGGATGGTTAACAACAATGGGCTTTCCCTCGTCGCCGCCCTCACGGATGGCCTGTTCAAGGGGAATCTCGCCTAAGAAGTCAATTGCGAGGTCGTCTGCGGCGTCTTCAGCCCCGCCGTGGCCGAAGATCTCGACGCGTTGCCCACTGTCAGGCGTAACGAAGTAGGACATATTTTCTACGATGCCGAAGACCGGTACATCGAGCTTTTCGAACATGGTGACCGCCTTTTCCGCATCTTCGAGCGCGACCGCTTGCGGGGTGGAGACGATCACCGCACCAGCGATAGGGGCCTCTTGGGCCATCGACATGGACGCATCGCTGGTACCTGGCGGTAGGTCGATTAGGAGGTAGTCGAGTTCGCCCCATTCGACATCGTGAATCAGCTGCCGCACACCTGAGCCAATCATCGGCCCGCGCCAAACAACAGGCGATCCGGGCGGGATCAGGAAACCGAGTGACACCAACTTAACGTCCTCGCGAAGGACCGGGTGCAAACCACGGTCGCTGTCCTGCTGGAAGCCAGCCGGCAACCCGAACATCCGTGGCAGATTGGGACCGGTGATATCGGCATCGATCAGGCCCACCTTGGCACCGGCTTGGCCCAAAACGATGGCGAGATTGGTGGCCACGGTCGACTTCCCAACGCCGCCTTTGTTCGAGGCAATAGCAATGATGTTTTTGACGCCGGCGATCTCGGCCTGCCCCTCACGAGGCGTGAAGGCAGGCACCACGGCATCCCAATCAATCGCAACAGCGGAAGCCCCCGCCGACAAGAGGGCAGCGGTAACATCTTGCTCGATCGTGTCGCGCAAAGGGCAAGCCGGAGTCGTGAGGACGACCGTGAGCGAGACCGTGCCGTCCTCCACTGTGATGTCGCGAACCATATTGAGACTAACGAGGTCCCGTTGGAGTTCTGGGTCCATCACGCTGCGTAGGGATTCGAGCGCGCCATCCGCGGTAACTGTCATCGTGCTCCACCTTGCTGGCTATTGGAGACGTTGCATAAGGCGAGGGAAGACGAGCCCGGACGTCCCGTAAACAAGCGAGCCCTGGAATAAGAATGCGCGACCGGGCATGAACGGCGTCGGAGGTTGCTCAGATCAACTCCCCCAGGCCCACAAACAGCACGTGTTGGATCCGCCGCACTGAGAGTCACAAAACACGAAGCGGGCTCCGATCACCTCACCACTATATCCGGAGTGGAATTTGCCAATCTCGTCGTCGCCTTCCGACACGCGTATCATCCACACGGTTCTAATCACGCACCTCCAGGGCGTCAGTCGCGCGGTGCAACTCCACAAAGCCGCTCCCATCGCATACGATCGCGACTGCCACCTCCGCCCGCTCGGGTAAAGGAAATTGCATCAGTGCATCGCGATCTCCGTCCGTGACACGCAAAGCGGCAGCATGGACCAACACCATCTCCTCCGCTGTGAACCCCGCAACGCGAGAATGGGGCGTCGGGAACCTCCCAGTGCTGGAGAGCGTCAAGCTGGATACGCGGGCGGGCGAGCCACTTCGTGGCCGCCCCGTCATCAACTCAATGAGGCCGCTCTCAGTCAATTTATCAAGATGCTGACGGACGGCCACCGGAGTCAAACCAAGGTCCTGTGGACACTGGCGCCCGACTCGCGTTCGCGATAATCGAATAGGTTCTGACGCGTGTCATGCATTTGTGAAATCGTGCACGGAAACGGTAAACAGACCCAAGTATAGGGTTCCGTGCGGCTCGGGCGCAGGGTATGGACCAAGAAGAGTGGGTGTCAAGATTTACACGCTTCAGAGCATAAGAACGTCCATAGCCTCTTGACCGTCAGAATGTCTGTTCGTAATTTAGGTGCATCCGCTCCATGGTTAGACTGCTTCATAGGCTAACCGAAACAGCTAGCGTGGGAAGCGATGCAGGAGGAAAGATGGCTACGAAGACGGCAAGCAAGACGCGAGAGCGTTCCACGCGCACGCGAGCCAAGACTTCCGCCAACAGCGGTAAAGGGAGCGCGACGCCGTCCCGACGCCGCGCGCACAACCACCACTGGGTGATCAATGCGCCGAACGGGCCAACCAGCTCGGGGACCTGCAAGGTCTGTGGAAAAAACCGAATCTTCCCTAACTCGTCCGAGGACTCCATCTGGGACGGGGCCGAAGGTCGCTCCCGCTGGAACGACATGGGTATCTCGCGAAGGCGCAAAGCACAACAAGGGCCGACTTCGGGAGCAAACGCCGCCCAGAGCTGAGCGCGGCCTATCCACACGAGCCAAAAAGCCGCCCTTTCAAGGGCGGCTTTTTTGTGGCGGAAGGCTGGCTGGTGGCGCGAGGTAGACTGCCAGGGAAGGGATGCGCGGTGGTGCGAACGATTACGGACCTCACGGTCGATCTAGCCCCCGGAGCAAAACGCGGCCTCCTGCTGCGTAATCCCGTCATGACGGCCTCCGGCACTTTCGCGAACGGCCTGGAATTTGCCAAGATCTTCGATCTCGCTCTTCTAGGCGGAGTCGTCTCTAAGGGGCTTACAATCCAACCACGGCAAGGTAATCCAACTCCGCGCGTCGCCGAGACGCCAGGAGGGATGCTCAACAGCATTGGCTTTCAAAACATCGGCCTGCGCAAGCTAGTACGCAATGTCTGTCCCGTCTGGGCTACCTGGAACACACCGGTCGTGGTCAACATTCTGGGCGAGTCGATCGGCGAGTTCGCCGAGCTGGCGCGAGAGCTAGACGGCGTGCCCGGGGTTGCAGGGCTCGAGCTCAACGTGTCCTGCCCCAACCTCGACCAAGGCGGAATGGAATTCGGTATCGACCCAAGGATGACAGCGCAGGTAACGGAAGCTGTACGGAAAGCGTCGACCCTTCCAGTGATCGTGAAACTAACACCCAATGTGACGGACATCGTGCCAATCGCGCAGGCCGCGGAAGCTGCGGGGGCTCACGCGCTCTGCGTGGCGAACTCCTTCCTCGGCACTTCGATCGATATCGGCACACGCCGCACACGCACCCGGCGGCCCATTTCCGGATTAACCGGTCCCGCAATCCGGCCACTGGCCGTGCGGCTGGTCTGGCAAGCGGCGCAGGCGGTCTCGATCCCGATTATCGGCAGTGGCGGCGTCGCATCCGGGCAAGACGCACTGGAGTTCATCCTAGCCGGTGCGAGTGCGGTACAGGTGGGCACCGCAACTTTCAGCAACCCTTACGCGCCGATCGAGGTGCTAGAGGGAATCGAGGATTACTGTCACGAAAATGACGTCGCGTCGCTGACAGACTTGGTCGGCAACGCGCTGCCGCAAGACTGACAACCGATTCGCCAGATCGCTGCGGACCCAAACTCGCCATCAGCCCAAGCCAAGCGGAAATCTCGACGGATCCACAATTTTCTCGTGACAGATCGTAAAAACGATCATCATGCCGATCTACGCGCTGATGATTCTGTGTGTCAGCGTGACAAGGTTCCGCCCCGGGGGTCGAATCGAGTCGAACCAGCCCTTTACGCAGTACTCCTCTGCGGGCGATCAGTAGTGCCGTTCGTATATGTTCGCCCGGGATCGAACCGAAGGAACGGATCTGACGACCAAAGCCCACGTAGGAGATCAACGGCTAACCGAGCTCCACGCTCTGCTCGGGCATAAAGTGCACACCGAGATCATCGTACGTTTCTGCGTCGATTTTCCTATGGTCGCGCAGCGGCTGCTCGATGGAGCGCGGGGCGAATTTTGTATCTGGTCTGTCTGCAGACACCAGCCGACCAGTCACGAACCTAGTCGACAGTAAATCCGTCAAGCAAAACTCAACGAGTTTTGGACGAACTGGTCGGAGTTTGGTCGGGGTGGACAGATTCGAACTGTCGGCCTCACGGCCCCAAACCGCGCGCTCTGCCAAACTGAGCTACACCCCGCGGGTCTCACGGTCCCCGTCTAAGCATCGACCGTATGACGCGACGTGGCGTCCGGCAAGCGGTCGCTAGATCGGCGCGCGCCAACGCTGGTACGCTTCGCGACAAAGGCCGGCCCATGAACACGCCGAAGATTCCTGCCAGTGCCGTCGTCTTACGCGTCATCGCCATCCTGGGGATGGGTTTGACCTTTTCGGCGGCTGTCTTATTGATCGTCGCAGCCGAGTGGGTTCTAGCAGGAATTTTGTCCGCCGCATTCGTCCCTTTCATGGGCATGATGTACTTCGTCGACCGACTCTGGCTCGCTGCCATCGATCCAAACGACGGCTGACGGGCCACGGGCTACTCGACGCTGATCCTGATCGTCTTAATCGCGTCGCCCGCCTCCGGATCGCTTCCCGGGTCCCGCTCACGGATCGTATGAACAACATCGAGTCCCTCGCGGACGCGACCGAAGACGGAGTATGCCCCGTCCAGGTGGGGCACATCAGCGAGGCAAACGTAAAACTGGGAGCCAGCCGAGTCCGGGGCGGCCGTCTTAGCCATCGCCAAGGTGCCCTCCGTGTGCTTGTTCCCGTTGACCTCGTCGGGCACGTTGTAACCAGGGCCGCCGGTGCCGGTGCCGGTCGGGTCACCGCCCTGCGCCATAAAGCCGGGGATCACGCGATGAAAAGTGATGCCGTCGTAATAGCCTTCCTGCGCCAGAAAGACGAAGGAATTAACGGTCTCTGGCGCAACGTCTGGGAAGAGATCTGCGACGAAGCTGCCGCCCTTGGCGAGTTCGATCGTAGCGCTGTATTTCTTCCCGCTGTCGATCACCATCGCTGGACGTGCATCGTATTGCTTGGCCATTGCAGCTCCTCAAAACATCCTGAAGTCGCGTGGGTTCGGTAGTAGAACCAGCATACGGGCGGGAAAGCCAAAGCGCAGGGGCGAAGTCAACCACACCCGGGTGCTGTGGCAAGCCAACGATGGATGACTTTACGGGTGCGGGGTAATCAGGGCGGGTTCCTACGGAGAGCAGAGCGAGTTGATCAATCTCAGCTAGCCACGATCGAAACCCATCACTCTACGGGCCAATCCGTCTCCCAACCGACACCTGTCGACGCCCGGATCCGCTCACCGTGCGCCTCGCACCGTTGAATTAGCTCCCACTCATCGGCAAACGTCACCGCGCCACCCTCCACCACCACCCGTCCGTCCACCAGCACGGTGTGCACGCTAGCCGCATTAGCGCTATAGACGAGGTTCCGAACCGGATGCGTCAAGGCACGCCACTCCGCCCGGCGCGTATCGAATAACACCAGATCCGCGCGCTTGCCAATCTCAATCGACCCGACCAACTCTTCGATCCCGAGTGCCCGTGCACCACGGATCGTGGCCAGTTCAAGCGCCGTCTCCGCCGTGATCTGAGCCGGATCGCGGCGTGCATCCTTATAGATCACTGCCGCCGCATTCATCACGCGCACCATGTCCAAGTAGTTGGAGCTGTTAACCGAGTCGGTCCCGAGCGCGACATCGACACCCGCATCTAGCAGCTCCGGCAGACGTCCACCATCGCGGATGCCACCTGCGCCCTTCAAGACCGTTGATGGACACATCACAACATGCGTCCCACTGTGCGCAATCCGTCCGATCTCGGCATCGGCCAAATCCATACCGTGCGAGAGCACGAGACGCGGACTTAGGATACCGAGCTTATATAGCTGTTCTGTCGGAAACTCATCGGCTGCCCCTATCTCAGCACCAGCGCGCAAGCCACCGAAGTGATGCAAGGTCATCATCGTGCCGAGTTCAGCTGCGAGCGCGTCGCACCCTTGCAGCAACTCGGGACTACAGACCGCCTGCGAGAACGGCATCACCCAAGCTCGCACGCGCCCCTCGAGAAGCCCATCGTACTGCTCGATCGAATCGCGAACCCGCCGCAGCGCCGTCGCCGTATCGTAAACCGGCAGGTGGATCGGGTTCTCAGTATCCGTGACCTGTTCGCCTGTGATCACACGGGCGCCAGCAGCCTCGTAAGCCGGCACCACCGAGTCCAGGTGCCGCGTGCTACCCGGGTCGACGAAACACGTCGTGCCGCCCTTAAGCAGCTCCACCAGGCCCAGTAGCGTCGTGTCATACTCTTCTTGCGCTGTCATCACCGACTGCATATGAAACACGTGGGCCAGCCGATTCTCCACGTCGTCGGGGAAAATGCCCCGCACCGCATGGGCATAGCTGACGTGCATATGCCCGTTCAAAAACCCCGGGGTCACTACCATCTCTCGCGCGTCAATCACCCGATCAACAGCGCGATCGGCCAACTCGTCAGCTTTGCCCACAGCAGCGATGGTGTCGTCCTCAATCAAGATGGATCCGTCGGCTATCATCCGGCGCTGCGGATCAACTGTGACTATGAATCGCGCGTGATCGATACGAGTCAGGCCACGTGGCATCGGATTCCTCCCATCCGCCGCTTAGGTCCGAACACGAGCGGCCAGCAGAATAAGCTCATAACAATCTCTTAGAACAATGATGCACCTCTACCGCGCCGCGCAATTACTACAAACGGGGGGCCCCCATCCAACAAGTCACGTCTAGCCATGCACGGGGCGGTGAAGGACTCTCACTCATGCGACTCCTCAAACAGCGACGCCTGGCATTTGCGCGCATCCTGGGCGGCGTACTGATCGGTGCATTAGTCGTCGGCCTAATCGGCATGTCGACAGGCGACGCCACCCTGCTCTGGGTTTGGCTCGTCGTCAGCGCAGCACTGGGCGCGGTGATCGCAGCCGCACCAATCATTACGGATGCACCAATCACGCGTTGACCACGATCCCCGACGAAGCAGGCCTGTTCCAGCCACCTCCGATTTGTACTCACCGAGCCGGAGCACTCCAGATCGGCCTCAGCCTGCTGTGGAGAGCGCGTTCGTCGAGCAGCGATCGGTGCCCCGCACCGATCGCTGCAAGCGGGACACTATCCGCTCATCGTGCAAGAAAGCCGCTCCTTTCAGTCATCAAATGCGGCATTCACCAACACCTGCAGTTGTCGCTGAATGGGGTAAGCGCCGTAGAGCAACTGCGTGAGGAATATGACCACGACTTCCTCGACTGGGTCGATCCAAAATTGGGTACTGGCCGCCCCAGCCCACGCATATTGGTTCACGGATCCGATGATCTGTGCGCGACTGAGATCAGACAGTACCGAAAAACCTAATCCAAACCCCGTACCCGATTGGATCGGCTCCCCATAGACACCTGGCGGCACAGCCGTAGCCAAGCTCGTGCCCGGCGGCAGATGGCTTTGGGTCATCAGCTCGATCGTCTTGCGCGAAAGGATGCGCTCTCCGGTAAGGGCTCCCCCGTTAAGCAACATCTGGCAGAACCGGAAATAGTCGTCTGCGGTAGAGACGAGTCCAGCCCCACCCGAAAGCAAACGCGGCTGCTTCCGGTAGGCGCTCGTTTCCGGGTCGTCCTGAAGCACCTGGCCGCCGTCGGCGGTCGGCGAGTAACAGGCCGCGAAGCGTTCAAGCTTGGTGTCGGGTACATGAAAGCCCGTGTCGACCATGCCCAAGGGGCCGAAAATCCGGGAATCAAGGTAAGCATCAAAGGATTGCCCACTGATCAGTTCCACCAAATAGCCACAAATATCGGTCGCAATGGAATAGTTCCAAGAGGTCCCCGGCGAAAACAGAAGCGGAACCTGCGCCAGCTTGGCCGCCGATTCCGCCAGCGTCTCGTCGGGCAAGGCCAAGTCTTCCGCGCGATTCAGAATGGCCAGATCGCGGTAGGCGGCATCCACGGGATGGCGGAACTGGAAGCTATAGGTCAGCCCCGCCTGATGCGAAAGCAGGTCACGCACGGTCATCGGACGCGCCAGGGGGGTCGTGACCCAGTTGGGGTGCGCGCCCATCCGCCAGACGCCGAGATCTGACCACGCCGGGATAAAGTCTTGCACCGGCTGGTCGAGTTGGAAGTGCCCCTCTTCGTACAGAGTCATCAGCGCCACTGACGTGATCGGCTTCGACATCGAGTAGATCCGCACAATGGTGTCGGTAGTCATCGGCTTGCCGCGTTCGGCATCCATCTCACCGAGTGCAGAGAAATGTGCGATCTCGCCGCGCCGCGCCACAAGCGTAACGACGCCGGCAAGCTTCCCCGCGTCTAGATAGCGTTGCTTTAGCAGTGCATCGATCCGCGCCAAACGCTCGGTCGAGAACCCTGCGGTGACGCCATCCGAAATGCTAGACATTCGATATCCCCTCTCAAAAACAGAACAAAGTCTAAGCCGCACGGTCTCTCTGAGCACAATGGCCCGGCCAGAGCAGAATTGACGACTGCATTCTCGCCACATCCGCCACCGCAAAGAGGCGCACTACATCGTTGATATCACGAGACATGGAAATAGTCGTGACCAGTGGTCTGGCCACTCACGGCCGGACGGTGAGGCACCTTAGCCTTCCCCAAGTACCTCCGCAATAACCGTCAGTCGAATGGGGTGCGATCGAGGAACCGGTCGAGCACGTTCCGTGTGAGGCGCGAGAC
>CAZZMQ010000059.1:10883-16647 GCA_964655365.1 uncultured Dehalococcoidia bacterium | reverse complement strand
CAAAAAGGCGGCGTCGGCAAAACGACAACGGCGGTCAACCTCGCTGCGGCGCTCGCACGTACTGGCAGCCGTGTCCTGCTGATCGACTGCGACGCACAAAGCAATGCCAGCAGCGCGCTGGGCGTTCATCCCGGAACCCAAGCGTCAATTTACGACGTGCTGGCAGAGCGCGCTGATATCGCCACATGCGTACTGAAGTACGCTAATAGAGGATTCGATTTAGTTCCCGCCTCGCCTGACCTTGCGGGAGGGGAAATCGAACTCGCCCTCAGCGAGGAGCGCGAGTTCCGCCTCCGAGAAGCCGTCGGCCCCATAAGAGAAGCCTATGACCACATTCTGCTCGACTGCTCACCCTCGCTCGGTCTGCTCACCCTCAACGCTCTAACTGCCGCCGACGGAGTGCTCATACCGGTCCAATGCGAGTACATGGCGCTCGAAGGCCTCAGCCACCTAACCAACACGATCGAGCGCGTGCGCGAGAACCTCAATCCCGAACTGGCAATCGTCGGACTCATTCTGACTATGTACGACTCGCGCACCAAACTGGCGCAGGCTGTGGTCGATGAGGTCCGCGCCCACTTCCCGCAAACCTTCAGCACGGTGATCCCGCGCTCCGTCCGCCTCAGCGAAGCGCCCAGTCACAGCAAAACCGTCTTCGAATATGCGCCACAGTCACGAGGAGCTGAGGCCTACGCCGATCTCGCGGAGGAAATGATCGCCAGGCTTGCGCCCGTGCCCGACCAATCGTCGGCTCAGTCTGAGATCCCTGCTGCGTATGCCACTGGTGTCGCCGAATCGATCTCCACCGCAACGCAATCAGCCACTTCCACGACTCCGCAATCACCGCATACCGCACGAATCAGCCCACTCCCCGAGTCCCAACACAAGACGAGAGAATCCAGCCCGAACAACGCCACAGCCGCATTGCCGCGCACTATCACCGGAGGTACAGCATGACCCGAGGACCCGCGCTTGGACGAGGCCTCAACGCCCTCATTCCCCACACTCAAACCAAGCACACGGCAGAAACAACCAACGCCCCCACTACCACCTCTCCCGAGAGGGCAACCGATCCACGCCCGATCATAAGCGTTGATGTCGCCTCGATTGAACCAAATCCTGAACAACCTCGTCAGTTCATAAACCCTCAGTCGCTGGAGGAACTTGCCGCCAGCATCAGTGAAAACGGCGTGCTCCAGCCGATCCTGGTGCGCGACGCCGGTCACGGTCGCTTCACGCTGATCGCCGGCGAACGACGCTGGCGCGCCGCCCAGATCGCCGGGCTGGACACGATACCGATTCACATCAGCGAGGGCACCGACGGCAAGAACCTAATCCTCGCTTTGGTCGAGAACATTCAACGCCAGGACCTCAGCCCGCTGGAAGAATCGCACGCCTTCAAACAACTCGCGGACAGTGGGCTAACACAAGAGCGCATAGCCAAGGAGGTAGGTAAGAGTCGCACCGCAGTCGCCAACTCGCTCCGGCTACTACAACTACCCACACCAATCCGCATGAGCCTGGCCGCCGGAGAAATCAGCGAAGGTCACGCCCGTGCGATTCTGGGTGCCCCCAGTGAGGCACAGCAAATCCGCCTTTGGGAGCGTATCCGAGAGCGCAACCTAACCGTGCGCCAAGCCGAGACCGCCGCACAACAGCTGCGTGCGCTTGATGGGGCTGCCCAACCGCCTCGCTCCACTAGCCCGCCCGGCGACCGCCTCGCCGTCGAACGACTGCAGAGTGCTCTCTCGACCAAGGTCGTGATCGAGCGTCGCCGCAAGGGCGGTCGAATCGTACTGCACTGGTACGACGACGAACAGCTAGAGCAAATCGTTAACCAAATGACTAGCAGTCAAGAGAAGCCGCCTATCGGCGTTCCAGACGAGTTCGATATCTAGCGAGACAACTCAAGCTCAACCGACTACCGATCAGTTGGACTCTCCCGCGGCGGAGCTCCCGGTATTGGAGCGGCCGGAATCAGAGCCGCCCCGGTCCCCTCCTTCGCCACGGCGCTTCCGTCGACGCCGACGCCTGCGTGTCCTGCGCGTTCCAGCATCGGCCGAACCTCCGTCGGAAGCCCCATCCGTGTCACGCCCTTCAACTCGACGTCCGGCAGGCCGCCCTTGCAGTGGTAGGTCGCTTCCTGAATCGGGTGGGTTTCGCCGCCCTTCCGACCGGCCCCCGCCAAGATCATCGCTCCGTCCCGTGTCAGAAAGGGCCTCGGCATCTCCTGATCCACGGCGACGGCGACGGCGACGGCGACGACGACGGCCTTCACCATCGCGCTGTGCTGGCGCAGTGGCATCTCGGACAGGCGTGGCGTTCGACGAGCCGGAATCATTGGTAGGTGCCTCGATGGACGGGGCTTCCGCCGACGGCGGGAGGCGATCCGAACGAGATCGCCTCCGTCCTGCCGGCCCACGACTTTCCCGCTCTTCGATCAACGCCTGGTTCGGCGCCTCTTCAACCCGCACAGCCAAGCCGATCTCTTCGGCAGGTACCTCCACGCGCTGATGCTGTTCCTCCAGGAAGATCGTCACCTTTTGGGCCAGAGTATTGAGCGAAACAACCTTGCCCATCCCGGCCGGTGTCGAGACACGCTTCCCCATCTTGGGCAACGTGCCGCGCATCTCCTTGTAGGCATCGAACTCGAACGTCAGGCAACAGAGCAAGCGCCCGCAGACACCCGAAATCTTGTCAGGATTCAGTGCGAGGTTCTGTTCCTTAGCCATGCGAACACCGACTTTCGGAAAATCGGTCATCCACGAAGCGCAGCAGAGGCGCTGGCCACACAGGTCGTAGCCATCAACAAGCTTGGCGCGATCCCGTGGCCCGGCATGCTGCATCTCCACTCTCAGCCCAAACTCATCCTCCAAATCGTGAATCAAATCGCGGAAGTTGACGTGTGCCTCTGCGTGGAAGTAACCCGTCGCTTCGCTAGCACTCAAGTTGATCTGGAACCCGACCAGGTAGAGATCCAGCTTGTGCGTCACGGCCAGCT
Organism: uncultured Dehalococcoidia bacterium; assembly: GCA_964655365.1. Classification (GTDB taxonomy): domain Bacteria; phylum Chloroflexota; class Dehalococcoidia; order Bin125; family Bin125; genus JAPUIR01. Next base: position 13,646 of record CAZZMQ010000059.1, on the reverse strand, counting down.
CGCGAGCTCGACGCAACATGATCAAGGCCTGGTCCTGGTTGCGCAGGGCCTGATCCCGGTCGTCGCCCGTCGCCATGCGTACGATAGGCTTCACGTCCGCCGGAACCTCGCCCGGCGTTTCGTCTTCCACGGGCGGATCGGGCACTGTGACGACGTGTCCCATCTCCAAACCGCGAGGGGTCTCCACAACGACGTACTCGCCCACGAAGATCTCGTGCTTGGGCGGAGCGAAGTGATACATACGCGACGCCTCGCGAAAGCGCACCCCGATTACCTGACTCGGCATCGTCAGACTCCAGCCTCTACGCGCGTGCGGCCCTCGCGCGGCTCTGGAATCTGCGTGAAGAGCGCATCGAGAGTGAGTCGAGGGTTGACGCCTTCGCGCAGAAAACGCTCAGTGCGTTCCAGTGCGATCAGAAAGCGAATGACGTCGGCGGGCCGGTACGAACCCACAGCCCGGCGTAGATCATCGAGATGATCACGATGCACAACACGGTCATCCTCACCAACACTCAACAACAAAATGTCATGCCACCAAGCGCTCCATTGGTCCAACGCTGTCTGGGCGTCGACCGGGTCAAGTTGTCCACGCGGTACAAGCCCCTCGGCGTACTTGAAACGCTCCGAGCGACCCTGTGACGCTAATCGCTTGATCTCCTCGATCTGCCCGTGGCGCAGTGCAAAGGGATCTCCCTCCTCGAGTGCATCCAGAGCCCAACCAGCCCGCCCGCGGGCTAGTCGAGCCAGAGTGGCGGCTTGTTCCGCATCCAGTCCGTGCTCCGCTGAAAGCCAGACTGACAGCTCAACAACCGGCATCGGCGCGACGTCGATTCGAGTGCAGCGCGAGAGCACGGTCTCCTTCAGCAGCGCTCGCCGCGCCGTCACCAGCACGAAGGTGACGAAGGGTGCAGGCTCTTCCAGCGTCTTCAGAAACGCATCTTCAGCGTCATCATTCATTGCGTCCGCCGGGTCGACAATGAATACCCGCCGTCGCCCCTCGTAGGGGTAGCTAGCCGCGACCATCTCCAACCGCCGCACTTGCGCAATTGAGATCATGCGGCTGCGAGGATTGTCGCTGCTCGCTTCCAGCGTCAACCCACCCGGCGCAATGATTTCCACGTCGGCATGTTTTCCGCTTCGGATCCGGGGGCATTGGCGACAGTCATTCCGCTGATGATTCAGCGCGCAGGCTAACTCAAGGGCCAAGCGAGCCTTGCCGACACGCGACGGCCCGCTGAGCATCAGCGCATGGGGTACGCGGTCCTCGTCAACCATACGACGCAGCAAAGTCGCGGCCTTTGCCGTTCCAACTACGTCCCACAGGCTGCAATCTTGAATTTTCGCAGCCTCCCGCATCTCGACGCTCATAGCGACCCCCCATTAGGCATCACCTCAAGCGCCAGCAAGTCGTCGTAACTCTGACGACGACGCGTTAGCCGCGCCCTGCCATCGCGCACGAAGATGACGGCCGGACGCTGGGCTAGATTGTAATTGCTCTCCATCGCCAAGTTGTACGCGCCACTGGCCGGAATCGCCAGCAAGTCACCCACCTGCACTTTCGGTAGATCGACATCCCTAGCCAGAATATCGCCACTCTCACTTATCTTCCCAGCGATCGTCACTGTCTCTTCAGGCACATCACGCGCGCGGTTGGCCAGCAGCGCGGAATAGCCGGATCCATACATGGCAGGCCGCACGTTGTCGGCCATACCGCCATCAACGGCCACGTAGGTACGCACGTCGGGTATTTCCTTGCGACTGCCCACCGTATAGAGCGCGACCCCGGCGCGCGCCACGATTGAGCGGCCAGGCTCAATGTGAACCTCCGGCAAGGGTAAAGAATGTCGCTCGCATTCAGCGCGCAGCCCGTCGGCGACGGCCGTCGCATAAGTCGAAATCGAGGGCGGCAGGCCCGCCTCGGTGTAGCCGACGGCGTATCCGCCACCTGGGCTAAACTGACTCCAAACGTAGCCATACCGATCGCGCATATCCGCTGCGAACTGGGTCATAACCTCGATCCCACGCAGATAAGGATAGACCTCGAAAATCGGCGAGCCGAGATGGATATGGAACCCCGTCAGATCGAGTTGTTCCGCTGCCAGAACCGCTTCCACTGCCCGCTGCGCATCGCCGCTGTCGAGCGGGAAACCAAATTTGCTGTCGCGTAGCCCCGTCGTCGTCTTCTCGTGCGTGTGAGCGTCGACGGCCGGGGTGACCCGCAGCATCACCGCTTGGCTCCGGCCAAGTTCGCTCGTGATCCGGTCCAGCCGAACCAGTCCGTCGTCGTTGCCTACGAAGATCAGCCCGACCCCCGCCTCCACCGCCTCCAGCAGCTCAACTTCACCCTTGTTGTTGCCATGAAAGGCCATTCGCTCTGCCGGGAATCCGCCGGCCCGACCAACATGCAGTTCACCGCCCGAGACAATGTCCATGCCGAATCCTTCCTCCGCCAGGATCGCGGCCAAAGCCGGGCTGAGATAGGCCTTAGCAGCGTATAGGGCACGGATTCCGGGCAAGCGGTCGCCAAATTCTCTCAAATAGTCGCGGCACGCCTCACGAATACCCATCTCATCGTAGATATAGAGCGGCGTGCCAAACCGCTCTGCCAATTCTGGCAAATCGCAGCCACCGCTGCGCAACGCGCCGACGTCGTTGATCTCAGTGCCGGGGGGGAGAATCGACGCAAGCGGCACGCTCGCGCCCGTTGAGATGGCCACTGGTCGTTCCTCGGCTTGCACCGGGAAGCTGCCCGCCCAAAAATCA
>CAZZMQ010000059.1:6496-10873 GCA_964655365.1 uncultured Dehalococcoidia bacterium | reverse complement strand
TCCGTGGTCACGCATCCGCACGACTCGCCTCCAGTGTACGACCAAAATCGCTTGCGCAGGCCGTCGCAAATGACTGTCCGATACGCACGCGGGATACCGCCGCAACCGCTCGCCTCCCGTCGCCCCCGATCTCCACAACCCCTCCACTATTAGACCGATCACCACGTAGCGGCCTCGCATCGCATCCCGTAGACTCGCGCCCCGTCGATCGATTGTCATGAAGCGATCTCGCGATCAAGCCGACCGGCACGAAGGAGACTCCCATGGCCGCACCTGCTCCCCTCTACGAGTCGGATGGCTTGCGCGTGGTCAAACTCAGCGCGCTCGGCCCTTACTCCAACAACGCCTTTATCCTCATAGACAAGGCCACCAGCCAGAGTGCGATCATCGACGCCGTTCCAGAAATGGATCAGGTGCTGGCTGCTGCTGCTGGAACCAAAATCAGCATGGTTCTCTTCACCCACTCGCACCCGGACCACATCCATTCCTTCGATGCTCTGCGGGAGAAGGTCGCCGCGCCCTTCTACATGCACCCCGACGAGCCCTGGGGCGACCATTCACGGATCGACGTCGCGCTGCAAGGCGGTGATTCAATCGAGCTGGGCGACACGAAGCTGCAGGTGATCCATACGCCCGGGCACACGCCTGGCGGGCTCTGCTATTACCACGCACCATATTGTGTAGTCGGCGACACCCTCTTCCCGGGCGGTCCGGGCCACTCAACCAGCAATGAAAACCTACTAACCCTGATAGGGTCGATCACAGAGCATCTACACAGCCTGCCCGAGAACACAATCATTCTCAACGGCCACGGCGACGAGACCACCGTCGGTGCAAGCCGTGAGGAGTACGCGTACTTTGCCACTAAGGAGCATGACGCCGATCTGCATGGCGACGTGCTCTGGGAACAGGACTAGGTCGATATGGTGGCCTCAGGCATAAGCGACCCTGTCCTGGACCAGCGGCAATTGCCGAACGGCCTGCGTATTCTGACCGCACCGATGCCTCACACACGCTCCGTCACCGTCTCCCTCTACGTAGGGGCCGGATCTCGCTATGAGCAGGAAACGCAGGCCGGCGTCTCCCATCTCGTCGAGCATCTCTGCTTCAAGGGCTCCAAGGCCTGGCCCACAGCTCAACTGATCTCCGAAGCCATCGAAAGCGTCGGCGGCGTCCTCAACGCCGGAACCGACCGAGAACTGACTGTCTATTATGCCAAGGTCGCACGCAACCAGCTCGAACTGGCCCTAACACTAATCTGCGACATCGTGCTGCGCCCGCTGTTCCAACCACAGGAGTTGGAGAAAGAGCGCAACGTCATCTTGGAGGAACTCGCCTCCGTGGAGGACAACCCCGGTCAGGTTGCCGAGCTTGCCTTGGACAGGCTGCTCTGGCCCGGTCACCCATTGGGCCGCGACGTAGCCGGCACACCGGAGTCCGTCCGGGCGATCCCGATAGCGGAAGCGGCCGAGTATCGCTTCAAGCAATACACCCCGAGCAACACCTTGCTTTCCGTGGCCGGCGCCGTCGATCCCGAGGAGGTCGCGGCGATCACTGCGCACGCCACTGCAGATTGGCGCTTCGGATCGCCGACGGGTTGGGAGTCAGCCAAAGTCAACGTCGCGGCACGGGAGGTTGCTCTACATCATAAGGAGATCGAGCAAGCCCACTTGATGGTCGGACTGCCCGCCCTCTCGGCCGACCACCCGGATCGTTTCGCACTCAGCCTGCTCATCTCCGCGCTGGGAGAAGGCATGAGCAGCCGACTATTCATCAAGCTGCGGGAAGAGCTCGGCCTCGCCTACGATGTCCACGCCTACACCTCCAACCTGCGCGACACCGGTGCCATCTCACTGTATCTGGCGGTCGATCCCGACAACGCAATGGCAGCGCTTCGCGCTGCGTTGCGCGAATTGGGGCTGCTCACGGTGGGGCTGCCAGCAGCAGAACATCGCAAGGTTGTCGAGTACGCCAAAGGCCGCCTCTTTCTCAGCATGGAGGACACCCGGTCCGTCTCCAGTTGGTACGGCGGTCAAGCACTGCTGCTGAATCACGCCCGAACCGTAGATGAAGTCGTTGCCGATCTCGAAGCCGTTACCCACGACGACTTGATCCGTGTCGCTCGAGACCTGATTCAAGAAAACCGCTTGCGCCTGGCTATCGTAGGCCCCTTCGACGACACGGGGCCCTTCGAACAAGCCTTGGGTCTCTAGCCGCCAGTCAAACACGCCGCCTCACATACGAAGCTACGCGAACCGGAGCCGGAGCCGTGACAAATCCTGCTAACGCCTGCCCCAGTGAACCCAACCCATACGACTCCGCACGCCAGCAATTAGCGGACGTCGCCAGCAAGCTCGCTGTTGATGACTGGCTGATCGAGCGGCTTTCCACACCGGAGCGCGAGTTCACTACGAACTTTCCCGTCGAGATGGACGATGGCAGCGTCCGCATGTTCACTGGCTACCGCGTCCAACATAACAACGCCCGTGGTCCCTTCAAAGGTGGGATCCGCTACTCCTGCCAGGTCTCAGAAGATGAGGTTCGCGCTCTCGCAATGTGGATGACTTGGAAGTGCGCCGTCGTCAACTTGCCCTATGGTGGCGCCAAGGGCGGAGTCATCGTCGATCCGGGTGAGCTCTCGGACTGCGAGCTAGAGAATCTCAGTCGCCGCTTCTTTGCCGAATTGGAGCCGGTGATCGGCCCCGAGATCGACATTCCCGCACCGGACATGGGTACCAATGCCCAGGTCATGGCCTGGTTCATGGATACGTACTCAATGGCCCGTGGCCATACCGTTGCGTCGGTGGTCACAGGCAAGCCGGTCCCGCTCGGCGGCAGCGAAGGCCGGGTCGCAGCCACGGGCCGCGGCGTCTCCTATATCGTCCAAGAGATCTGTCGTAAAAGCGGCATAGATGTCGCCGACCTGCGCATCGCGATCCAGGGGTTCGGCAATGTTGGGTCAACCACGGCCCGTCTGCTCCACGACGAAGGGGCCAAGATCGTCGCGCTAAGCGACCGCGCCGGGGGATACTACAACGGCAACGGTCTAGATGTTCCCTCTTTCTTCGCCGGCAAGGACGACTACGGCACCATGACCGCGGTCCCGCACGGTGCTGACCGGATCACGAACGCGGAGCTGATCGAGATCGACTGCGACTATCTGATTCCAGCCGCCGTGGAAAACGTGATCCTGGCCGAGAACGCGGAGGCTGTGCGCGCCAGTGTCGTAATCGAAGCCGCCAACGGGCCCACCTCGCCAGCTGCCGAAGCAATCTTTCTGGACCGCGGTCGCATTGTCGTGCCGGACATCCTCGCCAATGCTGGCGGCGTAACAGTCTCCTACATGGAGTGGGTGCAAGATTTACAGTCATTCTTCTGGGAGGAAGAGGAAGTCAATCAGCGCCTCCACCGCATCATGACGAAGGCTTTCGCCAACGTCTGGCATACGGCTGAGGATCGAAAGTTGTCGCTGCGCGACGCAGCATACGTCGTTGGGGTCGGCCGCGTGGTCGATGCGATCAAGACCCGGGGTGTATTCCCGTAGAAGTACAGACTGCGCTTCCGGCCGCAAGATGTCATTCGGGTCGCCATAACCCCGCACAATGCACCACCTAGTCCGTGCCGATTTAAGTACGGATGCGGCCCCTCTGCGAACACTGCTGGCGAGTATCCACTCTAACCGACCCAGCCCCAAGAGCGGATCATGTTCCCGGCCGCAAAAGGCCGCTGAGGTGATTGATCTCGCCTGCGTGGTAGATGTCGTGGATGAGGATCGCGTCAATCAGCAGCCGCGTTTCGCGATCCTCGCCCCAGTGCGTCTTGCGCTCCACTAGCAACTCCTCATCCGAACTCAGCTCGGCAACCGCTTCCTGAGCCTCGGCATGGCCTTCCCGCAACCACCATGTCAGCGCCTCGAGATTAGCCTCCTCCATCGGACCCTCGCCGTTCCAAGTGGTCCACCAGGTGAGCGTGCCCTCTCCGAAGGCGTGATTCACATGCATCCGCTTGACCGACGCGCAATGCACGATCAGATCGCGCAGAGTGCGCCCGCCACCCGGCGGAAGTTGATCCAGCGTGTCGTTGGTCACCGACGAGAGATTGGCCATGAGTGAATGTTCTGGCTTGTCCTCGAAAGACTGATCAAGCTGCCAGGCAAGAAAATCCAGGACGGGGCGGGTCATCGCCCAACTCCTCCACCCATCACTAGACGACGATAATCCGCTCGCCCGCCTGAGCGTCAGTCTTCGCCCCACGGTGAGTGGCAACCAAGTCCCCGAGTTTGAGTGCACAGAGACCGGCCTGGTGTTCCAGACCACAAACCTGACACCCATCGCGACAGTCAATGGTCGTCAGATCCGCCTGCATGCGTTGCCATTC
>CAZZMQ010000059.1:5574-6486 GCA_964655365.1 uncultured Dehalococcoidia bacterium | reverse complement strand
CCTGCGAAGGTACGGCTCACTCACACCCGACGCGATATGCATCCAGGGAAAACGTTCCCATAGATCCCGTTCGCGGTGTGTGTAGAAGTCCGGGTCTACGCCACAGGACTCGAACGCTGTCTGCCAAACCTTGGGCCTGTAGTGCTCGCTCCAGGCATCAAATTTCGCGCCATGCCGCCAGGCCTCCTCGACCACTGCCGCCGTGCGGCGGTCGCCGCGCGAGAGCACGCCTTCCAACAGCGACTCGGCCGGATCGTTCCAGCTGAAGTCGAGTCGCGCCTTGCGACATTGCTCGCGCAGGAGTTGATGTTTCGGTTCTAGCTCCTCGGGTGTGTCCTGTCGAGCCCACTGAAAGGGCGCGTGCGCTTTGGGCACGTGATTAGAGGTGGAAACGCGAACACGCGCCCGTTTGCCGACCACTTCGCTCCCGATCTGCTTGACCTGTGCCGCCCAATCCACAATGCCCTGCACATCTGCGATGGTCTCCGTTGGCAATCCAACCATGAAATACAGCTTGATGCTGCTCCATCCGTTCTCGAACGAGTTGCGTGCCGCGTCCAGCAGATCCTGCTCCGAAACAACCTTGCTGATGGCATTCCGCAGACGCTGACTGCCGGCCTCAGGTGCAAATGTCATGCTGTGTATCTTGCGAGCCGAGCACAGCAGCGCAACGTCAACGCTGAACGAATCAACGCGTGTACTGGGCAGCGAAATTGTCAACTCATCGCCAAAATCCGCCCGGATCGCGCGCACGATATCGCTGATTTGGCTATGGTCGGTGCTGCTCAGTGAGACCAATGAGAGTTCCGTATAACCAGTGTTCGCGACCAATTCTCGCACTCCCGCAGCAACCTCCTCTGGCGTCCGCTCACGCAAAGGCCGGTAGATCATGCCAGCCTGACAGAACCGGCA
>CAZZMQ010000059.1:0-5564 GCA_964655365.1 uncultured Dehalococcoidia bacterium | reverse complement strand
GGTGGATCTCAATCCCGGCGCGATCATGCACCGTCTGCAGGTACGGCACGATCGGTTTCGTCAAAATCGGCGGCATCCCCTGAATGAACCGCTTGACAACAGGAAGAGGCGCGTCAGAGGTGGTCACCACCTCGGTAATCGTGCCGTCCTTGTTGTACTTCCAGTCATAGAAACGCGGTACATAGACACCGGGAATGCGAGCGAGGCCTTGCAGCATCTCTAGGCGATCGCCCTTACCCGTCGCGCGCCAGTCGCGTACAAACTGGTCCAATTCCAAGATCACATCCTCACCCTCGCCCAGCACGAATGCGTCGATGAACGGAGCCAATGGCTCTGGCACCAACGCGCCGGATCCTCCGGCGAAGATGATCGGCTCGTGATCAGCGCGCTGCTCCGCCCGCACGGTAATCCCGCCCAGTTCCAGCATGTTCAGCACATTGGTGTACGTCAGCTCGTACGAAAGTGAGAAGCCGATCGCATCGAACTCGTGCAGCGGACGTCGATTCTCCAGGCTAAAGAGCGGCACTCCGCTGGCTCGTAGCGACGCTTCCATGTCGGGCCAGGGCGCGAAACAACGCTCGGCCAGGGAACCCGAACAGCGATTGAGCAGATCGTAGAGGATGGCCAGGCCGCCGTTGGACATACCAATGTCGTAGACGTCTGGGTAGATCAGCGCCCAGCGACTGTCACAGTCATCCCAATCTCGCTGGATGCTGTTCCACTCGCCGCCGCTGTAGCGGGCCGGCTTGGATACACCGCGGAGGATCGGGTCCAAATCGACTACCGACATCGCAATCCCCTCGCCCGCCGCTGGCAGGTCCTCACTTCACTAACAAAGTCGTGAGAGCTCACGATATCACCGCCCTGTGAGCGACCCAACGGGCGACGGTTGCCGACGCGACAGGCCACGATCCAAGCCTACGGTCTTGCGACTATGTTGCGACGACAGGCTAGGCTTAGCTCGAGTTGCCTGGTCGGCCACGGGGCAGCATCGCTTTTCACAGAGCGTGGCCTGGAACGGCCGAGCCTGGGGATGGCCAAGGCCCCCGAACGCGCTGCGCTGAACCGCGCTTCTCCGAGCGACTCCGACGCAACCCCTACCACGCGAGGGCAAGGCCCGCCTGGTACAGACACGCTCGGGCTGTGCCAAGGCCTCTCTCACTGGCGCCGCGAATATAGCTACATCGCCATCGTCGTCCTGATCGTGTCGGTCTTTGCCTTCGTCTTCTTCGCCCTCGGCTGGAACCTGGCCGACCTACAGCGCTTCGAATACGCCGGCATCTTCCTAATCTCTTTGATCGGATCCGCATCGGTTATCTTGCCGCTACCCGGCGCGGCGGTCGTCGTTAGCAGCGGACAATTCGTCGGCAACGTCGGCGGAATCCCATTCTGGCTGGTGGTCGGCATCGTCGCGGCAGCCGGCGAAACAATCGGAGAAATGACCGCCTACCTGGCAGGTATGGGGGGTAAGGTCGTGATCGAAGACCGCGCCTCCTACCGCAAACTCGACAGTTGGATGCAGCGACGCGGGCGCAGCACAATGTTCGTGCTCTCCGTGGTGCCCAATCCGATCTTCGACATCGCAGGCTTCATGGCCGGCGCCGTTCGGATGCCTATCTGGCAGTTCGCGCTAATCGTCTTCATCGGCAAGACGGTAAAGAACTGTGCACTAGCGGCGGGAGGTGACGCAAGCCTGGATGCCATCTTCGGTAGCTAGGTCCTGAGTAACGCAAGACGGAACCTCGAACGTAGTTGCGAAGCTTTACTGCCTGCGCGGAATCCTGGTACTATGGATCCTGCACTGCAGCAGTGGTGCCTGAGGTTATTTCGACGGGAAACCGTCACGGACTTATCGGCGGCCGTATGGCCGCCACTTTGCTTAAGCGGCCGGGCGTCGTCTCAGCCGCGGAACACGGTCCCATGACCAGCTTGCGCCGCTTCACAACTGGCTTTCGCCTGGCATGGTTGGCTCTTCTCCGCTTCGCGCGCTTACCCACCGAACGCGCCCGACGGGGAACCCTGCACGGCCTCGAAACCATTGAGATCTTCCTGGGCGGCTTCGGCCTGGTAGCCGCACTCGTCGCCGCAGCATTGCTTTCGCCCGCGTTGGGCGCGCTCCCAGGCGCGGCTGGTGACTTCGCCCCAGTAGGCATGGCGATCTTATTGGCGCCGATTGGAATCACGGTCGCCCTAGGGCGACGCGTCGAGATTGAGCGCTTCTTCCGCTCGTTGAGCGAGCGGACCGAAGCTATCACAACCACCCCCACCCCACAGGCGGACACATCCTTCCCACCCGTGGTCGTCGATACCAGCGCCATCATCGACGGTCGCCTGGCTGAATTAGTCGATTCAGGCTTTCTGCTGGCCAATCTACTCGTTCCCCGCTTCATACTCGACGAGCTGCGGCGCGTGGCGGACAGCAGCGATCCGGTCAAACGCCAACGGGGACGTCGCGGAATGGAAATCCTCACCACCATTCAGGTCAGCGATACCATTACGACACAAATTGATGAGGAGTTGTTCAGCGGCGCAGGGGATGTCGATTCCCGCCTCGTGGCACTCGCTCGCGCGCGCAGAGCAGCCATCCTCACTACCGACTTCAACCTAGCCCGCATCGCCCAGCTGGAATCGATCCGGGTGCTCAACCCCAACGTCTTGTCTCAGGCCTTGCGCGTGGTCCTCGTGCCGGGCGAACAACTAGAAATCACTATCCATCAGGAAGGTCGCGAACGACGCCAGGGGCTGGGCTACTTGGAAGACGGCACGATGGTCGTGGTCGAAGAAGCGCGCAATCGCCAGAACGAGACGGTCACAGTGGAGGTGATGCGCTCAATTCAGACGTCCGCTGGTCGCATGATCTTCGCACGAATGATCGAAGGCGAGAACGTCGGCAATCTTCCCGCCGAGTCCGCGGATGATCAAATCGACGCGACGGTCGCGCAAAAGGCGAACGAGCAGACCGGTACACTGAGCCAATGAGCGCGGAACCCCGCGTAAGTGCGATTCTGCTCGCCGCGGGCCGAAGCGAGCGCATGGCCGGCATCGACAAGACAATCGAGCCGTTGCTTGGTCGGCCGCTGGCCGCCTGGTCAATCGATACGTTCGCCTCCTGCGAGGCTGTGACAACGATTGTCATAGTCAGCGGCGCGCTCAACCAGAAACAATTGGAGCAAATCGCCGCACAGTACGGGCACGGTAAGGTCCGGGCGGTCGTGAGAGGCGGCGCTCGGCGCCAAGACTCAGTCGCCAACGGGCTGATTTCGCTGCCTGCACCCACTACAGTTCCGGATGCTGGGGAGTTAATCGCCGTACACGACACTGCCCGTCCCCTCGTCCGCGACAGCTTGATCCGTCGCGGGATCCAGCTAGCCGTTCGACACGGCGCGGCTATCCCAGGTGCCCGCATCAGCGACACGATCAAACGAGTTAATGAAGACGGATCGATTCGTGAAACAATTGACCGTGACTCCCTTCGTGCCGTTCAAACACCGCAGCTCTTCCAGCGCGCTCTGCTCGAACGGGCCCACCGATCGAATGCTGATCGCGGTTCGGAAAACGCTACTGATGACGCTGTGCTGGTCGAAGCAATCGGCCACACGGTTCACGTCTACGAGAGCGAGAGCCCGAACCTCAAAGTCACAACACCACAGGATCTCGTCGTCGCAGAGGCTTATCTACTCCCCAAGCAGGTGCCGCCACGGTCAACCAGGAACCTCCGATGACCAACATACTCAGCGAACGCGTGGGCTTGGGCATCGATTCGCACCGCTTCGCCGACTCCGGCACAGACCGTCCGCTCATCCTAGGCGGCGTCACAATTCCCAATCACCCCGGCCTGGCCGGTCATTCCGACGCCGACGTGCTCAGCCACGCCTTGATAGACGCCTTACTGGGCGCCGCAGGGTTGGGAGACATAGGCGAGCACTTCCCACCCAGCAGCAACCTCTGGTCTGATGCGGACAGTGTCGGCATGCTCATCCGCACGGTCGCCATGTTGCAGGAGCATAGTTATGGTGTAGGCAACGTGGACGCTGTGATAGTGGCGGAGCGCCCACACCTGCGCCCTTACATCGAGGGCATGGAAGAACGGCTGGCCGCAGCGCTCGGCGTCGATGCCGAGGCGATCAACGTCAAAGCCACAACGGCCGAACAGATGGGCGCGCTAGGGCGCGCCGAGGGGATTCAGGCACAAGCGATCGTTCGCATCGTCGCGAACCGCTAGACCGCGATCCTTGTAGAGAGTCACTTCGTTTGCTGGAACAGCACTTCAACACCCGCTACCCCGACGACCTCGCTCACCTCTGACCGGCGCGATGCGCTTCGCTGCGACCGCCACTCCCACCGACACATACCTGGTAATTGCTATGTCCCTCTGGACCCGTATCCAAGAAGATATCCGCTTCACCCAGGAGCGTGATCCGGCCGCGACGAGCCGCTTCGAAGTCATCTTCGCCTATCCGGGCGTGCACGCCTTGTTTCTGCACCGCCTGGCACACCAGCTCTGTCATTGGCGCGTCCGCGTACTGCCCCGACTGATCTCACACTTCGGCCGTTCCTTAACCGGGATCGAGATCCACCCCGGTGCCGAAATCGCTTCCCCGTGCTTCATTGACCACGGCATGGGTGTGGTGATCGGTGAGACAACGGTCGTCGGAAAACGCTGTCACCTGCACCAGGGCGTCACCCTGGGCGGTACAAGCACTCGGCGCGAGAAACGCCACCCCACGCTGCGAGACGATGTCACCATAGGCGCGGGCGCACAGATCGTAGGAGCCGTCACGATCGGCAAGGGTGCCAAGATCGGCGCTGGTTCCGTCGTCGTCGCCAACGTGCCCGACTACGCGACTGTCGTCGGCGTACCAGGCCACGTCGTCGCCTACTATGATCCCGGCAATGACACTGTCCTACGCCTGCCCGACCCTGAACACGATCGTATCGAGGAGCTGGAGAAGCGGCTGATCGAACTCGAAGACGAGGTCACCTCGACTCTCCGTCCACCCACCATCGGAGCCGAAGAGGGAACGCCCAACCCGCTGCGCCAGCTCGGCGACTAGGCTTCGTTCAGCCGCTTGCGTATCCGCCTCGGCCCAGACGCGGCGCCGAGCCCGGCCCAGGAGAACCAAGACCGTGCAGCTCTACAACACCCTGACTCGCGTGAAGTCAGAGTTTCAGCCACAAAATGATCCGATCACAATGTACGTCTGTGGCGTCACGCCGTACGACGACGCACACCTGGGTCACGCAATGAGCATCGTCATTTTCGATGTGCTGCGCCGCTTCCTAGAATGGAGCGGCAAAAGCGTGCGCTTCGTCTACAACTTCACGGACGTCGACGACAAGATGATCGCCCGCGCGGAGCGACTTGGCATCCCCGTCGCTCAACTTGCAGAGCAGCAAATCGACCGCTTCCAGGCTGAGTGGCGCGAACTAAACATCCGTCCGGCCGACGTGCACCCGCGCGCGACCCAAGAGATTCCGCAGATGATCGACATGATAGAGGGATTAAATCAACGCGAGATTGCCAACCCATCTGCTGGCGCCGTTTACAACCGCGAGCAGCGGAA
>CAZZMQ010000058.1:0-16803 GCA_964655365.1 uncultured Dehalococcoidia bacterium | reverse complement strand
GGTCCGGGTGAAGTGGAACACCCTCGTCGTAAAAGTCGGCCTTCTCCATGTCGGCCTCACGACGATCCTGCCAATATCGCGATTTCCCCAAGCGATCTTGGCTGTACATGACCTGTTCCTCCTTTCGCCACTTCTTCGCTCCGGTCACGTTCTTGCGCCAGGGCAAAGAGCCGTTCGACATGACACCTGAGGAGGCGGCCGAGAAGATGAGCGTTTTTCAGATCGTGCATGGGATCGAAGTGGGCAATGGTGGCAATACGCGCCGCGAGAACGAGTTCGCATTGCGAGTGGCCCGCATTCTAGACAAGCCGGTGACGGGTGGCTCCGACGCACATTCGACATCCGGCATCGCAACCTACGCGACGGTGTTTCCGGAGAAATTGGAAAGCCGGCAGCAGACACTGGACTTCCTGCACAACGGACAAACAGTCGTTTACGAGGGACTCAACATCGGCCAGTTTCGCCCCTTTGAGCCGGAAAATGGCTAACGCAACAATCTGCCACGACTATCTGACTCCGGTCACAGTGCTACGAACATCAAGCGTGAGTCACGCCTAGCTGGGAACCGTCCACTGCTCGACACGTTTGTTGCGATCGACCTGGAAACGACGGGGCTGAATCCAAGCCGAGATCGCATTGCCGAAATCGGGATGGTTCGCTTTAGCGCGCCCGGTGTGGCCATTGCGAATCCAGATAAGTTCGACAGCTTTGTTAATCCCGATGTCCCGATCCCAGTGCGGATCCAGCAGATCACGGGAATTAGCGACGCCGATGTTGCCGATGCACCGCACTTCAACGCGCTGCGGTTGAGGGTGGAGGAGTTCATCGGCGAGGCGAGTATTGTTGGTCAGAATGTGGGCTTCGATCTAGCGTTCCTGGCCCAGCAAGGCATACGACCGTCTGGAGCGGTGCTTGACACTTTGGAGTTGGCCGCAGTGCTGGAACCCAAACTCAGGGATCGCGCGCTGGGGGCGTTGGCAGCCCACTACGGTGTGGCCATGCCGATCGCACACCGCGCGCTGGCCGATGCTGACGCGACCCGCGCCGTCTTCCTCGCACTGTACGAGCAGGCCCGAGCGTTGCCTGATGCTTTGCTAGCTGATCTGATCCGGCTCGATTCACCGCTACCGGCCGATGTAGTGGAGGAGGAGTCGAGGGGTTGGGGGGTAGCGACACTGCTACGTAGGATTGCGCTCGAGCGGGGGATCGCCATTCCACCACGCCGTATGGTGGCGCCGCCTAGGGACGCTATAGGGAGCCGCCCAGATCGGCCATCGCCACAGCGCAGCCTCGATCAGTTTGTGATGGAGCGGGTTGCCGACGAGAATCCGATGGAGGTGATCGGGAAACAGGATTCGACCTTGCCGACTGCACTACCGCTGAGACTGACCGATGTCATCGCTGCACTAGAACCGGCGGCCTTTCCCGCGCGACCTGAGCGTGTGGGGGTACTCACGGACGAGGCGATCGACGAGCAGGCCATGAGGGTTTTGGGGGCAGGTGGCGCGCGGCCTGACCTCTTCGGAAGCTTCGAAGAACGTGCAGATCAGATCGGAATGACTCGCTCAGTCGCACGGGCGATCGAGGAGGGAGGTCACCTGCTTGTCGAGGCAGGCACGGGCACTGGGAAATCCCTGGCCTATCTGATACCGGCCGCGCTCTGGGCGCTGCGCAACGGAAATCGGGTGATTGTCAGCACCAACACAATCAATTTGCAAGAACAGTTGGTGCAAAAGGACGGACCGGCATTGGTCGCCCTGTTACGCGACGGACTCGGCGGAATGCTGGGTAAAAAGGCGTCCGAGACGCTGCGGATCGTCACGCTAAAGGGGCGACGTAATTACCTTTGCTTACGACGGGTGGCGCAGGAGCGGGTCGCAGGACCGGTATCAGGCAGTGAGACCGCGCTATTAGCCCGATTGCTGGTTTGGTTACGACAGACCGAGTCAGGTGACCGCAGCGAATTGGTGCTGAACAGCAAAGAGGACCAACTATGGGGCCGATACTCGGCTGAAGGCGAAGATTGCCTGACCGGCGGTACTTGCCCGTTCGTCCGCGAGGGTACCTGCTTCATGCTGCGCGCGCGCCGAGCGGCGGAGGCTGCCCACATTGTGATCATCAATCACGCCTTGCTGATGTCTGACCTGGCGGCGGGCGGTACAGCACTACCGTCGGCGGACACGATTGTGATAGATGAGGCTCACCATCTCGAAGACGTGGCCACGACGCATCTGGGCGAAACGATCTCACTAGGGTCACTCGTGGAACCACTGGAGGGTGTGCACCGGATCAGCCAACATGGGGCAACAGGCGGGCTCGCGGTTGGCGTGGACCTGGCGATGCGCGATCGCCGGATCGACGAAGCAACGCGCTCCAAGCTTCGTAGCCGGACGGTGGGCCTACCCGACTTGGTGGCGCAGGCTGGTTCGGAGCTGGAAGATCTCTTTCGCCGGTTGCGACGTTTCACGGACGAGCAGGCCAACGATCGTTTCAACAGCAATTCCCGCCTCCGGCTGACCCCGGGTGTTCGCGTGCAACCGGAATGGAGCCAGGTGGAGATCGCGTGGGAAGGCGCTTTTGAGTCACTGCGACGCGTGGAGAGCCAAATAGAGGAGGTGGAGCTCGTGCTGGGAGGGGTACTGCATGAGTTGTGTGGTGACAATGGCGACTGGGAGGCCCTGCTAGGAGAGGCTCATTCGCTGCGAGAAACATTGACGGAACGGGCACAAGAGACAGGCGAGTTGCTGACGCGGTTTGATCCGGGCGTGATCGTGTGGACAGCGATTCAGCATCGAGGCACATTGGCGTCGCTCTCTTCAGCTCCGCTACAGGTTGACGCATTGCTCGCAGAAAAGTTCTTCGATCAGAAACGCAGCGTGATACTGACCGGAGCGACACTAACGACTGACGGGACCTATGACTATCTGCGTGAACGCTT
Source organism: uncultured Dehalococcoidia bacterium (assembly GCA_964655365.1). Classification (GTDB taxonomy): domain Bacteria; phylum Chloroflexota; class Dehalococcoidia; order Bin125; family Bin125; genus JAPUIR01. The sequence continues at coordinate 13,865 of CAZZMQ010000058.1, read as the reverse complement.
AGGTCTGTCCGAGGCGATGGAGGAACACTTCGGATCGCCATTTGATTACCGGCGAGCGGCGCGCCTGCTGCTACCGGTCGATATGCCGGAGCCAAGCGACAGTGTGTATCCACATGCGCTGGCGCAATCGATCATCGAGCTGGTACGGGCTAGTGAGGGTCGCGCTCTGGTACTTTTCACCTCACACGGTGCGCTACGCCAGGCGGCCGATGCGATCCGGCTCGAACTCCAGCGCGACGGGATCACGGTGATCGCGCAAGGCCTAGATGGTTCAGCAAGGCGTATTCTCCGCGAGCTGGAACTGAATCCGCGTAGTGTGGTGTTGGGAGTCGCATCGCTCTGGGAAGGCATCGATGTGCCTGGAGATGCGATCTCACTCGTCGTAATCGCACGCTTACCGTTTCCCGTGCCGAGCGACCCCGTCTACGCTGCCCGCGCGGAGTTATACGAGGACCCGTTCCAACGCTACGCAGTGCCGCAGAGCATCATCCGCTTTCGTCAAGGGTTTGGCCGCCTGATCCGACGCAAGGATGACCGCGGGATAGTGGCAGTGCTGGACGGTCGCATCACGAGTCGCAGATACGGGCGGTTATTCGTTCGCTCCCTGCCACCGGTCGAGGTAATGGAATTACCCCGACGCGACCTTGGTCCCGCCGCGGCAGAGTTCCTCAATGCCTAACGTTCTGCCGGTACAAATCTGCTGTGAGTGAGTGGCCTCGCTCGCTGAGTTCGGCGCGGCTGACTGTCTCGTTGAGCCGTTTGCAAGCGGCAGATCTGACACCAGACCGGCGGCCAGACTGGCTGGTTGAGGCAGAACGCGCGGTGCTGGGAGCGGATCCAGGCTGCCAACTGCTGGAGCTACTTGATTCAAGAAACGCTGCGTATTGGCTTCGGATCAAGCTCGAAAATGATTTGGCAGTTAGCGTGGGGGCCTGTGCAGCCCGACTCAATGATTCGGATCTCGTTTGGAACTGGTTGGCGGTGGGTGAACCGTGGCGCGCCTTCGGATACGGTGCCAGTGCGGTGCCACTGGTCGAGCGGGCGGCGCGAAGCCAAGAGGCCCAGATTGCCCGTGTACGCGTGCCGGCCACGAACGGTGTGGCACTCTATTTCTGGCTTCGACTCGGGTATCGCGCGGTTGCTAGCTCGACTGAGATGGGGAGTCCATGGGGTGAGCCCTACCCCGGCACTTGGATGGTGCGCCAACTTTGAGGGGTGTGCCTAGATCTCGATCCAGTCTCGAGTTTTGTACAAGTGAGCACATAAGCTGCAGGAGGGGCATTGTCGGAAATGCGGCGCTGCGATGACCAGATTCTTGGATCGGGATGCCAGGGATGGCACTCGACCGGCGCGAAGAGATCAAAGCTGCCATAGATTGAGGCGTGATGGCCAGGCATCCGATGAGCTCACCACGATCATGCGGGCGTGCTCAATACGAGTGAGTTTCCATGGCAGCGTTTTGGTCGGCAGCGACGAGGCTTGCTGCTCTGTTTCGCAAGATGGATTCGACCAAAGCAGCGGACCTGGTCAAAATTACCCAGTCGTGCCGCCTGAATTTGACATGCCGGGGCTAGTAGCCCCGGCTGTTCTACAGCCGCGTCCAGTGGATTGGCCCCCTGCGACTACACGTCTTCCGCAACAAGCAGGCCATTCTGATGAGCCAGGCTGCTACCCGATCGAAGTCAGTCGCAACGGTCTTCGCCTTCGTGCCGTTCACGTATGCTGCGTAGTCGGTTTTCGTAGAGTCGGTTTCGCAGCAGCCGCGCAGAGGTGGCGGCGACGCCGATCGCCCCTAAGATCAACGCGCCACCGCTAGCAACATCGGCGACGGAAGCAGTGCCGCCCAGCCAAAGGCCCAACGAGAAAGCAAAGACAGTGGCTAGGGTGGGCTTCCACCAGGGTCGGATGATATTGGTGCCGGTGGCCGCGCTGCGGTTTGATGGAAGCACGGTTGCCGGGTGGTGGGAAGGCGTAGAGCGTCGACGACGGCGTTGGCGGGGCATCAGCGGAGCTTGCGGCGCACTATCTCGCGCGCGCTGACCCCTCGATGTTTCATCCGGGTGGGGGATACGGTCGTATCCGCAAGGGTACCGTCCTGCGCGGCGATGCACTTCGCGCAAGCGAACTCCAAAGCCAGGATCTCTTCGTTAAGCCAGACGTTGCCACAGTCCTTGCCCACATCGTCCTGTGTGAGAACAAGGTGGTATAGCCCGCCACAGCTGTTACAAATTGCGGCGGCGCCTTGCACAGCCTCTTCATTACAGACAATGCAGGGCCCGGAGGAAATGTCAGGCTGCGTCATAGGGGTTTTACGCGATGGTTCACGAAAGCAAGCTTAGCTGTGTCGTAATCGCGATTGTAGCCAAAGTGCACATTGCTCGCTGTCCGGTGCAAGACGATCGTCCAGCACAGCATCGCGGAGAACATTCAGCCAGCGATGCAGATCTGGGCCTTGTTTGACACCCTGGTCGAGCAAGGCCTGAGCGTCGAGTGGCGACTCGACCCAGAGCCATGTGTTGATGTAGCTGTCAATCCGGTGCCCAGCTGTACCACGCCAGGCGATGTGCGCGGCTGCCAGTACAACCGGCAGTGAGGGTCGCAGTAAGGTTGCGACGCGCGAAGGTGGCGTCGATCTTCGTCCAATGATTGGTTTGGCTGCACGTAAGCGGGTGGCATCAAGTAAGGCTTCGCGTTCGGTGCGACGCAGGCCGACGAGGGCCGGGAAGGTTTCGCTCGGCGCGGACCAAGGCAAGAGCAAACCGCTCAGTGCCCAGAAGAGCTCGCCAGGATCGACCTGCCACTCATGCGCGAGTCGGGGACAGTAATATCCAAGGAGTCGCGGGGGGAGTGTCCATGTGGGGAGCCGAGCAGAGGGAAGTTGTAGTGATTGGGCACGCTGCAGCGCGCCGGCGCTGGCAGAGTCCGTGATTAGTAAGCGCCAAGCCTCTCCGAAGCGGGCTGGTGTGAGTTGTGCCAGTAGCGGGCGAGCTTCGCGAGCTGCGCGCCCGGTCTCTCGCCTCAACTGCGCTGAATGGCCGTGGGTGCTAATACGAGCGGCGTAGCGGCAGGCCCGCAGCAGACGTGTTGGATCGTCTCGAAAGGAATCCGCATGGAGGATTCGAAGACGCCGCTTTGCGAGGTCACTCCGGCCGCCGAAGAGGTCGAGGAAGGAGCCGCGGTGATGTGCGTTGTGCGGTGAGGGTGCGTCGTTGAGTTTGAGAGCCAGGCTATTGATAGTGAAGTCGCGGCGGCTGAGATCGACCTCGATGGCGGCGGGGCTGATGCTAGGCAGTGCGGCGGTACGCGCGTAGTGCTCCCGGCGCGCTGTGGAAATATCGACCCTGGCTAGTTTCTCGCATTTGGACCCGACAGGGCCAAGCGGAAGCTCGAGCGTGGCTGTACCGAAGTTCTTGTGGGTCTGGATCGTGGCGCCGGTGCGCGCGGCGATCGCTTGTGCGACCCGGATCGTGGCGGCGAGATCGTCGAGTTCGATCGTAAGATCAAACTCGCGTGGTTCGCCTGTGGGGTCGTGTACGAGATCGCGCAGAACTCCGCCGACGGCCCAGATCGGGGCGCCGGCAGCGTCCTGCAGGATCGCGTTATAGAGCGCGGCGAGGGGAGGCAGGCGGCGGAGGTGTTGCTCGAGGGCGGCAAGCAGCGCGGGCTCATCGCTCGACGGCGGGATTGCGGTTTGGGATGCGGGCAGTGGGGGATTTACGGCGACCATTGTTGGTAGCAGGATACGTCTAGCAGTGCCTTCATGTCATAACGCGAATCGTCATAATCATTGCGATAAGGCTGCGAGGCCCCTCGCCATGGCAGCATGCCGTGGCGATAACACAACAAGAGGCGAGCGTGTGGCTAAACTGCGCATGTGGTTAGGCGGATAGTTATTTTTTCCGTTCTTTGGCATCTGCCAGCTATCCGAGCGCTTGTGGTAAGCGCTACGCGCGGCGTGCTCCAAACGGAGTATGAGGTACGAGTGTGACTCGGCGTGAGGCGTCGCAACCGTCATCGCAGCTGATTCAGGAGCTTGCGCAGCGTCTGGGCTACGAGTTCAGGGAGTCGCTGTTGCTGCGCGACGCACTGATACATCGGTCGTATCTCAATGAACACCCGGAAAAAGGCACCGAGTCCAACGAGCGATTGGAGTTTCTAGGTGACGCGGTATTGGGTGCCGTCATCGCACGGCGACTCTACGACGATTATCCCCATGCGAACGAGGGTTGGTTGACCGAGGTGCGTTCGATGCTGGTGCGCAATGAGACGTTGGCGGATGTGGCAGCCGGATACGAATTGGGTAAATACCTGGTGATGGGAAACGGTGTGGCGGGCCAGTCGGGCCGACATCGACCGACAATCCTAGGTCGGGCATTCGAGGCAGTGATTGGTGCGGTCTATCTCGACGGTGGCCAGCGGGCAGCACAACGGTTCATCCTCCGCGCTCTGGCTCCACAGATCGAGGCGATCGGCATCGCCGGGCTGGAACGCGACCCCAAAACGGTCCTGCAGCAAGCCTGCCACGCTAAATGGCGTACCGACCCTGATTACCGAATCGTGGAAGAGGAAGGCCCTCCTCACCGGCGTGAGTTCCGGGTCGAGGTATGTCTCAACAATGATGTGCTGGCTGAGGGCAAAGGGATGAGCAAGCAGGCTGCCGAAAGAGCGGCCGCGATAGCCGCTTTACGCGCTCTGCCAGTAGACGCGATCCCGTGAGTGATCTGGGCGATCCTGAGGTGAGCAAACGATGCGACTGAAGCGTGTTGAGATCCAGGGTTACAAATCCTTCGCAACGAAAACCGTATTCGATTTCGAGGGTGGCGTCACGGCGATCGTCGGCCCAAATGGATCCGGCAAGTCCAACGTCATGGACGCACTACGCTGGGTCATGGGCGAGACTGCGACGAGCCAGATGCGGGCGAAGAAGCTTGAGGATGTGATCTTCTCCGGCTCGGAATCGCGCGCTCCGGCTGGCCTGGCCGAAGTTCGTGTTCTCCTGGACAATAGCGAGAATTGGCTGCCGCTGGAGTTCGCGGAAGTATCTGTGACTCGGCGTGTGCACCGCAGCGGGGACTCTGAGTTCTTGATCAATGAAAATCGCGTGCGATTGCGCGAAATCCAGGAGTTGTTCACTAGTAGCGGCCTGGGTCAGGAGTCGTACGCGCTACTCGGCCAGGGGCTTGTTGAAGAGGTCCTACGACTCAAGCCGGAAGAGCGTCGGGCACTAATTGAAGAGGTGGCCGACGTGCGTCGGCACCGGGTCAAGCTGGGGGAGGCGCGTCGCAAGCGAGGACAGGCCCACGAGAACTTGGAACGGGCGCGCTTGCTAGTGGAGGAGATCGAACCCCAGCTGCGCCGTTTGGAGCGACAAGCGAAGCGAGCGCTGCAGCACGCCGAGCTGAGTCAGGAGTTGCACGACGCGTTGGGCCAGTTTTACCGCCGCGAGAGGGGGCGCTTGCACAACGAGCTAAGTACGCGGCGCGCGGTACACGACCGGAAGAGCGCCGAACAGACCGCAGCGACCCTTTCCCTGGAACAGATCAGCAAAGCGCTGGCGGACTGGGAAGCGGCGCTGGCCGCGGCTCGCACGACTTTGGAGCAATCGAATGCCGCAGAGCGCGAGCGATTGTCCCACGTACGTGAGCTGGAACACGAACTGGCTATGACACAACAACGGGAAGGTCTCCTACGGCAACGTGGGCAGGACTTAAATACCGATCTGCAGCGGCTTGATGCACAATTGGAACCGATAAAGACAAAAGAGTCGGCCGCCGAGCCAAGCTTAGAGACGGCAGAGGTGGAGGGTAGGCCAGCCGACGCTATGGGTGAGTCCACGATCGAGATGGAGCTAGCCGACGCTCGTTCGGCCAGTGAACAGGCGGAGGCGGTGTTGCGCGAAGCTGAGTCGCGCTTGGTGATGCTCGAGCGTGAAGGGCGCGAGACCGATCAGCAGTTGGCAACGCTGAACGAAGCAGATTCCGAGGACGCCCAGCGCGCGCTGCGCTTGGCAGACGAGGGTGAGCAACTGGAAGTGCTTCTACGCGAGCGGCGGGTAGAATTGGCAGCGCGACGAGATGCCTTGCAGCGGGCGGAGCAGGCCTCCGCTGACGCGGCCACGGCCGCGGGAGATGCAGGCAGTGAAGCCAATCTGGCTCAAACAACGCGCAAGGATCTCTCCCAACGTTTTTACACGACGGGTGCCTACCTGCGCGGTCTGGAAGCATCACGCGCAGAGCGTGATCGGCGACTGCAGCGGGCCAGAGACCGGCTTGCGATGCTGCGTGAACTGCAGGCCGAAAGTGAGGGCACGCAACAGGGATTGCGTGCCCTGTTCGGCAGCGGTGGGGTGCCGCATGAGGGGGAAACGACAGGGATCCCGGGCGTAGTTGGTGTGGTGCGACATCTGCTGAGGGCACCGGATGGGTTGGAGCATGCGATCGAAGCTGCGCTTGAGGGCTATCTCGATGCGGTGGTCTACACCTCGATCGATGAAGCCTTGCAGACGGTACGGGTCTTGTTGGGCGAACGCGCGGGGCGCATCGTTGTCCTGCCAGTCGATACGCTAAAGCCACGCCCGCCGCTGGCGATGCCGTCTGAAAAAGGCGTGATCGGGGTCGCGTCAGAGTTAGTGCGCTGCGCCCCCGAAAACCGTGAATGGGTCGACACACTGTTGGGCCGCACACTGGTTGTGGAGGGCACCGATACGGCCCGCGCCCTGATAGCGCGCGGGCTGGGCAATGCGGTGACTCGCGACGGATCACTCTTCCGCGCCAACGGTACGTTGAGCGGTGGACGGGTCGCAGAACAGGGTAGCTTTGCCCGTGAGAGCGAATTGCAGTCGTTGCCGTCCCAGATCGAGGAATTGGAGCGCTCCTTGGCTCAGACCGCCGATGTGGAAGGCAAACGAGAAGAACTTGAGTCGTTAGAACAGGCATTGCGCGCGGCAGAGAGCCAGAGCGAGTCTGCAGTGGTGCGTCGTGCTGCGGCGCAAGAGGAAATCCAGGCGAACCGAAGCATCAGCGAGGGACTTGCACGGGCCGACGCCGAGCGCGAGTCAGCCGCGAACTCGGCCATGCGAGCGGCGCTGCGTAAGCGAGAGGCGGAAGGGGGGCATGAGGCATTACGAACGGCACGGCTCGAGCGCGAAGCGGCGGAGATGCAAGCAAGGACACAGCGGGGGGAACGAGTCGGACAGTTGCGGGAAGTCGAGACCGACTTGCTGGCGCTGACGGCGGAATCAGAACGGATCACGCGTGCTCTGATACCAGCACGGGAAGCACTGGATGCGGTGACTGGTGATGAGCGGCCGGAGGCACTGGCTGTCTCGCGTTTGCAAGCGCTGGAGCGCGAGCGGCGCAACGCCGTGCAGCACAGTCAACGCGAACTGATCGCCTCAGAGCGCGAACTCGTGACGGCGGAGGCGGCGGTTAATGAGAGCGAGCGCGATTCAACCTACCTTGAGGAGCAGATGAAAGCGGACGGATTTGACTTTGCGCTGGGAGAAACGGGCACACATCTACACGGTAGTGCCACGGGTGCCGAAGCCGACGCTGCAACGAGCGACTCTGAGACGGATTCCAGCTTGAGCCATAGAGCGCCGGGGGAAAGCTCTAGAGCGAGATCTGATGGTGAGGGGTCTGTCCAGCACCAAGGCGGTGATGAGGCCGATGACAACCAACCTAATCTTGAGGAGAGCCTACCGGAGTTACGGGAACGGATTGAGGCATTGCGCGGTCGCTTGCGCTGGCTGGGCAACGTCAATCCGGACGCCACGGGCGAATACCAGCAGATTGAGGAACGTTACGCTTTCTTGACTGGTGAGATTCTCGATTTGGAAGGCGCGGAGCAACGCATGCTGCAGGCGGAGGCCGAGCTCGGCGAGATGATAGACGGCGCCTTCAGTGAGGCTTTCGAGTCGGTCGACCACCATTTCCGACGCTATTTCCAGACGCTGTTTCGCGGCGGCACCGGGAGGTTAAACCTGACCGAGGCAGGGGTGGGTGAGCCGGGGGTGGAGATTTTCGCGCAGCCGCCAGGTAAGCGAGTGGGCAACCTGCAGATGCTCTCCGGCGGTGAGCGTTCACTAGTGGCAATGGCGCTGCTATTCGCCATGTTGGAGGTTAACCCTGCACCATTTTCCGTGCTCGATGAGGTAGATGCGGCGCTGGACGAGGCTAATGTCGCACGCTTCGTCGATGGGCTTCAAGAGTTGGCAAGAAGATCCCAGTTCGTCGTGATCACGCATAACAGGCGCACGATCGAGCAAGCCGACAATATCTATGGAATCACTATGGGCGAAGATTCGGTTAGCCGGGTGCTGTCAGTCCGATTGAGTGACCTCGATCTTGAGGACTGAACACGACAGTACCTAGTCGACAGCTCGCTCCCGGGAGCGAGTATTACTGTGCAGAGGACGCTGCGATGGGGAAGATCTTTCGCTTTCGATCTGGCCGGAATGAAGACGGTGTGTTAGGCCGTTTGTGTGATGTATTCCGCCGCGGCGGCGTTGACGATGACCTTTGGGAGGAGCTCGAGGAGATTCTGATCCTGGCCGATGTTGGGGTAACGACCGCGACGACGTTAATCGAAAAGGTCAGGCGTACAGCCGACGAGACCGGCGCGAAGGATCCGGGAGAGGTCCGTGGGCTCTTGCAAGAGGCGATGGTGAGTTTGTTGCAGGGGCCAGCCGAGCGTGGCCAGCTGTGGGGCGGTGGCGAGCCACCCGAGCGACCGCATGTAATCCTGGTAGTTGGTGTCAACGGGGCGGGTAAGACGACCTCGATTGCCAAGCTGGCACACGCATACCGTGAGGATCACCGATCGGTGCTGCTCGGCGCCGCCGACACCTTTCGCGCGGCAGCGGTGGACCAGCTGCAGGCCTGGGGTGACCGCCTAGACATCGAGGTGATCGCATCGCAGCAAGGGGCAGATCCGGGAGCGATTGCCTACGACACAATTTCGGCGGCGCGCGCGCGCGAGGTGGAGGTAGCGATCATCGATACGGCAGGGCGGCTGCAAAACAAGAAGAATCTGATGGACGAGCTGGGAAAGATCCGTCGCGTGGTGGCTGGCCGACGATCGGGCGCGCCACACGAGGTGCTTCTGGTACTGGACGCCACGACGGGGCAGAACGGACTGCAGCAAGCCCGTGTTTTCAGTGAAGTGACAGAGGTGACCGGGATCTGTCTTGCCAAGCTGGACGGTACCTCGAAGGGGGGGGTGGTCTTCGCAATCGCGAATGAACTCGACGTACCAGTTCGCTTCGTGGGCACAGGTGAAAAGGCGGGTGATCTTGCACCGTTCGATGCACGCGTTTTCGTGGAGTCTCTGTTCCTAGAGGAATAGGGACTGTTCGTTCGTGTGGGAGTGCGGACAGGGGCATTGCGCTTGTTCGAGCTGGGGGCCGCCGGTAACATCTGGCCGATGTCGGAAACCATCAATCGTGCCCAGCTGAGCGAGCTTTTGGCCGACCTGCCCGCCGAGCAGGGGCAGCTTCTGCCAGCTTTACACCGTGTCCAGCATGAACTCGGCTGGTTGCCGCGTGAGGCGATGGCGGTTGTGGCAAAACAACTCAAGCTCACCGAGGCTCAGGTCTACGGGCCGGCCACGTATTACGCGGAATTCCGGCTTGATCCGCCGCCCGAGCGTCTGGTGACCTGGTGTAGCGGACCGAGCTGCCGCATCCTCGGTGGTGACCGAGTGCGCCGCATCCTGGAATCGGAGTTGGACTGCCGCCTGGGGAGTAATACCGACGATGGCTCGTTGGGGCTGTGGCTAGGCCAGTGCAACGGTACCTGTGAATGTGCGCCACAGATCTGGATTGACGGCCGTGTGCTGGGACCATTGAGCATGGCCGAGACCGTGCGCGTGGCACGTCAACTCAAAGCGGGCGAGGATGTCACTAAGGCGCCATTGGGTGCCGTGCAGATTGAATCGACCGCGATGCAGGTCGGAGCCTATTCAGGCGACGAGCAAGGCGTATGACAAGCGCACTGAATACAACCGGGAGCGCCGCCTACGATGCCTTGGCGGAGCCGACTCGGGCACTGCGCGAATCGCGCGACCGGCCTACCCGACCGCTGATCCGAGTCGATCTGACGACATCGTCGGTGGCGAGGGGAGCCGACGCCTTGTTGAGTGAACTGCGGACGGCGCTGAGTGCTTCGAACGTGGCTGCGGATCTAATCACAGTTGGCGCGCTGGGATTCTCTTTCGCGCAGCCAACCGTTGAGGTGCACTTTCCAGATAGGCAGCCTGTGGTCTACGGACCGGTTTTGCCAGGCCAGGGCGCTGCTTTCATCGCCACGGTACTCGAGCGTGGAGAGCCTAACGGGTTTGATCCGATAGATGCTGCCTTGGGTGTGCGGCCCGCAGGATCCACGCTTCAAGCGCCAGTCGCGACACAGGACGCCATTCCCCCGCTGCACGAGCACCCATACTGGGGTCCACAGATTCGGCGGGTGATGGAATGGATGGGTGTAATCGATCCCGAAGATCTGGATGAGGCGATCAGTGTGGGTCGCTATGCAGCTCTGGCACAGGCCTTAGCATTAGAACCGTTGGCCATCTGTGAGTTGGTGGAGTCATGTGGCTTGGGTGGGCGTGGTGGTGGTGGTTTTCCGGCTGGGTTTAAATGGAAGTTCTTGCAGGGTAGCCCAGCCGAATTGAAGTACATCGTGCTCAACGCCGACGAGGGCGATCCCGGCGCGTTCGTCAATCGTGTGTTGATGGAGTCGGACCCCCACCTTGTGTTGGAGGGAATGGCAATCGCGGGCAGGGCGACCGGTGCAAGTCACGGCTACATCTACATCCGAGACGAGTACCCACTGGCGATCGCGCGGATGCAAAAGGCGATTGAGGCAGCGACGGCACGAGGGTTGTTGGGAGCGAACATACTGGGATCCGACAGCTCAATTACGCTGGAGATCGTGCAGGGCGCCGGCGCCTACGTTTGTGGCGAAGAATTGGGACTGATCGCGTCGATTGAGGGTCTGCGCGGTATGCCCAAAACGAAACCACCTTTCCCGGCTGAGCGCGGAGTGTTTGGCTTGCCAACTAACGTCAATAACACCGAGACCTATGCCAACGTACCCCTAGCCGTAGCACACGGCGCCGAATGGTATAAAGAGCAAGGAACGGAATCCGACGCAGGCACCAAGATGTTCTCCATCTCGGGGAGTTTGGAACGCGCTGGGGTCGTCGAAGTACCGTTCGGATTCGCGATGGATGAACTGCTATTAGGGATTGGCGGTGGCGTCCCGCCCGGGCGGGAACCGAAAGGGATTCAACCAGGTGGGCCGCTTGGCGGAATGCTGGCGGCGTCCGACTTGGGATTGCCACTAGAGCGTCCGCCCTTCACGGAGCGCGGCGTACTCCTCGGTTCGGGCGGGCTAATTCTATTTGACGACCGAACTTGTCCCGTTGATCTTGCCTACTACTTCATTACGTTTTGTGAGGATGAATCATGCGGGCGCTGCACGACATGCCATGGTGGGAGCCAACGCATCGTCGAGATTCTGGACCGGATTATGCAGGGCGGCGGCAGGGAGTCGGATCTAGGTCAGCTAGGGCTGCTTGACGCCACGTTACAAAATGCCAACTGCCTCCACGGACAATTTACGCCCTTCGCGATCCGTGGACTGACACGATTCTTTGGTGACGAACTTCGTCAGCACATCGTCGAGCGTCGCTGTAGGGCACAGGTTTGTGCGGACCTCATCCAGTATCGCCTCACGGACCCACATCATATTGATCTGGAAGCGGCAGCTGAGCTTGAGCCATCCGGCACGCTAGTACGCAATGCTTTGGATGGTGGTTGGAAACTAAGCGAGCGTGGCGCGGAAAGATTCGGCCTACTACCGGAGATGGCACCCACGGCCGTCGCTATCGAAGACCGCTTCGTTGCCTTGGTCTCCGAACCGGAGTCCCAGCGGAAACGCGCCGAACTCCCCGTTTCCGCCGGCTAGTGAGCTTCTCCTCACTTCGCGGACCATGCCCTTTGCGCTTCGGCTTGCTAATGATGCCTTATGCAGCGCTGTCTCCTTGCTACTACTCGATCGCGAGCGAGGCTTTGGTACCCTCGGATCCGGAAGGGTCGGCTATCCTTCGGTCAGCGCGACGCGGTAACGCTTAAGAGCGTTTCTTTACGGCGCGGCCACATCGAGATCGGCCATGACGACTCGCCCTGAGGCTATCCGTGGGAGCGCGACTACGGGATTTCCGGACGATTCGGCAGTGATGACCGAAATCCAACGGGCGGTAGCAGAGTCGGGTACGAAACCAAGCCTGCGCGGTTCCGAGAAGAAGCGGACGCGAGCTGAGGCCACAAACAACACGCCGATCCGGCGCCAATACCTCGAGATCAAAGCGCGTTACCCGGACGCGATCCTTTTCTTCCGCCTAGGCGACTTCTACGAGACCTTCGACGAGGATGCTGAACTCTGCGCCCGCGAATTAGAGATTCAACTCAGTTCCAAGCCAATGGGCAAAGGCTTACGTGTCCCGCTAGCGGGAGTGCCGGTACATTCTGTTGAGCAACACCTCACACGCCTGATTACGAAGGGCTACCGCGTCGCGATCTGCGAGCAACTGGAAGATGCCAAAGCGACTAAAGGGCTCGTAGCACGTGGCGTCGTGCGCGTTGTTTCGCCTGGCACAGCACTAGAACCAACCCTGCTGGAGGCTGGCACAGGTCAGTGGTGCGCTGCTCTGGCATTAGAAGGTACAGCCGGGAGAGAGGGCGTCCGGGCCGGGATCGCAGCAGTGGATCTCAGCACCGGTCAATTTCGGGTCTGTGAATTAAGGGGCGGGTTAAGCACCGGGGGAAGGCTAGATGAAGGCAGCACCCGGATTGCTGCAGGGATTGAACTTGCTCGGCTCGGTGTGCGCGAACTCCTCCTGCCGGAAGAAGCTGCGCCGGGGATGGAAGGGTTGACGGGCAAGGCGGGAACCGGGCCCAGTTTGACACTACGACCGGGCCGCTCATTCGATGCCGAGCGTGGTGCTGAAGCGCTTCAACAACTCTTCTCACTGAGTGATGTTGAGGGCTTGGGTCTAGCTGAAAAGGAAGCAGCGCTGGCCGCGGCGGCGGCGCTGCTGGATTACCTCAGCACGGCGCAACCCGAGACAGCGCTGGGGGGTGGGTTACGACACCTCGAGCGACCCCAGCTCTATCAGCCGGAGGCGGCGATGCAACTCGATCCGGCCACAGAGCAGGCTCTCGGCTTATTCGATGATGGTCGGGGAACGACGCAGGAGGGTTCGCTACTTTCATTGCTCGATCGCTGCTGCAGTGCTGCTGGCAAGCGCTTGCTACGCGAATGGTTGCAACGTCCACTACTCGATCTGGCGGTGATTGCAGATCGATTGGATCGGGTAACGCTACTCTGCGATTCGCCTGTGTTACGGGCACGATTAGGCCGGGGGCTGGAGGCGGTGCCGGACTTAGAGCGGCTTGTGGGCCGGGTCAGTGCAGGCGTGGCGCGGCCACCGGAATTAGCTCGCCTGGGCGCTGGCTTGGAGGCTGCCGCAGGCTTGGCTGAGACGCTAACGGAGTTCCCAACTGAGATCTCAGGCGACACGGCTGATGCGACGCTCCGACGGATCGCGGGCGAGTTGCCAGCTTGCACTGAGGCAGCACGGGCTATCGCGGCCTTGCTCAGCGATGACCCACCGGCCACGTTCGATGAGGGCGGAGTTGTGCGGCCTGGCGTCGATGCGGAGTTGGATGGGTTACGAGCACAACTACAGGCGGGACGAGCATCTATCGCGGCGATGGAGCAGCGAGAGCGCGACGCGACCGGGATTGCCAATCTCAAGACCGGTTTTCACCGCACCTTCGGTTACTACCTGGAGGTCAGCAGCAG
>CAZZMQ010000057.1:9081-17022 GCA_964655365.1 uncultured Dehalococcoidia bacterium | reverse complement strand
GGATGGCCCATTGGCTAGACCGACTCGATCATGCCACCTACCGCGTCCCACACGAGCTCTCGCCGGACATGAAAGACAAGCCTTCGGAGTACTTCCGGCGCAACTTCCATGTCACATTCGAGGATGACGAAATCGGGATCCTGACCCGCGACCGGATCGGGGTCAATCGCATGCTCTGGGGCAATGACTACCCCCATCATGATTCGATTTGGCCCAACTCTCGGCAGGTCATCCAGCGCATCATGCAGGGCGTACCCGATCACGAGGTCAAGGCAATGACGTGGGGCAATGTCGTACAACTCTACGGGCTCGACGAAGCCAAGATCCGAGCTGCGGCCGACGCCTAGCTTCACGACACCTCCGGCACAGCCCTAACCTAACGCGACCGCGAGACACCGGCAGTGGCCGTCTCGGAAGAATAGGCCAGGCTGCCCCACCACCCACAATGTCCGGCATGAGCGCCACGGGATCTTCAGCCTGCCCTCACAGTTCCGGCCCGCCACGGATCAACGCAACTATCTTTGCTGGTGGGATCGCGCCACCATCGCGCACTGACCACACCTCCGGCGATAATCCTTGAGCCAAGTATTTGAGGCGTTGCTCGAGCAAATGTCTCGCAACCAGGGACAGGTCAATCGGCCCAAACACGGGTATCCGTCTGGTGTTTCAGCGCGCGGGGCCACGCAGCAAGACGCCGCCATCGACGGGCAAAACGACGCCCGTCACATAGCGTGCCTCGTCGGAGACGAGGAACAGTGCCGCGTAGCCGATATCCCATCCCGTTCCTTCGATCTCAAGAACGGAGGCTAGTCGCCGTCGCTCGCGCAGTTCTTTGGGCATCCGGCCACCCTGCCCCACCATCGGTGTATAGACGGGCCCAGGAGCGATGCAGTTAACTCGAATCCCTTGCGCTGCATGATCTACAGCCATCGCCTGCGTCAGTGCGATCACCGCCCCTTTGGACGTCGAGTACGCCGTGAGGCCACGTGCTCGCAGTGCCGCGATCGAAGAGATGTTCACGATCGCCCCACCATCGCTGTCCGCGATAGCCGGGATCGAAGCCCGGCTCGCCAACACCATGCCCGTCACGTTGACTTCCTGGATCTGTCGCCATTCATCTAAGTCCATCTCCACTACGGAGCCACGACCGCCGATACCCACGTTATTGTGCAAAATGTCCAGTCGGCCCCAACGCTCCAATGCGGCGGACACCATGGCCTGACAGTCCTCCTCCAACGTCACATCGGCTTCGAAAGCAGCGGCCTCGTTCCCCTCCTTCTCAATCATGGCCAACGTGTCGGCCGCAGCCGCACCGTCGCGATCCACCACCAGCACTTGGGCTCCTTCACGCGCGAACAGAATCGCTGCAGCCCGGCCATTGCCCACTCCCGGCCCGCGTGAACCACCCCCAGCCACGATCGCAACGCGCCCGCCCAAGCGGCCTCCGTGGTGCAAAATCGGGTCGGATGGCTCGTAGATGGAAGGGATAGTATCCGACATCCAAAGCTCCGATCTGACCGTCAGACTAGTCTCTACAGGAATCCGGCACCGCACACCCACCAAATCTCACCCACCAAACCAATGCACAACCCTACAATGCGCGTGTCCTCACCGAGTCGCACGACGCCAGAAAGAATGGGGCCAGTATGACCGCGCCACCCGCATACGGAGACTCGCTCGCGCCACCCATCCCCGGCAACCTCGAATGGCTTAACGCGGGTCGCACCCTCTCCATGGACGACTTCCGGGGGCGCCTAACCATCTTCCACTTCTGGACTTACGCTTGAATCAACTGCCTACACGTGCTGCCGCAGTTGCGGCAGCTTGAACGTCGTTACGCCGGGCGCCTGCAAATGGTCTCTGTTCACTCGCCCAAATTCCCCACCGAAAAGGAAACGGAGGCGTTGCGCGCCGCCATCCTGCGACTACGGATCGACCACCCCGTCCTCAACGACGCCGACTTCGATGTCTGGCGTACCTACGGCAACCGTGCCTGGCCCACGCTGCTATTCGTTGACCCCAAAGGCAACGTGATAGGCAAACACGAGGGCGAAATCGTGGCTGACTCCGTAGATGGCCTGATAAGCGGATGGCTCGATCAGTACGAACAAAATGGCGATCTGGTCAATGAGCCGCTCGCACTAACCCCTGAGAACGCCGGCGAGAGCGGCCTCCTTTTCCCCGGCAAGGTCGAATTCGATCCCGAATCCGGCCGCGTCTTCGTAGCCGACTCCAACCACGATCGCATCATCGTCACCGACCTCGAAGGCAACGTGGAACAGTTGATCGGTGGCAGCGGCGTTGGCCGTGACGACGGTACAGCCGACGTCGCCACTTTCAACCAACCACAGGGCCTCGCCCTGAGCGACGGTGGCCTCTGGGTCGCGGACCTAGAGAATCACTCTATTCGACGCGTCGATCTCAAGACCTGGGAAACAACGACGATGGCCGGTACCGGCAAACAGTCATACATCCAGCCCATGCGCGGTGCACCGCTCGCGACCGCTCTCAACTCACCCTGGGACGTCGCGGTTCACGACGGAACGCTTTACATCGCCATGGCTGGCAATCACCAGATTTGGTCGATGTCGACGACGGCCGCCGATGTAGGGCCATGGGCAGGTAGCATGGTCGAGGCGCTGACTGACGGACCGATCGCCAGCGCTGAACTCGCCCAACCTTCCGGTCTCGCCGTGGGCCCTGACGGCCTCACCTTCGCCGACTCCGAATCAAGCGCGGTACGCGAAGCGAGCTTCGGACCGGACGGGTATGTCAGCACCGCTATCGGTCGCGGCCTGTTCGAGTTCGGCGATCTGGACGGCGATAAAGCCATCGCCCAACTCCAGCATCCGCTTGACGTGGCCTGGGTCGACGAAGAACTCTTCGTCGCTGACACGTTCAACCACAAGATCAAACGTGTCTTCAGTGGCCTCCAACAGGTGCAGACACTTTGTGGCGGCCTCGGTGAGGCTGACGGATCCTACGGCGAAGCACGCTTCAATGAGCCAGCCGGCCTCTGCGCCGGCCCCGGCCGCTCACTGATCGTGGCGGATACTAATAACCATCGCATCCGGCTGATCGACCTCAACGATGAGTCGGTTCGCACCATCCCGATCCAGGTGGACTGATGAGGACTACTACTGGCGGAAGAGACGACCGATGTCGTTCATGAAGTAGTCCGCGACAGCTTTCCTCTTGTTGATGCCCGAATATATCTTGATGTCCAGGATGATGATCTCGTCCACGCCGATATCGGAGTAGCACTGCACGATAGCAGTGCACCTGCTCCGTATTTGCGACGAACACCGGTGAGTTCCCATCAACTTCGTACAGCACAGTTCCGCGAACAAATCGCAACCGAGTCCAACCCAGCGGCCCCTGCCAAGTCAAATGCAGCGCTCCCACCTAAAGCTCTCCACGCCACGATCGCCGTTTTTCTAACCGCGTTCCTTGCTACCATCGGCAGCATCGCCCGCACTGACTGTTGGCGGTAACTCAGTGCGAGGCGAACGCCCGATCTCGCGGGAGCTCCGATGCAAGACCAGCCTGAGCAGAACGAAATCCGGCCAATCCAGACGCCTTCCGCGTACGTCAGCGATGGTGCCCAAGCCGCCGAGAGTCTCTTCCACATCGTTTGTGAAGATCTTTTCAAAATCTACAAGATCGCTGACCTTGAAGTCGTGGCGCTACGCGGACTCGACCTCCGAGTACGCCACGGCGAGTTGATGGGCATCGTCGGATCGTCCGGCTCGGGAAAGAGCACCCTGCTAAACGTACTGGCTGGCCTGGACTTGCCCAGTGCGGGCGCAGCCTGGGTCAATGGTCGCAACCTGATCACGATGACTGAAGAGGATCTCGTCGATTACCGTCGAAAAAAGGTTGGCTTCGTCTGGCAGCAGACCGGCCGTAACCTAATCCCCTATCTCTCTGCGCAGCAGAACGTCGAAATCCCGCTCGTCCTCAATGGCACGCCGCGCCGGCAGGCCAAACGTCGGGCCCAGGATTTGCTCACCGCAGTACGGCTGCAAGATAAACTGCGGTCCCTACCCCAGGCTCTCTCCGGCGGCGAGCAACAGCGCATCAGCATCGCCGTGGCGCTTGCCAACGGACCCAGCCTCCTGCTCGCGGACGAACCTACCGGTGAACTCGACACACACACCTCCGAAGAGATCTTCGATCTCTTCGCAAACCTGAATAAAGATCTCAATGTCACTATCATCGTTGTCACACACGATCCTGCCATCGCCGCCAGCGTCGACCGTGTAGTTGCGATCCGCGACGGTCGGATCGCAACGGAAACCTATCGGCACTACGAGTACACGACCGCCGGTGAACGGGAAGTGGTACATCGCGAGTACGCCGTCGTCGACCGGGCGGGTCGGTTACAAATTCCCAAGCCCTTTATGGATGCGCTTGATCTTCGCGAGCGCGCCCGAGTGCTGCTCACAAGTGACCATGTCACGATCTACCCTGAAGACGCAGGGCCTGAACGCGCCGATAAAACAAACGACGGAGCCCCCACATGAACGACGACATCGTCGTCCAGACCTTCGGTGTCGGTCGCGAGTTCCCCGTAGGATCTGACATCGTCCACGCCGTGCAGGATGTTTCCTTGACCGTGCGACGTGGAGAATTCGTTGGATTGATCGGTCGTTCCGGTTCCGGCAAGACAACCTTGCTCAACATCATCGCCGGGCTCGACCGCCCCACGTCCGGTCGTGTGGAGATCGACGGTGAGGAAATCACCACATATGGCGAGCGCCAGCTAACGGACCTGCGTCGCCACAAAATCGGCTTTGTGTTTCAGTCATTCGGACTCTTTCCGCTGCTTTCAGCCACCGAGAACGTGGAGATCGCCCTGCGCATCGCCGGCGCAGGGTTACGCGAACGCCGTCGGCGCTCCGCCGAGCTAATGGAGATGGTCGGCCTTGCCGGCCGGGCGCATCACCGCCCCTACGAACTGTCGGGCGGCGAACAGCAGCGCGTCGCCATCGCACGATCGCTGGCCAACAACCCGGCCCTCGTCCTTGCCGACGAACCAACAGGCGAACTAGACTCCTCCCCCGCCGTCAGCATCTTCTCGCTGCTCCGCACTCTCGTGGACAACCACGGCATCGCAATCATCACCACTACACACGACCGAACCGTGATGGAACTGGTACCCCGCATCGAGGAAATGCGCGACGGACACCTTCTCTCCTCGGCCGATCAGGAACTACTGGCCTACACGACGCGAGAAGAGCGCAGCCATTTCGCCTCCGAACTTCCCGCCGGCGTGCAAGAAGATGTCTCGGCCACGCTGCTGCGCGAACCTGAGATCCGCCACGTCGTTCACCATCGCGAGCTGCCGACGCAAATCGAGCCGAACCCCCAGCTGCCCGAAGAGGTGCGTTGGAGTCCCCAGAGAACCGACTCCGATTCCGCCTCACCGGCGATGGAACAATCGGCGGAGAAACGTACCCGACCCGAAGCATCCCAGCCCCGGCCTCCAACCGAAAAGAAACCAACGCCTCAACCACCCAGCGAGCCTGACTTCAAGCCGCCGGCCGAAGATGAACGCCCGGATTGGGCGCGACGCAACTAGACCCCTCCGTTCCCGTAGCCCAACACAAGGAGACCTCGAATGTTGCTCGATGGAAAGGTTGCCATCGTCACCGGATCCACCCGAGGACTCGGGCGTGGCATAGCCGAATACCACGCCGCAGCAGGCGCCCGGGTTGTTGTTTATTGCACCACCAAGGCCCACGTCGACGAAGGCGTCGGGGGCCATGGCGAGACAGCGATCGGCGTTGTAGGGAGCGTCGCCGAGTGGGGCGTGGCAGAACAGCTGACACAAACGGCGCTCGACAAGTTCGGCCGCCTCGACATCCTGATCAACAACGCCGGCATCGTCCGGGACCGCACGCTGCTGCGCATGAGCGAAGAGGAGTTCGACGACGTCATCGCCGTCAACTTGAAAGGCACTTTCGCCTGCACCCACTTCGCAGCGCAAGCCATGCGTGAGGGTTCCCACGAGGCTGCCGGCGGAGGACGCATTGTCTCTATCGTCTCCAACACCGGACTTCGTGGCGGGTTCGGGCAAACCAACTACGCAGCCGCCAAGGCGGGTGTCGCCGGCATGATCCGGACCTGGGCACTTGAACTGACTGGTTACGCGATCAAAGTAAACGGGCTCTGGCCAGTTGCCGTGACCGACATGACCCGGGTTCTCGTCGACCGTGAAGAACAGCAGGCCGCTGACGAACGCCGCGACCCGAAGGCCGCCCACGAGCTCGGGTTGGGCCAGATCGCTGAAGTTGCCCCGATGGCCGTCTATCTCGCCTCTGATCTCTGTGATCTGCAAGGACAGATCTTGACCTGTAACGGCACCAAGCTGGCGCTCTGGTCCCACCCTGATGAAGTCGTCACTACCGAGGGTGAGAGTTGGACGGCTGAATCCATCAACGACGCGGTCACGACGCAGTTCACTCCCTTCCTGCAGTCCGTTGGCATGGAACTGATCTAACCTCGCTGGTGTCCGGCTGCCGTGGTTCCTTGACACTCCTGCTGACGCTGCTCGGCTTCATCTGCCACGCCGCCTGCACGGGCGATGAACCTACCTCCGTCGCAACAATTGGGCCAGAACCCGACTATTGGTCGACGTTCCCTGCCGACACGGCGGAGCCCGCGATCCTCACCCGGATCATCGACGGCGATACCTTCGAGGCTTCGTTGGATGGCACCTCCGTCACGCTCCGCCTCTTCGGCGCCGATACCCCCGAGCTTGGCGAAGCCTGCTTTCTCGAGGCAACGGCTCGCGTTACCTCGCTGCTTCAGCAGGGTGACAGAGTCTGGCTCCAGTCCGGACCGCGCGATGACGACGGCAGCCGGCTGCTGCGCTATATCTTCACTGAAGAGCGGATCCTGCTCGATGCTCTGCTGGTCCGGGAAGGCTTGGCAGAAGCCTGGCGTCGCGACGGGCAACTACGCGACACCATCGTCGCGCTCGAGAACACAGCGCGGTCGCTCGCCGTCGGCTGCCTCTTCAGCCGCTAAGAGGCGCTGCTATCCATTCACGCGGAGCAGTTTCGGCAGATCGACGGGCTATTCAACGTTCGGATCCGTTACTACTTCGCGTAACGTGTAGCGACGTGGCTCCAGATCCCAACGAATCAACCGATGCGGCGGCGCCACCTCGTACCATGCATTCTGCCGATCCAGGCCCGGTCGCAGCTCTAGTTGCCACGAGAGGAACTGTCCTGCCGGCGCCCAAACCACATCCTGCCCCATCACCTCCAACCGGACGAGTTGAGTGCGCTGTCGCAACACGTTGACGGAACTATAGGTCAGTTCAGCACCCTCTTCGAACGCGATGCTACGCCAGAGCCAAGCCGAAGAATCCGTATCGAACGAGAATGGGCTCAAGTCGACCAGTTTTGATTTCTTATCACCGTTGTCTGTCACCGATGAATCCAGCATCGGACCGTCATCACCGTCGTGATACGTGCCGGAAGCCGCGATCCGGTTATCGGGATCCTGCGCCAACCGGGAATAGCGCAGCGGCAACAACGTCACGGCATCCACCGTCACGAAGATCTCATCGCGCACCTCGGTCTCCGGCAACAGGAACAACAGCCGCATCTCATAACCACCGCCCACGCGCCGCACTTCCATATCGACGGTGCCCAAATTCACATCTCGTTGATCTGTTATGTCATAACTGAGCAATTCGTAGTCAGGCCAAGGGGTGCTGCTAACCGGATTGCCCGGTTCCGGAAAGTTAGCCCCATTACCGCAGGCCGCCACGACCAGCATCAGCATTGCGACCAACATCAGGCCAATCGTCGCTGGCTCCTTCAGTCGTGAGGAGCGCATCAAGCAGAAACCTTGACTGTCGCCTCGATCCGAGACAGCGCCTCGTCGATCTCGTACAGCCCCGTGCCCGCGCCGAAGCCGGGGACG
>CAZZMQ010000057.1:0-9071 GCA_964655365.1 uncultured Dehalococcoidia bacterium | reverse complement strand
CCAGCTTGCCGTGGATCGTCTTGGCGCCGGGCACGAGCGCCTCGTCGAGCTCGGCCAGTTCGATCCCGTAGTGGGTCACGAATCGCGCTAAGGAGTCCGATAAGACCGTGATCAGCACACCTCCCTGAGCCAACTGCCTGGCCAAGCCGCGGGCATCGGCGACCTCAGCCACCACAATGTTCGTCTCCACCGACTCCACCTCCACCGCCCACCCTAACTCGGCCAGTCCGCGCGCAAGCCGTTTGGCATTGGCGTGGTCATCACCCAGCCGATCGATCATCGTCTCCAATGCCACCACTCCGGCGACTGCAACTACGCCTGCCTGTCGCATTGACCCACCGACAAACTTCCGATTACGACGCGCTCGCTCGATGAATTCCACATCGGAACAGATGACCGACCCCACGGGACAAGAGAGGCCCTTCGACAAGCAAAAGGTGACCGAGTCCATCAATTTCGCAATCTCCGCAGCCGGCACCCCCGATGCGACCTCTGCGTTAAAGATCCGTGCACCATCCATGTGAGTGCGGATCCCAAATTCGTGCGCCGTTGCCGCGATCGCATCAATTCGCTTCTGCGGCACCACCCGACCACCACAAAAGTTGTGTGTATTTTCCAGAGCGACTAACGCCGTGTGCGGTGCCGCTCGATGTGCAGACTGAATCGTCCTGCGCACCAGTTCCGGATCGAAACCGCCGTCTACATCATTTGGCAAAATCGCAGGAAACAAACCGGCGACCCGCGAGAAGCCGCCACCCTCCACACGGGCAATGTGCGCTTGATCACCCAGGATCACCTGATCACCAGGCTTGCAGTGCGTCATCAGCGCAATCAAGTTCGCCATCGTCCCGCTCGGCACGTAGACGGCCGCCTCTTTGCCCAACTTGGCCGCAGCGGTCTGCTCGAGCGCATTGATGCTCGGATCCTCGCCGTAAACGTCATCCCCCACTTCCGCGGTGGCAATAGCATCGCGCATCGCCTGCGTCGGTAAGGTCACGGTATCGCTGCGCAGATCGATAGCGGGTTCTCTCACGTCATCGTCGCCAATCGTTCCGACCGTTCACGTCGGTTTTTCCCAAATCGTCTGGAAACCATCGCTACCGCGGACCGAGTCGCGCCGCAGGGCTATCTCATGCTCTGCCAGCTCCAACAGCGCCTCTCGCAGCACATCGTCCGGCTCAAATCCGGTCGCTTGAATTCTCTCCACAATCCGCTGAAGCACTCCCGCGTCGCGCAACGCGGCAAAGTGCCGCGGCCAGCTAAAGCCGGCGATCCGCTCGGGTATCGGTGCGTCTGGCCGCAGCGCCTTGACCGAGCGCATTCGCTCTCGACGCGAAGAGGCTTTCGGCAAAATCACGGCGAGCGGCCGGTCTGTCCCCACCGCCCGAAAATCGATCAGTAGGGACTCTCCCAGCTGATCAAACTGAATATCCATCACCTTTGCGCGCTCGACTGTACGGGCGATCTCTTCGAGATCCACCCCAAACTCGTCCACTTGCCAACCCTCCGCCGCAACCTCTAAATACGCGTCCCAGAGAGAAGTCCAGTGTATGAGCCGCTATTCGGGACGGTCAATTTCGCCAGGAGTCCGGTGACTCACGAGGCTTAGTGCGGTGATTTCGGCGGTCCCGGGGCCCGTACGAATCCATCACCGAGGGCAACCCGTGGGCCAGTCTCGGCAAGCCCAAGCAGGCGTAGTCGCGCTGCATCATAGCGTTGCTTGGCCCGCGCCTCACGGTTCAGCAGACCCTTGAGTCGTGGCGCGTCCAGTGACGCCCCCCCAAGGAAGACATCGTGTAGGCTCACAAGCTGCTTCTGCCAACTCTCCCAAGCCTCGCGATATTCCTCACGCAAAGCGGGATCGGTTTCTAGCACGGTGTCTCCCCTCTGCCCATGCCACGTCGACTCCACATACTAGCGGGGTTATCAGCGACGTTAAGTGGCTCGCCACAACGGCGAGCCTTCCTAGGTCCACCTCGGGTCTCAGTGCTTGTTCTGATGCCGCTCGGGCGGACCGAGGACCCGCCTGTAGCAGGATCATCTCCGGCCCCCCAATGGATCCAGATCGGACCTGTGGCGACGTCGACGGTGCCAAACCGGCGACCGAACGTCGTTCTGTACCTAATCCGACGCAACGCACATAATCCCGCCAGCTCCAAGGTAACGACAGATCTAGATCAGAAGTCAGAAGCGCTGCATCGAATTCAATTCAAACGACATCCCGGCATCGCGTTGGATCGCAGCTCCGAGAGGGTCTGGTTTTGATTCACGGACCCTTCGAACCCTCCAAATGCACTTGGGGATTCGAACTCGGAGGCGGTGTCCGCCTCATTGGTATAAACCATCAGCAAATCCCGAACCGCATAGTTCGTATCGATACCACGCTGTGCACGGTACTCGGCCACCTCTTCGACTCCGGTCAGGAACCTACCATGTGGACCTAAAGCAACCTAACCGGTCTGGACACGCCTACGACGCTGCGTCTCATTATTACTGGCTAGCACCGCTGCGACGCCCTTCTAGGATCCTGGCGACCCTCACTAGATCCTCAGGTCGATTCACGTTCGTGAACGACTCCTGGGACGGGTCGTAGATCGTCAGTTCATCTTCGGCCAAATGTCGCCCGTTGAGCTTCGGCATGATGTAGCGAACCCTCCCATCGCCCGCATCAAGCTGCCCTTGAATCACAGGCAAAGCCGAGCGCCGATACGCGGCTATCAGAGGCTGCGCTACCCCACGCAGCAACGGCATCGCCGCATCGACACGGGCACAGGCACCAGCAATAAATCGCAGCAGTTCGGGGCGCACCAGCGGCAGATCGGTCGCCACGACCAAAACGAGATCGTGCTTCGCCGCCAGTAAGAGTGCCTCAATCCCGGCGAGCGGGCCTGCATCAACACGCCGATCGAAAACCTTACGCCAACTGATCGTCGGATGGATCGGCAACGACTGATCGATGCGTTGGCTGACCAGTAGCTCGTTCCCCAGCGGTGCTACTATCTCCGATACCCAATGCAACAACGGCTTGCCAACGAAAACGGCCGACGCCTTGTCGCCACCCATGCGGGTGCCAAATCCACCCGCCAAAATGGCCATGCTGAACGGCTCAGCTGGATCACTCATAGTGCCAGTCTAAATACTGTGCGACGTTCACTCTGTGGCACGATTGGCCTCGGCTCACGCTTAGGGGGCATATGACCGATCAGCCATTGCACGAAGCGCTCGATATCGATCCCACCATGGATGCGCTAATTGCTACGGTCGGCGGGGGTGGCAAGACCACGATCCTCTTCGCTCTTGCCGCTGAGCGCGCCGAACTACCCATCTGCCCGGCGACAATGACAAGCACCCCAAAAATCTCCGTCCTCACCACAACCACTAAGTTCACCATTCCCGCAGAGGCCGCGGACTTACCCGTCGCCTTTGCCGAATCGCCTGCTTCTCGTGCCACCGCTATTGAACATGCCTGGATACAAGAAAAATCTGCCATTGTCGTCGGCTCTGGTCGCGCGGAGCGAAATCGCGTCCGGGGAGTCGAGCCCGATTGGCCCCGCGCGGCGCTCACTATGGACATCGTCGATTTCGGTGGTGTAGAGGCCGATGGAGCCGCCGGGCGCTCCTTCAAGGCCCCCGCAGATCACGAGCCCGTTCTGCCGCTGGGCGCTTCGCTTGTAATCGCCGTCGTCGGCGTCGGCGTACTCGGTCACACCATAGACGACTCCACCGTCCACCGGCCTGAACGCATACGAGCCTTACTCAAAAGCAATCTCGCGGACAGCCTTATCACACCTCAGATCGTAGCCCGCGTTCTGTCCGATCGAAACGGCGGACGCAAAGGCGTGCCTGACAACACCCACTTCGCCGTCGTCGTCAGTAGCGCGACACGAGATCTGGACGGCGCCGCCGCGATCGGGCAGGCTTGCAAGGAATCTGGGATCCCCCTTGTTGTAGCCTTCGACGCTCGCTCCGGTCATGCCGAGCGTCTATGACCGTGTCTATGCGAAGACCTACCAATACTGCTTGTGCTTGCCACGCCTGCGCGACCCATCATTGTGCCGCCATTCCTGGGGCTCGCCCGCACGCTCCACACTTACCGCGCACACCTTGAATTCGGGGATACGCGACGTCTCGTCGTAGACATTGTTAGTCAGCCAGTTCGCTGCGCTCTCCTTGAGCCGCACAAACGGCATGAAGATCGACCCTACCATCACGTCATTCGTCAAGAAGGCGACTCCCTCCAAACGGCCGCGCCGACTCGCCACCAGCTCAGTCTCACCATCAGCCACCTCCAAGCGCGCTGCGTCAGTCGGATGCAACGCAATCCGCAACTCTGGGAACGAAGCCTCCAGCCCTGCAACGCGTCGTGTCATCGTCCCACCGTGCCAGTGGTAGAGCACACGCCCAGTATTAAGAATGAATGGGTAGCGTTCGTCAGGCTGTTCCTCTGCCGGAGCCACCTGGTCCACCGGTATGAACTTGCCCAGACCGCGCGGGAACTCGTCCTGATACAGCCGCTCCGTGCCCGGATGGTCCGACGTGGGACAAGGCCACTGAATCCCTCCTTCTCGGTCCAGCCGTGCATGAGAAAGACCACCCAGGATGGGTGTTAGCGACGACATCTCGTCAAAGACAGATGCTGCGTCTGCGTGATCGAACCCCTTCGGCTCAACGCCAAGCCGTGCCGCCACACGCAGCGCAATCGCCTGCACAATCTGCCAGTCAGGCTGGCTCTCTCCCAGCGGTGAAATCGCCTGCCGCACGCGCTGCACACGTCGCTCGCTGTTCGTGAAGGTGCCTTCCTTCTCCGCGAATGACGCAGCCGGCAACACCACATCGGCCAATTCCGCCGTCTCGTGCAGAAAGATGTCCTGCACGACCAAGAACTCCAGCTCGGCCAGCAGTTCGTTGGCGTGCGCCAGATTGGGATCTGTCAGCGCCGGATTTTCGCCGACCACATACATACAGCGCACTACGCCTTGCGCTATGGACTCCACCATGTCCGTCGCCCGTAGCCCTTCGTCGCTCGGCAAGACACCGCCCCAAGCGTCGCTGAAGCGATCCAGAACATCATCCGTGTAGCGCTGATAGCCGGGCAGCGCGTCGGGGATGCAGCCAGAATCACCAGCGCCCTGCACGTTGTTTTGCCCGCGCAGTGGCGAAACCCCGTTCCCCTCGCGCCCTACCTGCCCTGTCAGCAAGGCCAAGTTGAGCAGCGCAGTGGCGTTTCCTAAGCCGTTCGTATGCTGCGTAACGCCCATCCCCCACACCAAACACGACCCACCCCGGCCAGGGTTTGCATACAACCGCGCTGCCTGTCGCAGCAAATCTGCAGGCACCCCAGACAATTCCTCGACGTACTCCGGGGTGTACTTCTCCACAGAAGCTCGCCAAACCGTGAACTCCTCCGTACGCGACTCAATAAAGTTCGCATCCTCCAATCGCTCCCTCAGGATCACATTCGCCATTCCGTTCAGCACCGCCACGTCCGTACCGGGATACTGACGCAGCCAGAGATCCGTCTGATCACACATCTCAATCCGTTTCGGATTGAGCACGATCAACTGCACACCCTGCTCCTTGACGGCACGCCGGATCCGGCTCGCGATCACTGGATGATTCGACGACGTATCCGAACCCACGATAAATACACAACCCGCATCCTCGTAGTCCGTGTAGGAATTCGACGTCGCTCCACTACCCAGCTGGGCCAACATCGCTTCAACCGAAGGCGAGTGGCAAAGTCGCGTGCAGTGATCGATATTGTTCGTACCCATCAGCAACCGCACGAACTTCTGGATCAAATAATTGTCCTCGTTCGTCGCCTTGGCGCTGGAGAAGGCTCCAAAGCGGCCGCGATGTTCGATGAACTTGTCGGCTACCAGGTCAAGTGCCTCGTCCCATGTCGCAGGCTGCAGCTCACCCGCGCGGCGGATCAGCGGTGTCTTCAGCCGATCGGGGTGGTTCACGAAGGACGTGCCATAGCGGCCCTTCACGCACAACAGGCCCATCGATGACCGATTATCTGGGTCGTCATCGACACTGATCAATTGTTGGTCGCCATCCACACCTAGTTTGATTCCGCAGCCAACGCCGCAGTAGGGGCAAACCGTCGACACCTCTCGCATTGCGTCGCTCTCGCGTTTCGCCTCCAACGCATCTGTCGGACAGGCCGCTACACAGGACCCACACGACGTGCAGCTCGACTCACCCAACGGGTCATCGCCGAAGGCCGCAATCCGCGCCGAGCCACCCGTGCCCACGATCCCAATCGCACCAATATGCTGTAGATCCGAACAGGCCGACACGCAGCGCCCGCAAAGGATGCATTGGGCCGCATCGAAGCGGTAGAAGTGGTTGCTCTCATCCACGTGCGCGTTCACGCGGCCTTGCCAACGACCTGATTCAATCCCGTGTTCCAGCGCCACCTGCGCAATCTCGCTGGCACCCTGTGTCACACCGTCATCCTGCATCGCAAGCGTCAGTTCCAACACACCTTTGCGCACTGCCACCACATCTGGCCCCTGCGTGCCCACCACCATCCCGTCGACGACGGGTGTGTAACACGAGGCAGGCATGCCTCGCATACCCTCAACCTGTACCAGACACGTCCGGCACGCACCCAGCGCCGGTCCATCCGCATCCTTACAGAGATGCGGCAACGCGACACCAGCTACCTGTACCGCATCCAGTAGTGACGCGCCGGGGGGCAACTCGACGGCCTTTCCGTCGACGGTGACCCGGAGCATGCTCGGTTGTGTGCCGATCGTCATGATTGGGGACCCACTTCTCGTGCGAAGTCTTGCAAAGCACTCGTGACCGGCGAAACCGCCATCTGCCCCAGTCCACAGAGGGACGCCGCCCGCATCACCGTCACCAACTCATCGATGTCGCCCCGCGCCGACGAATCGCCGTCTCGCAACCTTCGCAACGCGTCGACTAAACGCTCACCACCTTCGCGGCAAGGAGTGCATTTCCCGCACGACTCACGTGCGTTATACATCGCCTCCACCTCGAGCACATCCGGTGCCGGGAAGCGCTCATCAAAGCCCACCATCCCTCCTGAGCCCAACGCCGCTCCCCCCGGATCGAGCGATCCGGGTCCGATCTCTATTTCGAACTTGCTCGCCGGCAGCAAACCGCCCGAAGGCCCACCAACGACGACCCCCTGCACTCTGCGCCCACCCCCACTCACCGCTAAGATCTCGCCGATCGCTGTGCCCATCGGCATTTCGATCAAGCCCGGTCTCTCGAGAGCACCGCTCAGCGAGATCAGTTTGGTTCCCGGCGCTTCTTCGGTTCCAACTTCACGGAACCAGTCGACCCCAAAACGAAACAGATCTGGCAAATTGCACAACGTCTCTACGTTGTGAATGACGGTTGGTCGCCCGAACAACCCACGCTCAGTCGGGTACGGCGGCCGCAACCTCGGCACGGCACGCTTCCCCTCGATGCTCTCCAGAATGACCGTCTCCTCGCCGCATACATATCCGCCAGCCCCTCGCAGAATCTCGATCTCAAGATCGCCGATCAACCCATCCTCCTGCGCAGCCGCAACCGCCTGTGCCACACGCTCGGCCGAAAGCTGTGCCTGTCCGTTGATGTAGATGTAAACCCGCTCCACAGTTAGTGCGTGACAGGCGCTCGCCAACCCTTCGCCCAACCGCTGCGGGTCCGATTCCATCAGCAGTCGATTGTTGAAGACACCAGGTTCCCCCTCTTCCGCGTTGACTACTAGTAGCGGCTGCCCGTTGCCGGACACGGCCCCCATCGCCGCCTGCCACTTGAGCTGGACAGGAAAGAACGCGCCACCTCGCCCCCGCAAACCCGACTGCCCAACCATCGCGAGAACCTCCGCAGCACTCATCTCCAGAACGGTCGCCAACCCCTCGTAGGCGCCTTCCGCCCGCGCCTCTGCCAACATAGTTGGGTCGATCCGCCCAGCTCGATTCATCAAGCGTCGTGTCTGCGAGTTAAAGTAGGCTTCCAGCGCAGCGTGGCTCTCCCCGCGGTGTAGGCGTGCCAGCGCCCCGAGCGGATCATCATCCGTGGGCTGCACATTGCCGTCGGCGTCAGCCAATGTCGGTGCCAGCCAAGACGCCCCATCGCTACCCGCCTCAACTACCTCGGTCTCGCGGACACCACGCAGCATTGCGATCACGTCGGCCGCACCGACCGCGCGCCCCATCGAACCGGCCCGAACCAGTACGCGCTCCATCAGGCGGCCCCAACCCGACCGCGCAAGCCGGCCGTCGTCTTGATGACCGGAGCCACTGCGCAAGTAAAAAAGCACTCGTGCTCCACGACCATCTCACCTTGAGCGCGCAGCTCAGCCACCAGTGCGTCGGCGCCAGCAATCCGGCAACTCAATCCACGACAGACAGCAATGGCATCCGCTGCCGGTGGTGTCATCTCGAACTCCGTGTACGACGACGCAATCGCGTACAGCTCCGAATTCGGGATGTGTAACCAGCGCCCGATCTCCGCAAGCCCATCCAAATTCAGATAACCGCACAGCTCGTGCAGTTCATGCAGTGCCGGCAGTGCCTGCGAGCGCACCCGCGGCAAGGTCAGCAAGCGCTGGGCCAGTCCGTCAACCATGCGAGATTCCTTCTGGCAGCATCCGATCAACTGCGCGTCCAACTCCGGGTTGGGCCGGAACCGATTCAACCGCTCACCACGACATCGATCGTCAAACTTGGCCTGTCTATGCCGCTCAGGACTATCTCAGTCCCGAAGCTAACCTCTTACTCAGAGAGGCCCGCGAAGAAATCTCGTCCAAGATCATCCCCGCAGCACTGACCGGCCAGAATCAACCGCCACCAATCGCACCACCCGGCACAGGGCCCATCAGTATCCCTAATAGCGGGGTCTCCACCGCTACGGGATAGCCCTGACTCGCGATCAAAAGGGCCGTGGCACCCTAGCAAAACGATGGCCGGGGACGGTTAGTGCCTATCCCGAAGCCATGTAGAAAAATGTGATTGGCCCGGGTGATCTCGAGGCAAACCATCGTCGGTGGCTCGAAGATGACGTTCGGATCGTCGGCGGATTCCGCGACACGACCGTTGAAT
>CAZZMQ010000056.1:12519-17229 GCA_964655365.1 uncultured Dehalococcoidia bacterium | reverse complement strand
GATGGACGCGCGCTTTCGCCCGGGGTCTTCTACCGCGAGTCGGAGATCCACCGCCGCCACCTCGCTACCGAGATCGGGCGCCTCGTCGCTAACACTGGCCGCATCGGTACCAGCGGTCATGCAACGCCACTGCGAGAGAAAAAGATCGCGCGGGAATATGGCCGCCAGCCAGCGCCGGCGGCGTTCGGGCGCGTTCGTCATAAGGGAGGCGAGCGCCAGCCGAGTGTATTCCCACAATGCCACGTGATCCAAGTGACCGTAGGCGCCATCCCGATCGAGGCTAACGATGACATCGGGGTCGAAGTCCCGAAGGATATCGACAATGTCGGCAACGGCTTGCGCCCCAGGCATCGCGCGGAGGCCCCCGTCCGGCCAGTCGAGGTGGATCGCCGGCGGGAGACCGAGTAAGGCACACGAATTGTCGAGCTCCGCGGTGCGAACCGCGGCGACTACACTGGGCGGCGAGATCCCGCCACCATGGGTATAGTCGCGCCCGCGCTCACCGCGAGTCGCTGCAACGACCTGCACCTCAACGCCACATGTGGCACTGCGGGCGAGCAGGTCCGCCATGGCGTAGGACTCGTCGTCCGGGTGGGGGATAAGGGCGAGTAAACGCTGGGGCATTACACAGGGAGAGTAGCGAGGCGGGCAACTTGGCACACGGTAGGCTGAAGCCATGACTGCTACACAGCCCAAAGCCGAACGCTTCGACGCCATCGTCGTTGGTGGGGGACCAGCTGGCAGCACGGCAGCGCGTCGACTGGCGCTTGCCGGGGCGCACACACTGCTGTTGGAGAAAGCACATCACCCACGCTATAAAGCCTGCGGTGGCGGGGTACCTCTGCGAACGATGCGGCACATCGACCTGCCATTGGATGATTTGATCGAAGACGAGATTCGCTCAATTGAGATAACGCACTTCGGCAAGCGTCGCTTCATCAAACAGTCCGCGCAGCCATTCGCATACACGGTGATGCGAGACCGCTTCGACCAGCGCTTGCTGGCAGGCGCTGAGGAAGCTGGAGCCGAAATCCAGCAGAGCAGCCCGGTGCTTGCACTGGAACTGGACTCGACATTGGCGCACGTCAAAACCGAGACCGGTAGCTACGAAGCGCCCTATCTGCTGGCAGCCGACGGATCCACCGGCCCCATCGCGCGCTGGGCTAAGCTAGGCGGCGGGATCCGGCGCAGCGCGGCCTACGAGCTGGAAATATCCGCGCCCGCGACATCATTACAGCGCTGGACCGGATCGGCCAATGTCGACGTAGGCTATCGGCCTTGGGGCTACGGCTGGGTCTTTCCGAAGCGGGGCAGGCTATCGGTGGGCGTGGTGCTGTCACCAGGACATGGAAACAAGATCAAGCAGTTGAGCCAGCGCTACGTCGAGCGGCTGGGACTCCCCGGCACTACCGTGACAACGGCGGTGGGGCACCCGATCCGCTATCGACGCAGCAGACACGAGACGATCGCGCGCGGTCCAGTCCTGGCCCTGGGCGACGCAGCAGGGCTGGCGGACGAGTTCACCGCCGAGGGAATCGCGTACGCGGTTCACTCGGGAGCCTTAGCTGCGCGAGCCATAGACCGGGCGACAGGAAGTGCCGCTGCCTCCTACCAGAGCGCCGTCAACGATGCGATTCAGCCAGAGCTCGACGCCGCGCGCGCAATCTCGCGCCTCTATTACCGTTGCGTGACAGCCTGGCCCGCGCTTGCCTTGGCCGTAAGCAAACGCATCGATTACTTTTGGCACGCCTTCTTCCGCGTGATGCGCGGCGACGCATCCTACGACAGTGAGTTGAACCGCTGGCCGCTGCTCAAACTGTCGACGAAGATACTGTGATCGTGCGCAGCTCCAGCCCTGCGAAGAAGGCAAGAAAGCGCCGTCGGCGCCCTCCCGACGTCGGCATCGGAAGGTTCAAGCCAAGGATTAGCGCACCGGAGATCGTCGATCGGTTGGTGGCGGAAGCCCCACTGCCAGAGTGGCGGCCACACGAAGATCCAGTCGGCGAGCTGGTGCTGACACTGCTCTCGCAGCACACAGCGGATACAAACTCGGGGCGCGCCTATCAGCAACTCCTGGCTCGCTTCCCCAACTGGGATGCGGTGATCACCGCAGAGGCTAAGGAGGTGGAAGATGCGATCCGGGTAGGCGGCCTGGCCAAGACCAAGGCACCTCGTGTGCAAGCGCTGCTGCCGGAACTACGCGATCGACTGGGTGACGAATGGGACGCCTCTCCGCTGCGCACGAAGCCGATGCCGGAGGCGAAGGAATGGCTGATCAGCCTACCCGGCGTCGGACCGAAGACCGCGGCCTGCGTGATGCTGTTTTCACTGGGCCGACCGGCGCTACCTGTCGATACTCACGTTGAACGAGTATCGAAGCGGCTAGGACTGCTGCACGCGAAGGTAAACGCCGTCTATGCGCACAATCTACTTGAGGGTCAGATGGACGCCGAGTTGTACTACGATTACCACGTCACAGTGATCCGCCACGGGCGTCGCGTCTGTAAAGCACCCATTCCAACATGCGATCTCTGCGTACTGGCCGACTCCTGTCCGTCGGCGTTCTTCGCCGAGCGCGGTGGGCCCGATGGGGCTACGGGCAAACCCGCCCCTGCACGACAGGCAGCCAAACAATCGCGCCGTCACGCCGCGCGGAGCTAAGACAGATACGAGGCAGAGTGCCACATCAACGGCTGGCCGCGCGCGGTATGATGCACGCCTCCTGCAGAAATGCAGAAAGGAGCATGCCGTAATTCGCGCTGGCATCATCAACGTCACTGGATACGTGGGAGCCGAACTCGTCCGTTTATTGGCCGGGCATCCTGCGGTTCAGATCGCGTCGGTAACCGGCCGTTCGCAGGCAGGCAAACGCTTGCCTGAGGTGTTCCCCCACCTCTGGGCGGTTGATTTGCCCATCTCGCACGAGCTCGCCGGCGACCTCGACATCGTACTTTCGGCCCTACCCCACGCCGCCGCCGCTGAGACACTGGCACCCCACATTGAGGCCGGCACCCCCGTGATCGACTGCAGTGCGGACTTCCGTCTGCACGACTCGAAGAGCTACGAACACTGGTACGGTGAGCACCCCCACCCAGAACTGATTCCCGAGGCGACATACGGACTGCCAGAACTGCATCGGGACGCGATCCGCGAGTCGCACCTGGTGGCGGTACCGGGCTGCTACCCAACGGCATCGATCCTGGGCCTAGCGCCGCTGGCGGAAGCAGGCTGGTTGGATAGCGCGATCATCGACGCGAAATCAGGAATCTCCGGGGCAGGTCGCGCGCTCAAACTAAACTCACACTTCTCGGAGGTAGACGAGAGCGTGAGTGCGTACGGCTTGGCCGGACATCGTCACCAGCCCGAGATTTCGCAGGAGCTGGGCGAACTCTCGCCCAACGCCGATGGGCTGGATGTGACCTTTGTGCCACATCTGATCCCAATGGTGCGTGGCATTCTCTCAACGTGCTACCCGTCGCTACGCAAAGGGGTTCTGCCAGACACCCCAAACGAGGCACGCGAGATGCTCAATACCCGCTACCGCCAGTTCTATGCGAACCACCCCTTCGTCCATGTGACAGAGGCCCCACCTAGCACCAAACAAACCTTGGGCAGTAACGCCTGTCTGGTCCATCCCAACGTCGATTCAATGACGGGACAGGTATCGGTGATCTCCTGTATCGATAACCTCGTCAAAGGCGCAGCAGGGGCAGCGGTGCAATGCCTCAATCTCATACAGGGCCTAGACGAGAGTTCCGGGTTAAGCAGAATCGGCCTTTACCCTTAGCCCGCTCCGAACGCTCGGCCGCATTTATCAATGCACCCGATATCAATGACAGCGAGTGATCCATGAAAACAGTCGATCCGCAGGCGAAGACGATCGGCGCGTTGACGCAGGCCAAGGGATATCGCGCCGGCGGCATAGCGACCGGGATCAAGGAATCGGGAAATCCGGATGTCTGTGTCCTGGTCTCGGACGAACCTGCCGCCGCTGCCGCCGTCTTCACAACCAACGCCTTCAAGGCCGCCCCGCTCCAGCTGTCGATGCGCCACGTGGCCGACGGAAGGATCCGGGCGGTGGTGATCAACGCCGGCAATGCAAACTGCGCGACGGGCGCGCAAGGGCTGGCCGATGCAGAAGCGATGGCCAAGGTGACGGCCGAGCGGTTGAGCCTAAAATCGAACGAGATCTTCGTCAACAGCACGGGGATCATAGGTCACCGCCTGCCAATGGATCAGATCCGCGATGGCGTCGCCGAGCTAGAACTGAGCGCCAAGGGGGGTGGTGACTTCGCAATCGCAATCACAACAACCGACACCCATGTCAAAGAAGCGGTCAGCAGCTTTGAGAACGGCGGGGTGACCTACCAAATCGGCGGTTGTTGCAAAGGCGCTGGGATGATCCACCCCAATATGGCAACAATGCTGGCCTTCATCACCACAGACGCACCCATCGCGCCGGAGGTCCTCAGATCTGGCTTACGCGGAGCCGTTGATCGCTCCTTGAACATGGTCACAATCGACGGAGACACCTCGACGAACGACTCCACGCTGCTACTGGCAAACGGAGCGGCGGGCGGACCGATAATCGATGGTTCTGACACTGCGGCGGTAACAGCGTTCGAAGGAGCGCTGTTGGAGGTACTACAAAAACTCGCCCAAATGCTGGCGGCGGACGGCGAGGGCGCGAACAAGCTGATCGAAATGACC
>CAZZMQ010000056.1:5515-12509 GCA_964655365.1 uncultured Dehalococcoidia bacterium | reverse complement strand
GGTGCCGCGTCCCCATGGCGGCTGGATCCTCCGGCGCGCCGTTCGATCAGAACCTAGTGCGCCTGTGGATAGGTGAGACGCAGGTGGCGGACGCCGGCGCGACGATGGGGGTCACAGACGAGGTGATCAAACAGGCGGCGGACGGCGACCGGGTCTCCATGCGGCTGGACCTGGGAGCCGGGAATAACTCCGCCACCGCTTGGGGCTGTGACCTGACAGAGGAATATGTCCGATTCAACACGGATTACGTGACCTGAACCAGTTCCAGGCAGTACTTCTCACCCAGACCGCGCTCATGCCGTACGCTTCGCAGATGGCAGACCAAGGATCGACCACCAACACGGCGCCGATCGTGATCAAGCTTGGCGGCAGCACGCTAGGCACACACGACACATCCCTGGCCGACTGTGCCGCTCTTTGCACGGCAGGCCAGCCTGTCGTGATCGTCCATGGCGGTGGTGCCATCGTTTCCGACTGGCTAACACGCCTCAATGTCGCGACCAGATTCATGGAAGGCTTACGAGAGACAACGACCGAGTCTCGTGACGTCGTGGTAGGGGTACTCTGTGGTGTCGTCAACAAACAGTTGGTGCAACAACTCACCCAACTCGGTGCGCCGGCAGTCGGCCTCAGCGGGATCGACGGCGCAATGCTAACTTCGCCGCAGAATGACCGCGGACTCGGCTTCGTGGGTGACGCGCCGGTTTGTGACCCATCGACGCTGAATAGCCTGCTCGAGCAGGGCCTACTACCGGTCGTCGCACCGATCGGACTACGTACCGACCAAGCCGAGATCCTTAATATCAACGCTGATACGGCGGCGGGGGCGATCGCAACGGCGATCAGAGCCGCTAACCTAATCTTCCTGACCAACGTGCCGGGTATCCTCAACGCTGCGAATTCACTAGTACCGTCCATGACCTGTAGTGATATCGCGCAGCTGCGGGCGGATGGCACACTATCCGGTGGCATGCTGCCCAAAGTGGAGGCTTGCCTTGCCGCAGCGAGACGCGGCACAGGAGCGCGCATTGTGGACGGCAGTGCCGCAGGAGCGATCCCAGCCGCGCTCGCGGGGCAGGGCGGAACCGTGGTTGTATGATACGAATCTGGACATCCCTCACCGCTCCGCGCTGGCCTGAGCTCCCCCTCGGGAGGTTGCGCCTGCAGCGCACCCAACATCCGGACGGTAATGAATCGGAGCGCGAGCGCCCTCCGTTCGGTGTACCTCCGTCCGAAGAAGGGCGTTCCGGCAACCTCGGCCCCCCTCCCCCCGACCTTTTACGCGACCTCACCGGCGGCGGCGAAGACCGGCCGCCACCGTTCGAAATGTCCGAGGCACGTCAACCACCGGGACGACGATGGTGGCCAAAGATCCTGGTCGTCTTCGTCTCGATCCTCGTGTTCTTCATCTTGCTTAACATCGCTGTGGGCCTATTCGTCGACCGACTCTGGTTCGATGAAATTGGCTACCGCGGAGTATTCAACACGCGGATTGGAACGCAAGTCTGGCTGTTCTTCGCGGCCTTCGGAATCGCCTTCGTCTTCATCTTCTTCAACGTAATTCTAGCCTGGCGCGTGCCGCTAGAGACGCGCGGCAGTGAGGCTAGTCCGTTCCGTGAGCTAAGCGTGGAGTCAGTGCGTCGGGGAGCCCTATGGGGTGGATTCGCTGCCTCGATCTTCCTCGGCATCATCTTCGCCTCGGTCGCCGTCGGCCATTGGGAAGAGATTCTGCAGTTCATCCACACACAACCCTTTGGCGTGCGCGACCACGAGTTCGACAAGGATATCGGCTTCTATGTGTTCCAACTGGAACCACTGCAGTTCATCAAGGGCTGGGCGACGGGAGTCGCGATTCTAGCTCTGCTTTCCAGCATCGGTGTCTACGGATTCCGCTACGCCCTGCACAACGGCGACGCTGCCGCCTCACGCGAGGCACGAATACACATCGCACTCTTAGTCGTCTCTGTGATCGCGATGTTCGTCTGGGGCTATTGGCTGGCCCGTTTCGAACTGGTGGTGAGCAACAACGGGGTGGTGTTCGGCGCTACCTACACAGACGTCAATGCGCGCAGTGGCGCGCTAATCCTAATGATGATCGTCGGCAGCCTAACCGCGGCCGCATTCCTCTCCTGGCCCTTCCATCGCCGACTTCGATACCCCGGCGGCGCGATGGCCCTGCTGATCGTAGCCAGCATCGGCGGGACGGCAATCTACCCCGCCATTGTGCAACGCCTGCAGGTGGATCCAAACGAGCTGGACCGAGAACGGGAGTTCATCGCCCGCAATATCGAAGCGACGCGCTTCGCTTTCGCGCTAGACGGGATAGACGAACGCGAGTTTCCCGCTGAGAGCCAAGCGACGGTTGATGACATCGAGGCCAACCCTGAGGTCCTGCGGAACGTGCGACTGTGGGATCATCGCCCGCTGCGAGACACGCTGAACAATATTCAGACTCTGCGTCAGTTGTACGTCTTCCCCGATGTCGATGTCGATCGGTACGAGATCAACGGTGAAACCCGTCAAGTCTTCCTCTCGGTGCGAGAGCTATCGCAATCAAACTTACGCGAGGATCAGCAAGGATGGGTCAACCGGCGGCTGCAATTCACGCACGGCTTCGGCGTAACCATGACACCGGTCGACGAGGTGTCCGTTTCCGGGCGACCCAACTTCTTCGTCTCCAACATCCCGCCCGAATTAAATGCGCTCGACCCCGAGATTTCGGAGATCGGGGAGATCTCACAGCCGCGGGTCTACTTCGGTGAGGTGCCGGACCCCTACGTTATCGTGAACTCGCAGGCGGAGGAGTTCGATTTCCCGATCGGAACAGGCGGGGAATCAACCAACCGTTACGACGGCAGCGGCGGCATTTCACTGGGAAACATGTTTAGACGCGCCGCCTTCGCGCTTCAGTTCCAGGACTTCAATATCCTTGTCTCAGGATCCGTAACCTCCGATAGCAAAATCGTTTTTCGCCGGAACATCCAAGATCGTTTAAATGAGCTGGCACCATTCCTACAGCTCGATGAAGATCCATACATCGTCGTAGGCGGCGACGGTGGTTTGTACTGGATCCAGGATGCGTACACCTCAACGGATCGTTTTCCATACTCCCAGCCTCTAACTGGCGGAACGATCGGAATCCCGGCGGGCAGCAACTATGTGCGCAACTCGGTCAAGGCTGTCATCGACGCGTACGACGGTACCGTCGACCTCTACATCGTGGATGAAACAGACCCAATCATTCAGGTCTGGCAGAAAATCTTCCCCGACCTATTCAAGCCCGAAACAGACTTCCCTGCAGATCTACGCCCTCACTGGCGCTATCCCCAAGACCTCTTCACGGTGCAAGCCGAGACCTATCTGACCTACCACATCACCTCGCCACGCACGTTGTTCAACCGTGAAGACGTCTGGTCAATCCCAACCGAGTTGCTGCGTGAGGCATCAGTTCCGGTGGAACCATATTATGTCACTCTACGGCTACCCGATGAGCCAGAGCCAGAATTCCTACTGATCCAGCCTTTCACCCCGCGCAACCGGCTGAATGCGATCGCCTGGCTCTCAGGCCGGAGCGACGGCGAGAATTACGGCAAGCTCTTCGCCCTTCGCTTCCCGGCAAGTCCACTGGTGGACGGACCCGCGCAGATCGAGGCCCGAATAGACTCGGATGTGGCCGTCAGTAGACAGTTCACACTACTAGGACAACAAGGCTCCGACCTAATCCGCGGCAATTTACTGTTTTTGCCCGTGGGAAATTCGTACGTCTATGTGGAATCGATCTTCATCCAGGCGGAGACGGCGTCATTCCCCCTACTGCAAGCGGTAGTCGTCGTCAACGGCAACCGCATCGCACTGGAGGAAACGCTGCAAGAAGCATCGCGTGTAGCTCTCGGACTGGCCAATCCCACCGGCCTGACAGGTACGCTCCTGGGAGACGAGACCGAATCGCAGGTATCGGCGGGTGAGGCAGTTGACGCTACAACGGGCGACGAACCGGGCGTCGCTGATGAGGTACCCGCGAGCGATGCCGCCGCCGCACCTGTCATCGACCCCGGCGATGCCGATATCGTCGCACTCGTAGAGGAAGCAAACGACGCGTTCACCGAAGCACAACGACTGTTTGCCCTCTCAGAATTCGCCGAATATGGTAAGCAACTGGAGTTGCTGGAGGACGCTCTTCGGCGTCTCCAGGCAGCACTCAACGCGCAATAAAGCGGCGAGGCCCTTGGACCAAGCTGATCAGTGACCGACCAGCATGCCGGTCACATTGTTCCCGCTGAAGGGGTCTCTTTGAAGGGCGCACATCTGCCCCCTTGTCCAGAGGAGGACGTATGGCCAGCATTGCGGAACGAGAAGCCGCCGTCTTCATGCGCACGGGCGCCCGCATACCGCTGACCCTGGTCCGTGGGGACGGTACGAAGGTATGGGACGACGAAGGTAACGAATACCTAGACTTCATCGCGGGCATCTCTACCGACGCGCTCGGACACGCCAATCCCGTCATGCTGCAGGCGATCCAAGAGCAGTCGGAACAGTTGATCCATGTCTCCAACATCTTCTATACGGTCCCTCAGATCGAACTGGCAGAGCTGCTCGTCGAGCAAAGCGGACTGAGCAGCACGTTCTTCTGCAACAGCGGTGCCGAAGCCAACGAAGGCGCCATCAAGCTGGCCCGCAAATGGGGCCGCGACCAGCGCCACGGATCCTCTGAGATCATCACAGCCGAGAACGCCTTCCACGGCCGCACCCTCACGACCGTGACGGCAACGGGCAACCCCCGCTACATGGATCCCTTTGGGCCGCTGCCCGGCGGCTTCGTCTACGTCCCCTACAACGACATCGACGCGCTGCGCGGTGCGATCACCGACCAGACCTGCGCGATCATGCTCGAGCCCGTGCAGGGTGAGGGCGGCGTCAATGTGCCAGATGACGACTACCTGCCCGCCGTGCGCGCGCTCTGCGACGAGAAAAACGTGCTGCTCTTCTTAGACGAGATCCAAACTGGGATCGGACGCACCGGCAAAATGTTCGGCTTCCAACACTTCGACTTCAAGCCCGACATCATGACGCTGGCCAAGGGATTAGGTGGCGGCATTCCGGTCGCGGCCATCATGGCCAACGAAAAAGCCTCTGTCTTTGAGCCTGGCGATCACGGCACGACATTCGGTGGCCAGCCGTTCGCCACCGCCGTCGCACTCGCCGTGATGCGCACCATTGTCGACGAGGCTATTCCCGACCAGGTCTCCGAGAAGGGCGACTACTTGCAGCGTAAGCTGCGCTCCCTGGAAGAATCCCACCCGGAGGTGGGTGACGTGCGTGGCCAGGGCTTACTCGTCGCACTCGAACTAAAGACCGACATCGCTGCCGATGTAGCCGGAGCGGCACGCGAGCGCGGCCTGCTCTGCAATAACGTCCGTCCCAACCGGGTGCGGTTGATGCCCCCGTTGACCGTGACCGAAGAGGACCTAGACCGTGCGGTTGAGATTTTGGACGCATCGCTGACCGCAGTCGCCACAGTCGGCGACTAGCATCGGCCGAAGGAGCTACTCGTGCCGAAACGCAAACAAAGGAAGCGGGTCGTACTCGCCTACAGCGGGGGACTCGACACGTCCGTCGTGACCCGCTGGCTAGTGGAGCGTGGCTGGGAGGTGATCTGCCTCTACGTCGATGTCGGGTTCGCCGACCGCGAACCCGGCCTGGAAGAGCGTGCATTGGCGGCGGGTGCCGAACGCCTTGTTATCAGCAACGCAAAAGATGTCTTCGCGCGCTCGTTCATT
Organism: uncultured Dehalococcoidia bacterium; assembly: GCA_964655365.1. Taxonomy (GTDB): domain Bacteria; phylum Chloroflexota; class Dehalococcoidia; order Bin125; family Bin125; genus JAPUIR01. Next base: position 6,732 of record CAZZMQ010000056.1, on the reverse strand, counting down.
TTCCCCGCGTTAATGGCCGGCGCACTATACGAAGGACGCTATCCGCTGGCGACCGCATTGGCCCGACCGTTAATAGCTAAGCTGCTTGTCGATGTCGCGCGCGAAGAGGGCGCGACGGCGATCGCACACGGCTGCACCGGCAAAGGCAATGACCAGGTCCGCTTCGACGTGTCGGTGGGAGCGCTCGCCCCGGATCTGGAAATCCTGGCACCTGTGCGCGAATGGGAGTTGACGACGCGCGCATCGGAGATCGTCTTCGCGCGTGCGCACAAGATTCCGATCACAGTCAGCGAGGACAAGCAATACTCGGTCGACGAGAACCTCTGGGGCCGATCGATCGAGGCTGGTGAACTTGAGGATCCGTGGGCCGAGCCGAAGGAAAATGTCTGGGAATGGACTTTGGCGATCGAGGATGCGCCGGACGATCCGACCTATGTCGATATCCGCTTCGAACGAGGCGTACCCGTCTCTTTGGACGGAGAGCGGATGGAGCCAGTCGATCTGATTCTTCGCATGCACGAGCTTGCCGGCCAGAACGGCGTCGGTCGGATCGACATGGTCGAAAACCGGCTGGTGGGAATCAAGTCTCGCGAGACGTATGAGGCGCCGGCTGCGGTCGTGCTGATGGAGGCGCACCGGGCGCTCGAAAGCCTTACGTTGAGCAAGCAGCAGCTGCGGCTCAAGCACCGCCTGATGCAAGACTACGCCGATCTTATCTACGACGGGCTCTGGTTCACTTCCCATCACCAGGACCTAGCCGCGTTCACCCACTCGATGCAACGTCACGTCAGCGGTGTAGTCCGCATCCGCCTATATAAGGGCAACGCGACGGTGGTAGGCCGCCAGAGTCCGCACAGCCTGTACCAGCTCTCACTCGCCACATATGATGAAGGCGACATTTACGATCAGACAGCCGCGTTGGGGTTCATTCACATTTGGGGGCTGCCCGTGCGGGTGCAAGCGGAAGCACAGCTGCTCAAACAGCCCGGCGGGCCTCTGCAAGTGAGCGCCGGAACCGTCAGCGAGTGAGTCGATGACGACCCAGACTGGTGGGACACCGCCCGCGATCGAAATTAGCTACGAAGGCCCGGCGCCATCGTTCGGGGGCTTCGACTCCGCCGACTTCGCGATCGACCGACCTAACCAACACATTCTAGAAGTGAACCTAAGGCTCTCCGCAGACGCTCGGGCGCTATTCGAGCAGGCCTTGTCGGATG
>CAZZMQ010000056.1:0-5505 GCA_964655365.1 uncultured Dehalococcoidia bacterium | reverse complement strand
CGGATGGTGCGGAAGACGGTCTTGACGAGGGGAGCGTACAACGCCTCCTTGTCGCGATCGGGATGCGCCGCTACGGGGCCATTCCCGCGAACGAGCTGATTCCACCAATCATCACATTGCGCGCAAGCGACATCGACGCCGGCACGATTAGCGATCTGCTGACGGAGGCCGGACTGCTCTGAGCTCTGGGCTTGGGCAGCGTTCGGGGCAGGGGCTCCGAGTCACCGCACCAAGCGACAGGGACGCCAACATGAACGGCTCCACGGTGGCGGAACCCACAGAACCCACGGATACAAACGACGCCGACTCTGACGACGCTACGTCCCAGATTTGGGGCGGCCGCTTCACGGAGGCTCCCGACGAGCTAGTGCGTAGCTACACCGCGTCGTTACAAACAGACCTGCTAATTTCACGACATGACATCGCCGGGTCACGCGCCCACGCACGAATGCTGGGGCAGCAGAAGATCATTCCCGCGGACGACGTCGCCAAAATCCTTGAGGGCCTCGAGCAGATTGAGAAAGAGATTGCAGCGGGCACATTCCCGCTGCGCCCCGAACTCGAAGACATCCACATGAACGTCGAGGCACGGCTGACAGACCTGATCGGCGAGCAGGTGGCTGGCAAACTGCACACGGCGCGCTCGCGAAATGACCAGGTGGCTCTGGACAGTCGGATGTTCGTGCGCGACGCGATCGTGCAAAGCGTCGCTGTAATCCGCGGCCTACAGCTGGCGCTCATCGACCTCGCTGATCGCAACATCGAAGTTGTTATGCCGGGTTACACCCACTTGCAGCGTGCCCAACCGATCCTCTTCGCGCACGCGCTACTGGCCTACTTCGAAATGCTCGATCGTGACGCGGAACGCTTCGTTGATGCCTTCGAACGGACCGATGTGATGCCGCTGGGCAGCGCGGCATTGGCGGGAGCCGCCTATCCGCTGAGCCGGGAGTCAGTTTCTAAGGAGCTGGGCTTTGGTCAGATCTCGAAGAACAGCATCGACGCCGTAGCTGACCGCGACTACATACTGGAATATGCGTCGGGAGCGGCGCTCTGCATGACGCACATCTCGCGACTATGCGAGGATCTGATCCTCTGGGCCAGCGCGGAGTTCAGTTTTATCGAGTTCTCCGAACGCTACTCGACGGGCTCGTCGATCATGCCGCAGAAAAAGAACCCGGACATCGCGGAACTCGCGCGCGGGCGCACGGGGCGTGTCCTCGGGAATCTGATCGGGCTGCTAACCATGCTCAAGGGCCTGCCGTTGGCCTACAACCGCGACCTACAGGAGGATAAGCCTGCGTTGTTCGACTCAGTCGAAACCCTAATCAGTACGCTCTCCGTACTGACGGGTGCGATCACCACCCTCACGGTCCACGCTGACCGCGCGCGCGAGGCGGTCGTATCCGACCGTTTCATCCTAGCCACCGACTACGCCGACTACCTGACCCGCAAAGGCCTACCGTTTCGCGAGGCCCATCATGCTGTGGGCGCGCTGGTCCAACAATGTGAGAGGGAGGGCAAGGCACTGACGGACCTAACGCTGGCAGAGTTGAAAGCTCAGCACCGGATGTTTGAAAAAGATGCTGTCGGCATGACCGTCGAACAAGCGCTGGCCGCGCGCGACGTACCTGGAGGAACAGCCCCAAAGCGGGTCAGGTCAGCAATCGCCGAAGCACGCAACCGAATTCGGATCAGCGTCGACGGACGCGAAGGCGATGCATAGTGACTCGCACACTCAAGATTGCGCCATCGATTCTCTCGGCCGACTTCGCCCGACTGGGTGAACAAGTACGGGACGCCGAGCAGGCCGGCGCCGACTCAATTAGTCTGGATGTGATGGACGGGCATTACGTGCCACCCATCACGTTCGGATTGGACGTAATTAAGGCAGTACGCAGGGTAACGTCGCTGCCACTTGAAGCGCACCTGATGGTAGCCAACCCCGAGATCCATGTCGTGGAACTGGTCGAGGCAGGCGTGGAGACGATCATCGTGCACGTCGAGACCGCGCCACACCTACACAAGGTCCTGGCTGACGTCCGCGCCGCGGGCGGGCGTACGGGCATCACCTTGAACCCAGCCACAGGGCTCGGTTCGCTCGATCCCTTGTTAGGGGAGGTCGATCAAGTTCAGATCATGAGCGTCAACCCCGGCTGGGGCGGCCAAAAGTTCATTGAGTCAGCACTGGGACGGATCCGGAAGCTGCGTAAATCGCTCGACTCCTTGGGGAGCAAAGCGGTGCTGGAGGTTGACGGTGGCGTGAACGAGCAGACAATCGCATCGGTAGCCGAGGCAGGTGCGGACCTAGTAGTTGCCGGATCGGCAGTATTCAACAAGCGCGAGTCGGTGGCGGACGCCATGAAGCGCCTGCGCGCGGCGATTCCCAGCTAAAAACGATCCCGAGTGGTCAGACCACCAGATTCGACCGAAACCGGCCCCGCGTCGGACGGGTTCGCGGATCGTCAGTCATTCTCGCAAGAGCCTAAGCGACCAACCGTTTGAGTTGCGTGCGCAGACACGAGGTGCAGATGTTGACCCGCACTACCTTGCCGTCGACCTCCATACGCTTCTTGTGAACGTTGGGCTTGAATTTGCGCGAGGTCTTGGGTGCCTTACGCTTCCAGCGTCCAGAGTGCTTATGTCGAATATTGCGACCAAAGGTGGTCGTTTTCTCGCAAACGTCGCATCGACCGGAAGCCATGGCGGTTACCTCTCCGGGATCGGGTCCGGGACCCGCGAAACAGCGCCGTAACAGACACCAGTGGATAATACCAACATGGCTAGTCCCGACCAAGCGAGCGAACCCGCCGAAGAAACGCCCGTCACAGTACTGAGCGCACCGCTGCTACGCCGCGGTCTAACGACCGCGGCCAACTGGCTCTCGCGCAATGCCACAGCAATCGATGCGGTCAACGTCTTCCCAGTTCCCGACGGCGACACCGGATCCAACATGGCCTTCACGCTGCACTCTAGCGTGGCGGAAATGAACGCTTTGGGGGCCGATGCCACCGTACGAGAGGTGCTGATAGCGGGCGCACACGGGGCACTGCTGGGCGCGCGGGGCAACTCCGGCGTGATCCTCTCGCAGTGGATGCGCGGTTTCGCCCGCGCGGTAGACGGGAAGAGGGCCGCACCCACGGAGCTCCTCACGGAAGCGCTCGCACGGGGCTCGGAGAGCGCCTACGCGGCCATCGAGGAACCCCACGAGGGCACCATCCTCTCCGTGGCGCGGGCCGCCGCCGACTGCGGACCGAATCCCCACGCGTATCCCGTCGACGCCGCACTGGCGGGCGCGGTCGCTCGCGCCGAGGCCGCCGTCGCGCGTACACCCGAGCAGATGCCCCTGCTGGCGCAAGCCGGTGTCGTCGATTCGGGAGCGCAGGGACTGGCCGTCGTCCTGCAGGGCCTTCACCAGGGCCTGATCGGGCGGGAGCACGTCCTTCCGGCGGAGGACTTCGGGCGCATCCGCGACGAGTGGTTGGCCGGCGCGGCTCCGGGTCAGCACAGCCACGAGCGTTACGGGTTCTGCACTGAGTTCGTGCTCAGCGGCGAGGCGATCGATCTCGAAACCGTCCGCGCCGCCCTCGACAAGATCGGCGACTCGCTGGTGGTGGCCGGCGACGAGCGTCTGGTCCGCGTCCACCTCCACACCGCCGACCCGGAGGCCGCCTTCAATACGGGACGCGGCTTCGGACAGATCGATAAGCAGTCGACCGACGACATGGACGCCCGCCACGCGGACCTCATGCGTCCGGCCGGCTCCAGCGTTGCTGTAACCGCCGTGGCCGTCACCTCCGGTGAGGGCGCCGCGCGGCTGTTCCGCCAGCTGGGCGCAGAGATCGTTGACGGCGGCGCCACTCACAATCCCAGCGCGGCCGAGATCCTCGCCGCCGCGACACGCTCCGGCGGTCATGATGTGCTTGTTCTGCCCAACGACACGAACGTGATCGCTGCGGCGCGACAGGCCGCCGAGATTCAGGCAGCCGACGGCACCGACGTGCGTCTGCACGTCGTCCCAACCAACAGCCAACAGGCGGCAGTCGCGTCGCTCTCCGTCTGGGACCACGCCGCCCCGGCCGAAGAAGTCGGCGCACGGATGACGGATGCGGCCGGTTCGCTGCTCACCGGAGCGGTGCCCATGCGGCGCGCGCCATCGAACAGCCGGTTGCTCTGAGCGAGGGACAGCCGTTCGCGATGCTCGGCAAGGAGATCGTTGCGGGCGCGGAGACCCCGGAAGCGGCGCTTGAGGCGTTGGTCGGCCGGTTGCTGGCGCACTGGACGGCAGCTGGCCGCGGCGCCGCGGAGTTGCTCTCCGTCTACGTCGGAGAAGGCGCAGAGGACGAGGACCAGATCGAACGCGCGGTCCAGGCGCGACTCGACGCGCTGGATTCGCCCGTCGAGCTGGAGCTTGTCATAGGCGGACAGCCCCACTACCCGTTCCTCGTCTCGCTGGAGTAGGATGCATCCACGTCGGCATCGTGGCCGTCATGGGCGTACGCGCCATATCATTTTTGCGTAATTTCGACGCGCGGGTGCCATGACGATCCGCATCGTGACCGACTCGACCTCCGACCTCGACCCGGCCGATGTCGAGCGTTATGACATCGTCGTCGTGCCCCTGAACATCCATTTCGGCGCCGAGGTCTACCGCGACGGTGGCGGCCTGGGCAAGGAGGAGTTTTACGGCCGCCTGGAGGGCAGCGCGGTGCTTCCCCGCACCTCGCAACCCGGCGTCGAGGACTTCCGCAGCACCTACGAGAGCTTGGGCGCGGACACGGAAGCGATCGTCTCGATCCATGTAGGCGGCAAGCTGTCGGGCACGATCAACGCGGCACAGACCGCAGCCCGTCTTCTCTCCGAGACGAACCCGCAGGCGCCGCCGGTCACGGTGATCGACAGTGACCAGGCGTCGTTGGGACTGGGCTTCGCCGCCCTCTCCGCGGCCGAGGCGGTCGCGGCCGGCTCGGATCTGGAGACGGTCGCCGCCGCGGCGAAGGGAGCGGCGAACCGGTCGCGCGTGCTGCTCTTCGTCGACACGCTCGAGTACCTGGAGAAGGGTGGCCGGATCGGCCGGGCCCGCGCCTTCCTCGGCACGCTGTTGCGGACGAAGCCGGTGCTTGAGCTCGCCAACGGCGAGATCGAGGGCATCGAGCGACCCCGGACGCGCCAGAAGGCCGTCGAGCGGCTCTTCGAATTGACCGTGCGCACCCCCAACCCCAAGCGCATCGGCATCCTCCACGGCACCACTCCGGACGAGGCGGAGACGCTGGCGCAACGCGTCCGCGATGCCCTTCCGGGCGTGCCCGTCACGATTCATCGCTGCAGCCCGGTGATCGGCGTTCATACGGGTCCGGCCGCGCTCGGAGCTGCGATCGAGCACGCTCCCTGATGTCCTCCGCGCGGGCCCGCAACGCGCCTCCCACGGACGATCCGGCAACGACGTTGCGCAAGATGCTCCAGCAGGAGAAACGGCGCGGTTTCGACGACGGCACTGTCGGCGGC
>CAZZMQ010000055.1:4902-17501 GCA_964655365.1 uncultured Dehalococcoidia bacterium | reverse complement strand
GGTTCCTGATAATACCAAGGCCTGAATGCGGCCGGGAAACTGCCAGGCGAATGGGGTCGCTGTGCGTCCGGCCATGGAGTGCGCCACCATCGCGAAATGTTCGATGCCGAGATGCGCTAAGAGCGCGTGTAGGTCCAGCGAGAAAGCACGCCTCCCTGGTCCGCCTGGAACATCCTTGGAGAAGCCAAAGGCGCGATGGTCGAACGTCACGACCCGATAACACTCAGCCAGGACTGGCACTTGCTGCCACCAGACCAGATGGTTACCACCAGCCCCATGGGCAAGGATAAGCGCCGGTGCGTCGCGAGCCCCGTTCTCCTCGTAGTAGAGGTCGAGCTCGTTTACGTGCACGAACGGCATACTCGAACCTTACGCTGCCCCGTGGCCGCCGTCACCCCGTGGGGGCGACCGCCCGTGTTTCCGCTAGTTAGGACACGAATGACTCCACCGCTTCTAGCACCATCGCTAGAGATCGCTGCGTAGTCAGCGCCTTATTCCCCACCCGATCCGAGTCCCATGTTCGGCGCTCCACTACCTCTTGATCACCTGGCCCCACGACCGCGATCCAGACCACCCCGATCGGCCGCTCGGTGTTGCCGCCTGTCGGTCCCGTGATCCCTGTTTCGGAGACTGCGATATCTACGCCCAGTGCCGAGCGGGTGCCATGCGCCAGGGCGAGCGCCGCGGCCTCACTGACGGAACCGTGCGCCCTTAGCAGAGCCAGATCGAGTCCAGCCAGCGCCTGCTTGGGCGCGTTGTGATAGGGCGTGATACCGCCAATGAAAACCGCACTGCAGCCTGGAAGGTCCGTGATCAGCGAACCGATCATCCCACCCGTGTCTGTTTCGCATGTACCTAGAGTCAACCCGCGTGTTTTGCAGGCCAGGAAGACCTGCCTCGCAAGCTCTGCATTAGTTGGAGTCGCCATCGCAACCTGACTCCCAATCGCGTTTTAGCCTAGCGCAGCATTCGTGACTCCCACCCGGTGCCGTTGGGCTTCGGTGGTTCGCTCTCGCCGATTAGCGGCATATTGTGATCCAGCTGGCACGCCTCGGCAATCGGATCGCATGTGCTTATCACCTCGTAGGAATGGGTTTAAAAAGTCGAACGTGTCACGGCTTTCATGTGTCGTTACAGCCAGATCCGACGAGGTATTTCCACTCACGCTATGATGCCGGTAGCCGCTCCGCTCTTTTACAGGGTGATGAAGCGCGCCCCCGTTCACGAGGTAACGGTACTTCGGCGAGGCCTGCCATCCAGAGCGTCAGACTTTCACAGTCAGTGGCAGAATTGCTCGGCGCTTGTTCTTCTGCAATCGGGCTGACTGTGAAAGCAACCGATCCGGAGAGCTCATTCCACGGCAAAGCCCGGGCTATAGGCCGGGCTTTGTAAGCGTGGCGGTCGGTGGGCTTTGTTATTCGTCGCCCCGTGAGCGGTCGATTCCAAAGGTCAGCCACATCAGACCTGCGAACAGGACCAGGAAAGGGGCCAACATGACCGCGAACGGAGCCCAATCCGACGCGCCAGCACCGCTGAGCCCCCCGTCGCCGACATCACTGTCGATATAGACGGGCGTATCCGTCACGGGCGTGACCAAGTCTTGTGCGGAAACGCCCGGAGTTGTCAGGACCACCATACCCAGCAGCAGGACGCTGGCGAACGCCGCCAAGATCAATGCTCGACTTAGGTCAGATGACGGCGAAACGTTCCGCATGACACTCTCCTTGGCTCCTAGTCGGAAACATCTTCACTCTAATTGTGGGGACTCAACCCACACAGCGGCAACCCCTGGTACCAACCTCCTGGAGCGTCACTCTAGGACCCCGGCCGATTCGAGCGTATCTATCTTCGAAGAGTCGTAGCCTAAAAGTTCTGCCAGCACCTGCCGGGTGTGTTGACCTAACGTCGGTGCGGGACCGTCGATGGTGGCTGGGGTCAGCGAGAGTCGCCACGGTGGGGCAAGCACTTGGCGCTCATCCATCTCAGGTGGCGAGATTTGCACGCTATTGAGACGTGCCTTGAAGTGTGGGTCGTCATAGAGGGCGCTCCCGCTCAGTGTCGGGCTGGCTGGGACACCGGCGTTTAGTAGTGTCTCCGCGGCCGCCCGTGCCGAGCGCTCACGTGTCCACGATTCCACCGACCGATTTAGCTCCGCTCGATGCTTCCAGCGTCTCAGCCCGGTTCGGAAGCGATCGTCAATGGATAGCTGAGTCAGGCCAGTTGCAGTGCAGAAATTTGCCCATTCGCTGTCGTTGCGACAGGCGATCGCCACCCATTCCGGTTCCTCATTCGAGCCGCACTGATAGACATCATGAGGTGCATAGGAAGTATGCTCATTTCCCGCCCGTGCTGGGTCCCCTCCTGTCATTGCCACTGCCAGGAACTGCTCGCCCATGTGCATCGCGATCGCTTCGCGCGCCGATGTGTCGACGAATTGGCCCCGTCCGGTTCGATCGCGGTGGTAGAGAGCGGCTAGCATCGCCAGTGCCGCGGCGGTGCCCGCGCGTAGATCGATCGACCCGCCCATCTGTGCCGGAGGCCCGTCGGGCTGGCCAGTCAGATAGGACAAACCTGCCAGGGCCGCAAAGGTGGGCGCGTAACCCACGTAGTTTCGTTCCGGGCCATTCGCGCCCAGAGCGCTGGCCGATACCATGACGAAGTTTGGGCGCTCCGCGTTTAGGGCCTCATAGCCCAGCTCGAGACGGTCAAGTGTGCCGGGGCGGAAGTTGTCGATGGCACCGTCGCTGATGCGCGCCAGATCGCGCACAATAGATTTCGCCTCATCACTCTTGAGATTTAGCGTCATGGATCGTTTGTTGAGGTTGAGTTCATTGAACATTGGGGCCTGATTGAGTCCCCCGCCAAACGAACCAGCCGCCAACGAGCGCTGGCGGCTGTGATCGATCCGCGTTGTGCTTTCGATCTTGATCACTTCCGCACCGAGGAGCGCAAGCTGCATCGCGCCGTAGGGACCGGCCCAGGCCCAGGTGAAGTCGATGATCCGCCGCCCGCTTAGCGGTCCCGCCATCAGGCTACTCCCGCCCGCCGTGCAGTCGTTGCCGCCCAGCCGCCCAGCCGTCCCGATAATAGCTCGCGATTCGCTTCACCCAGTAATGGGGCGACGCCTGATGCTGGTGCTTTCGTCCCGGAAAACAGTGCGGAGATCTGCGTGTAGGGGAGTTCGCCAGCCCAAACATGATTGCTAGTTGCGAAGAAGTCCCGTGCCTCCTCCTGCTTCGACATCAGCACCTCGGACGGTCGAAATACGGCACCGACTGGCGTGCTGTTTGCTTGCGCCGCATGGTAGATCTCCTCCCGCGTCCGGGTTGCTGACCACTCCTGCATTTTCTCGTTCAATGTAGCCCCGTGCTCGGCCCGGTCCAGCAATTTCCCGTCCTCGTCGTAGGCCCAGTTCGGGTTGCCCATCGTCTTGACTAGTCCCGCCCACTGATGCGCCTGCGGCATCGCCGCTACCAGATGACCATCGGCGCATTCCCAGCGTCCGCCGAAGCCGCTACCCATGCTGCGATGGCTGAGCGCTTGGTCGTTGTGCGCAATTGAAAGGTCAACCCGATCTAACGCGGATATAGCTTCTTGGACCGAGACTTCTACGATCTGGCCCTGGCCCAATTCATGTTCGCCACGCGCGATCAGGGCACTGAGGATCCCCACTGCGCAGGCCATACCACCGTCGGCTTCATTGACATAACCTCCAGTCACAATTGGTCGGCCCAGGTCTGCCCCTAAGCCGCGCACCAAAGTGTGCGCTGTGCCCGCGCTATGCATCCGCGTCAGCGGTGTAGATGGAAGATCCGCGGCCGGTCCCGACTGTCCGTATGGTGCCACACTGCCCACAATGAGTTTCGGATGGCCCTCGATAACCGAACTGGATCTCAGTTCAAAAAGATCCTGCTCGGCCGGCGTCAGATCGTTAAGCCATACATCCGCATCGTCTAGCAATGAGTGCAGGACTCGACGGCCGGCCCGTGTAAGTAGGTTGACGCATAGGCCACGTTTGTTGCGGTTGTATTGCAGGAATACAGTCGCCCCTTCGCGATGGGGGCGTTCGTGTGCGAAGGGTCCCGACCGTCGCGCGGAGTCGCCACGCGGGAGTTCCAGTTTGACTACGTCGGCGCCGAGATCGGCCAAGATGCGACCCGCGAACGGACCGGCCACGAAGTTCGTTAGTTCCACGATGCGCACTCCGTCGAGAAAGCGCTCGGGCCCCGCTGCTTTCGTCGCCGGTTGAGCCACGCGCACGCTCCTTGCCCGTTCCCTCCCTCATGTTCTACCAGCGTTGTGAAAGTCGATCGATACACAGCGACTCGCCGTGTTGCGACCTACTGTCTAATGATGCGCAATCGCGCGTTTATCGTTCTCGCACTCAGTGTTTTCTCCTCCACGCTTGGGATTGGCATGGTCAGCCCGATCCTGCCACTGGTGGCGAAGGATCTCGGCGCAACGGGGGCTTGGCTTGGCCTCTCATTCTCCGCCTTTGCCGTTTCTCAGGGGATGTCGACGCTATTCCTAGGTCGTCTCTCTGACAATTGGGGTCGGCGGCCGTTTATTGTGATCGGGTTTCTTGTCTACGGAATCTCCGCGGTTGGCTACGCGACCGCCGAAGGTTTCGAAGAGATCATCGCTGCGCGCTTCATCGCTGGCTTTGGCACGGCTGCAGTCTTCCCAATCGCGATGGCCTACATCGGTGAGATGGCAGACGAGGGTCGTGAAGGCACCTGGATGGGCACCTTCAACGTCGCCAACTTCGTTGGCTTCGGCGCGGGACCGCTGATCGGCGGGATCATTCGCGACGTGGCCGGGGCCGATGCGGCATTTTGGACGATGGCCGCTATCCTCTTCGGCACTGCATTGGTTGTCTTCCTCGTACTGCCGACTAAACCCGCACTGATTGCGGGTCATCCTCGACAGCCCACGAACAGCGGCGAATGCCGTGTGCGAGTGCGACCGGCCTCGGTCTCAATTCGACAAATCCTGGCTGATCGCATTATCGGCGGCATCATGGTGTTTAACTGGGCCAGCAATGTCGCCTTCGGCGCGGCCTTCGGCTTTCTCGCCGTCTATATGGATGAAAGGCTGAGTGCGACGGCGGTCACGATCGGTGTCGTGTTGAGTTTGCGAACCTGGGTCAGCGGACTTCTCGCCCCTAGCTTCGGGCGCGTTGCTGAGCGCTTCGATCGCGGTCGACTTGCGAGCATAGGGTTGTTCGGGGGGGACATCGCCAGCTTCTTCGTGCCTGATTCAGGCACTGTTTGGGCCTTGACCGTGCTCTTTGTAATCACGGGTTTGTCCGAAGGCGTCGCCTGGCCGGCGGTCTCTGCCATGATCGTCGATAAGGGACGTGTCTACGGCATGGGGGGGCTGATGGGATTGCGCGATACAGGCATGGCGATCGGCATGCTGACGGGATCGGTTGTCGGTGGGTTGTTAGCTGAATCCTTCACGCTCGACATTGTTTTCCGCCTCTCGGGCCTGACGATGATCGTAGGTGCGCTGATCTTCGTTTTTCTCGCCCGAGACTATGTCCCGGAAACCCAGCTCGGCCATAAGGCCTCGTCCGATGGCGTCAGCCCTGATGGGCCTGTGGACGGCCTACCCGTCCCGGGCGATGCCCCATGATGAGGCCGGCCCATCGCGCTCTAGGCGCTCCAGCGTGTAGACTCGCGCCCGCGCCCCCACGAGCTGGATTCTGCGAGCCAGGCCGCCCATGACCGTATTCTCCACCCCGATAACGCCGTCCAGAGACATTACCGTCGAGAACTATCCACTCGCGGGCGTCCGCGTAATCGAACTTGCTCAAGGGATCGCCGGTCCCTATGCGGGTAAATGGCTGTCTGCGTTGGGCGCTGACGTAGTCAAAGTCGAGCCACCCTGGGGCGAACCAGCCCGCGCCTTCGGGCCTTGGCCTCAGGACGATCCCCACGACGAGACGAGTGGCCTCTTCCTGTACCTTAATCCGTCTAAGCGCGGTATCACACTGAATCTTGAAACCTCCGACGGTCGCCAGATCTTGCACGAACTCGCCGCCAGCGCTGATCTCATCATCGAATCGTTCGCGCCGGGGTATCTTGAATCTATCGGCCTCGGAGCAGAGGTCTTGCGCACCGGCATGCCGGAACAGGTCATGCTGTCGCTATCCGCTTTTGGACAGGATGGTCCCTGGGCCGACTTGCCCTGGACCGAACTGACCGTCTTCGCACTCAGCGGCCAGATGTCATTGACCGGCGAACCCGATCGGCCTCCTCTCAAGAACGGTGGATCACAGCCCTCCTATCAAGCCGGATTGAATGCCTTCTGCGCTGGTCTCGCCGCCTACTATGGCGCGCAGGTCAACGGTGAAGGGAGCCACATTGATCTCGCATTGCGTGAGACCTACAGCTCCATGTTGGAGTTGTTCGCATCCGGGCAGTCCTCCATGGGGCTGCAAAGCTCGCGCCGCGGCAATAAAAGCAGCGCCGTTTGGGGGATCTACCCATGTATCGACGGCTTCGCGGGCCTGTGCTGCCTGCCACGTAACTACGATCGTATGGCTGATGCCCTCGCTATTCCCGATCTGAAACAACCTAAGTTTGCGGATCCGGCCCAGCGCTTGGAAAACGAGGATGGGTTGCAAGCGATCATGTACAGCTGGTTTGCGGGCAAGACCCGTGAGCAGGTGCACCAACTCGGCTTGCAATATCGATTTCCGGCCGGCTTTGTCGCCACTGTGGAAGACCTCATCGAATCGGAACATCTCAACAGCCGAGATTTCTTCCTTGAGGACGACCATCCCCGCGCTGGGAAGCTGAAGTTCCCGGGACGTCTCTGGCGGGGTTCTGAGCATGATTGGCTCAACGGACGCGCGCCCGAGCTTGGTCAACATAACGTAGAGATTTTACACGGCGAGCTTGGCTATCAGATGGAAGACTTGCCTCGACTGCGAGAACTCGATGCCATCTAAGCTCCCCCTTGCAGGCATTCGCGTCGCTGATCTGACCGCGATGTGGGCCGGGCCCTATGCCACGATGCTGCTTGCCGACCTCGGCGCCGAGGTGATCAAAGTTGAGTCACCCAAGGCATGGGACAACATTCGCACCTTACTTCCGCCGCCCATGTCTCCTGGGGAGGAATGGTGGAACACTGCTCACTACTTCCACGAGTACAACCGAAATAAGAAGTCGGTGGCCCTCGACCTCGCCGATTCGGAGGGCAAGGAGATTTTCGGTCGCCTCGTCTCGGTCAGCGACATCGTGATCGAAAACTTTCGCACTGATGTACCCGTCAAACTTGGCTTGACCGATGATTGGCTCCGTGCGCAAAACGAGGAGATCATCGTCATTGGTATGGCTGGCTTCGGGAAGACTGGGCCCGATGTGAACGCGATGGGTTATGGCCCGATCATTGAGCAGATGTCGGGTATGACCTCGTTGAGCGGCTATGGCGACGATGGTATTCCAGTTAAGACCGGAATCTCCTACGGAGATCCCATTGCGGGTCTGGGTGCGGTAGCTGCCGCGATCACGGCGCTGATCCAGCGTCGCAAAACGGGCAAGGGTCAGTACATCGACCTCTCGCAATGTGAGGTCATGACCGCACAGATCGGGGAAGCCTTCCTCGACTGGAACATGAATCAACGCCTCCAGCCGCACTGGGGTAACGGCCATGACTGGATGGCGCCACACAACGCCTATCGCTGTCAAGGCGAGGACGAATGGGTCGCCATCGCCGTGCGCACGGATGAAGAATGGGATGGGCTCGTGCGGGCCATGGGTAACCCCAACTGGGCCGCAGAGGAGGCCTATTCTGACCAGATCTACCGTTGGGATAATCGTGAGTCTCTGGACAAATACCTGTCGACCTGGACTGCCGGGCTTAGGAAGGAAGGTGTCTTCGATGCTTGTCGTGCCGAGCGCGTGCCCTGTGGTCCGGTGCTCAACATGGCGAACCTGTTCGAAGACGAGCAACTCGCTGCCCGCGGCTTCTACGAGGAGGTCAACCACCCGCAGCACACGACCTGGCTCGCGCACGGATGGGCCTGGCGTGCAACAGACGCCGGCCCATGTATCGTCTCGGTCGCCCCTGACTTTGGCCAGCATAATGAAGAGATCCTTGGTGGCATACTTGGCCTTGACCGAGCCAAGATTGACCGACTGACGGCGGCTGGCATCATTGCCGACAAGCCCGTTGGTCTGCAGACGCTGTCCGAACTAGAAGCCACGGGCGCACTGATTCCGCTGCCTTTTAGGATCGACCAGTCAGCGTCTGAGCAGATCGACTTGGAACCCCTGTGACCTTTGCCCTCGCACTACACTTCGATGCCACGACTGATGAAGCGATTCGGGCCGTCTGGCAACAACTCGCTGACGCTGAACTCAGTCGGCCGGTCCTCAACACAGATATTCCCCATCTAACGCTCTGGGTCTCCGACGTTCTCGAAGCGACAATTGCGCCCGGCCAGATCGATTCTTTTCTTGATGCACGGACACCAATAGAGATTCGGCTACGCAGCGTCGGCGTCTTCCCCGGCCGTTGGGGGCCCGTCTTCTACGCGCCTGTCCCCACGGAAGAGCTTCTTACCCTCCACCGTGACGCGATTGTGCTGGCGATGGACGTGGGCGCATATCCTCAGTGGCACCAACGCCCGGCTCATTGGGTACCCCACATCACCGCATCCATGGAATTGAAAGAAAACGAGGTGGGGACGGCCACGAAGATCTGTACCGAGGCGGAATTCCCCGAGGTCACCAAGTGCACCGGGTTGACGCTTTTTCGCGTTCTGCCCGAGATGGCGCTCGTTCATCGAGCATCGTTCCCCAACCGACCCAATCCACGTCGTGATGCGCTGGATCGCTAGTTTTCCCACTACTGATCGGATCTATGAAACCCCCTGCACAGCAGGCCGTGCCACATGAGTCGCACCGCTGGCTGCGGGTGTTCCACTGGGCTGGCCCACATAGACCGCAAGTAGCCGCATCCCACTCGCGATTCTCCGCAAATTATTGTGCAATTCATCCAAACCCGGCAATGGGCGGAAACAAGACACGTGTCATACCCCCAGAGAAAATCCAGGTGGGTATAACGCCGTATGGAGAGCGTCGAATTCTCGCTTCAAACGGTCAGCGCCCTCACCCAAGGACATCTACCCAAGTGGTAGCTGATCCATCGTTGTCAGCAGTTTGGTCGTGAGTACCAGACTGCGTTACGGGACCACGGAAGCGCTGATGTGGCGCTCAACCAACTCGACGACCGCCATAGCTGTCGCCTTCACCTCTAATGGGTCGGAGAAGAGGGTCGGCATGCAACTCTCGCCGACGGGCGACTATTCTGTGATCGCATATCCAACCTGATTCAGAACTTGGCGCTTCCGTCTTGCAAGCCTCTTACCCCGGGGCTCTCGGGTGTACGTTGCGCCTAAGGTGGGGGAACGCAATACGTATTCAATCGCCATGACGAACTTCCCTTCAGGACTGCAATCTAGCCTCCGATCTACCACGGTCTACTATTCTGCGCGCGAGTAAATGTGGATATGGTCTACAGCATCCGACAGGCTTCCCCCTCTGACGCCCGGGCCATCGCATGCGTGCATGTCGACGCTTGGCGCTGGACCTATGCCAAGGCTATCCCTACCAGCGCCCTCGACATGCTCAGCGTCGATGAACGGGCCGAGGCATGGCGATCCATGCTGTTGACCAAACCACGCACAGTTGGCGTCTGGGTCGCGGAGGTCACCTCAGACAGCCTTGGTAGGCCTAGTGAAATTGTTGGCTTTGCCCAGGCGGGTCCCTCCCGCGACAGCGGTGGCGCCCCCATCAACTCCGCAGTGCAAGGCGATCTGCAAGCGGATTTGCTTCATCGGCGCACAGCAACCTTGCCCAGCAGTAGAGCTAACGAGGATTCCGAGGTTGGCGAGCTCTTCGCCATCTATCTTCTGTCCAAAGTCGTCGGCCGTGGCATCGGAAAGGCGCTAATGACCAAAGCGGAACAGTTCCTGCATGACGGGCCCTACGCGGAAGCGACGCTCTGGGTGCTCGATACGAACGAGCGCGCCCGGCGCTTCTATGAGGCGCTTGGTTGGCGGCCGGACGGTGCGACCCAAGACGAACCTGGTCTCGGTTACACCCTGCATGAGTTGCGCTATCGGAAGGTGCTCCAGCCGATCTGATTGTCCGTCGTTACCACCTCCACTAGTCTCCGAGGGTCTTGAAGGAGAAATCACTATGGCCGACTACGAAGGCGCATTGCCCCAAGCGACCCACGATACCGAACCGTTCTGGGAGGGCACCAAGGCGCACAAATTAATGCTCCCATACTGCGCTGTCTGCGACTCCTATGACTTTTACCCACGACCCTTCTGCCGCAAGTGTTTCTCGTGGGATATCGAATGGAAAGAGGCTAGTGGGAAGGGCAAGATCGCGACTTACGTGATTAACCATCGTGGCCCACGCGGCTTCCAAGACAGGACCCCCTATGTCATCGCCGTCGTTGAACTCGATGAGGGTCCCCGTCTGATGACGAACCTCGTCATGGATGAAGCGCCAACCCCCGATAACGTCTCCGTCATGGCCGATGTCGAAGTTGTCTTCAACGACGTCAGCGATGAAGTCACCTTGCCCCACTTCCGCCTCGTCTAACGGTTACAAGCTAGGGACCACGAGAGACCGAATAGCTAGGAGCCCATCATGGCTAACGCCCTCCGCCACAAAGTTGCCATCGTTGGCGCTGCCGAGACTGACATTCTCGGCACGCAGCCTGATATGTCCCGCCTCGGCTTGCATGCTCAGGCCGCGAAGAACGCGCTCGATGATGCCGGGCTGCAGCTCTCCGACGTCGATGGAATCCTCACTGCGGGTGCCTCACCAAATGAGATCAGCGAATTTCTGGGCATCGTGCCCCGCTATGTCGATGGCACCTCCGTCGGTGGCTGTTCCTTCATGATTCATGTGAGGCACGCCGTCGCGGCGATCAGCGCAGGTTACTGTGACGTTGCCTTGATTACCCACGGCGAAAGTGGGCGATCTCGTGTCGACAGCGGATTTGGTGGGAGTCGCCAATCGAATGGTGCGCAGTTTGAAGCCCCCTATGGCACGCTCGGGGCGCCCTCTACCTTCTCTATACCCGTCATGCGGCACTTTCACGAATTTGGCACGACCAAGTACCAAATGGCTCATATTCCGGCCGCCACTCGCGAGTGGGCGCTAATGAACCCGATGGCAATCATGCAGGAGGCAGGCGCTATCACGCCGCAAGACGTGCTCGACTCGCGCATGATCTGCTACCCATTCAACCTCTTCGACTGCTGCCTGGTCGCCGACGGCGGCGGAGCCCTTGTGCTCGTTTCCGAGGAACGCGCCAGGGATTTTCCCAACAACCCCGTCTATATCCTCGGCACAGGCGAGAGTACTGCCCACAGTAGTGTCTCTCAAATGCGCGACTTCACGACGTCTGATAGCACTGTCATGTCCTCCAGCGAGGCATTCCGCCTCGCTGGCCTCGGGCCACAGGACATGGACCATCTCATGTTCTATGACGCCTTCTCGTTTACGCCGATGATGTTCTTGGAAGACCTCGGCTACGTAAAAAAGGGTGAGGTCGGTCCCTGGCTAGCAGACACGAAGACCGACGCTGACGGCAAGATAATTTACAAGACTGGGCCTGGCGGCGAGTTGCCGATGAATACCAATGGCGGCGGCCTCAGTTACTGCCACACCGGCATGTACGGCATGTTTGCTTTATTGGAGTCCGTCTTCCAGTTACGCGGCACTGCTGGGGAGAGGCAACTCGACGATATCCACACCAGTATCTCGCATGGGCCCGGAGGCATGTTCGCTGCCGCTGGCACGGTGATCATGTCGAATGAGTAGCGCTTAGCCAGTTTGCGCTGCACACGACGTGAGTTTGGGCTTGCGAGACTTCGTCGATGGATGATTCGCCATTGTGCCTCGGTCGATCCGGGTTAGTGAGACCCACGCCTCGATCACCGAATCCTAGTTCGCAGCTACTCGTACTGCGTTGAATTCGTTAAAGTGCGAGCCAACTTAATTATGAATCTGAATCGTACTTCTGTTGGTACCACCTGCAGTGGATGCCCCAGTTACGCGCGGAATAACGGATGGGTGGCGAGCCCGAAGCGGATGGTGAACTTGTTCGCTACCTGTCTCTAGTAAGCAGATCTGCTGAGTTGAGAGTTTCCACAAAGCTTTCGGCACCTAACGTCGCCGGATTCTGCTTTGCGCCAGCCCGAGTAGACGGCGCTCTCTCGGACACCATGGTGTCGCGATCGAGGCCTTCAGTTGGGTGTCTCCGCAGGCTTGTCTGCCAGGTTGGCCGTGGGCGGTGCCGGTGGTCGCGCTAGAAAGATCAGCACCGCACCTAGCAGTAGTAACCCGACGAAAATTGCAAAAATTAGATCGTACGAGCCCCGTACATCGAACATCAGGCCGGCCACGAAAGGCCCACCCGCGTTGAGTCCAAACTGTACGGGCGCAGTGATCCCACGAATTGTGCCGATTGCCCAACGTCCGAAGTAGTCAGGGAACGAGATCTGATTGAGCGGCAATTGCACGCCGAATGCCATTCCGTGCCAGATCGCGAAAACGTAGGCC
>CAZZMQ010000055.1:0-4892 GCA_964655365.1 uncultured Dehalococcoidia bacterium | reverse complement strand
GTTCTCGACGAAGATCAACCAAATGATCCCTATAGAGGTAAACAGCAAGTTGATCGGTAGTGCATAGCGCAGCGGATAGCGATCGCGGATCTCGCCTCCCAGGATTCCGCCCGCTATCCCCACCGTGGCCCAAATTGTGATCACCAGGACAGCCGTACTTTGCGAGAGCCCGTTGTCTTCCAGATGCGAGGCGAGGGAGAAATTGACCGCCCCTCCCACGACAAATAATGTGCTGGTTCCGAATAGCAGCAGCCAAAAAGCGCGAGTTCGAATAGCTTGATTCGCCGTCCAAACCGGATCTAGCAACCCGTGACCGTTGGGTTGTTTTGCGTGCGGAGAATCGCCATCTGGTCGCAACCCCAGATCCTCCGGCCGCCGCCGGACCAACAGCCAGGGCGGCAAAACAGCTATTAACAGCACCATTACGCCCAGGGCCGCGAACGCAGCCCGCCAGTTGAACAGGGTGATGAACAGCAAGACCAGTAATGGCATCAATGCCATGCCACCACGGGTGCCGATCAGCATCAGGCCAGTCGCCCGACCTCGGCCGCGAATGAACCAATTCGCGATGGTGACTGTGATCGCGATCTCCAGGATCGCGGTGACCATCGCCCGCCCGGTTCCGAAGAGGAGATAGAACTGCCAGGCAGCGTCGATGGCCGCCAGCAGGATCAGCAGTACTCCGCCCAACACGACCCCACCCACCATGAACGCGCGACCGCCATACCGATCTACGAGCGGTCCGATCAGGGGCGAGAGTAGCGCTCCCGCGATCGTGCCGACCGATACTGCGCCCGCGATCGTCGCGCGACTCCAGCCGAACTCATCTTCGAGTGGCTGCACGAATACACCGAGCACCGGATTAAAGAACGCCACGCGCGAGAGCGAGACCAATGCGATCGCTGCCAGCAGCCACCATCCGACTTGCGACTCTCGACCGCGTAGCAGGCGCGGAACATTGGCACTCGAGGATAAGCGCGGGCGTTCCATCAAACCTCGTGCTGCTTCAATCTGTCCGAAATCTGACCGGCCCGCGCCGTCGCTGCGAAATTGCCCTGTCGGAGCACCTAACTCGACTAGAGCAGCGTTCCTTCGATGATCCCGCGGTGTGCACGCAGGACGAGTTTCCCCTCATCGCGACGCTCCACTATTAGCGGTCGCCGGCAAGACTCACATGGCGTTAATTCTTTACGTCGCAATTGGCCTTTGGGAGGGACCCTGGCCACCGTGGGCCCCTTGCAGTAGGGGCAGGTGGTCTCCCAGCGCATGCAGGCTCTGATCCGCATCCCGTCTGGCTCACGCGACACGACCAGGTCGTAGGAACAGTGGGGGCAGGCCGTCACTACACGACGCGGCCGGCCCTCCTCAGGTGGGACACCGACTTCCGTCGGCTGCGCGCAGTTGGGACAGCGGATTGATTTCTCTTCCACACACTCATCATACCCTGCGACGCCGCCTCATCTGTCGGAGTACCATCAACCGATGGATCGACACTCATCCCAGCCAACAGCCACCTCTAGGGTTGCATCGTCCGCGGGCCTCCATCAGTCTCGCCGCGGATTTCGCGAGCTGCCTAGTGCCTCCGTCCGCGTGCGCGGCCAGAACGACCTCAGCTACAATCCTGGCAAGCCGCTCCGCCTGCCGCACGACCGGAAACCACGTCGACGCCCACAAGTTAATCTCGGCGCCCTCGTTCGTCTGCTGTTCCCGCTCGCTTTGCTTGGAGGGCTCGGCCTGGGAGTCTTCTTCGGAATCGACGTCCTACTCGACGATGATCCTTCGCCCGCGGCGGTAGTCATCGATACCTCCGCTACCGGCGCAACAACTGCCGTCACAACCCCTGTCACGGCAGACCTGACAGGGGTTTCCGTCGACACGCGCGATGCGGATGGCGACATTACTGAGTCCGTGGCGGAGGCCCCCACCGAGGAGGGCAAGGGCGTGAATGTTGAGGCAGTCACAACTGAGGGCAGCGTGGTCCCCACCACGCCGCGGATCATTACGCCAGCCGACCTAAACGGCGCTCCTGTTATTCTTGAGCGCGCCGCCGCACGTCCCGTGCCGGAAGGCAGTGTTCCGGCTGGTGTTATCTACGATCCCGCTGATCCCGCGGCGGCCTTATCGAGCGTCTGGGCCGCAGGCACTGTTGTGGAGTTGACCCGTCTACCCGGTGCTCCACTACTTAGCGACGAGGAGGCGGCGCTGTTTGTCGGTAAGACTATTCGCCTCACGATCGTCGCATCGAACGCTTTCCCGGAAGAGCTCCAACTCAGTCAGGCTGCCTACAAGCTGATTGCGCAAGAACGCGAGCCAATTATCGCCGTTCGGATTGAGGCTGTAGGTGCTCCCGAATAGCCCTGTTCTCTTGGGCCTCGGCAATTATCTCTCGTTCCCATGAGCCACTTTGGGCCGCACTTCACCGCTAGAGAACACCGCGGTTTCTCGCCTAAAATGAAAGAACCGGACTCGTGTCCGGTTCAGTTCCGATCAGGCTCCACTCACTTCTTCTAGAAGCTTCGTCGTCGCCCGAAGGGCAATCGTAATTCCTCGCCATAGTTGAGAAACTTTTTAGTAGCTCCGCATTTCGCGCACACGCCACGCGAGTGTTGAGCCTCTGGCCGATCAATCCGCCAATGGTGAGTGCAATTGCGACGACGCGTGCGTGTGGTCACGCCGCCAGTTGCCGACCTCTGAGTCAAGCGATCCACCCCTTTCGGCTTTCTCAAAAACTCCCCAATAGTCAGGAAGTGAGAAGTCGGAGTGTAGCCCGGATGACGTCGCCCTTGCAAGGCGAGACACAATCGATTTCAGGCGTTTCGGTTAGGTTTGTGAGGAGGTGATCTCGAGACTTTAATCCTCGAGCCGTTCGTATTTCGTGTGATAGCGGTCACCACCGACGACGGCCTGTCGTAAGTCCTCAGTGTCCAGGGTTAGTAATTGCTCGCGCGCCTTGCGGCAGTCTTCGATCGCTCCTGCATCGCCATCGCATCGTTCCAAGATACGATCGAAGTAGCCTTCCTCCATGAAGCGCCGCACTCGGACGACACCGGGAAAGAATATAAAGGACTCGGGATCGTTGAAACTCGGGCGTAATTCGCGTAATTGCCGGAGCCGATCTTGAGGGCTTCGGACAGGATCTACAACGCGAACGTAGGGACCAGCTCTTTCGTTGCGCCGCGCGTCGATCAGCAATCGCTCCGCGAGACAATCGAACCCGACCACCAGCACGTCCGCCTCCGCGATCGCGCGGATCTTGTCCTCCAGATCAGAGCCCTCGGGGTTGGTGTCTTCATCCGCCATAACGTCAGTATACCTCCGCTGTTCCGCAGCCCGGCCTCGGAAAACTGGGCAACCGAGGACCTCTCGTGGCGTGGCTGCGGGACCGAGCCTCCGTGTATTCAGATCGCGGACTCTCCCATTGCCTGCGGTTGCGGACAAGTAGGAGCTACCGGGACGCTTATAGGCCTATCTGGCTCGGCTCCTACACATCCCGAAAATGCGAACCAAGGTCATCTCATGCCTGGGCATGCCATCGCCTCTAGCGGAATCCAAATCCAACCGACGAAGGTGGCGGACGCCCGATATACTCCATCGGAGTTAGGGCTGAAGGAGTCGTTCGATGCATCGCTCACCCGCAGCCTTTCGGCGGTCCCTGGACGACGAACAGCGCAATGCTTTCCAAACTCTTTACCGCCAGCAGAGCGACCGAGTCTGGAGCGCGGACAAGGATGTCGACTGGGCTTCTGGGACACAGATCCCTGAGCACAAGCGCGAGCCCTGGCTGCGTATGATCAACGGCTTTCTCGGTCTCGAGATGATGGGATTGGACACGATCCAGATCATGATGAGCAAGGCAACACACAAGCTAAGAGACCCGAATCTCAACCTCTACCTTGCTGCTCAGACGCACGATGAAGCACGTCACGTCTATGTGTTGGATAAGTACCTCACCCTGGCGGATGGACATGGCCGCATGAGTCGTCTGGAACGCGGGTTGATCGATCGGTTCGGAAACATGGCCTCGTTCGGACTCTTCCGCGTTGAAAACTGGCTCACCTCCACGTTGTTCAGTGAGAACTTTGCGGCACTCTTCTTGCAGAAGATTCTTGAGATCGACGATACGGATCCACTCGCCAAGCAGATCTTCCGCAACATTTTGCGCGACGAAGTGCGCCACGTAAATTTCCTTCACACTGTGCTGCCCGATCTGATTGGGGACCTACCCTCCTTTGGACGTATCTATGTCTGGCAAAGCCAACTTTTGATGATCGGAGCCGTCGCGCTCGGCCTTCGCCGCATCAAAGGAGACGCGACGATGCTGGGTCTTGATATCAATGACTTCAAAGCCACACTGATCGAAAATCTAGATCAACAGTTTCAAGATGCGGGCATCGACGAATTCTTGCATGCCTCGTCATATGCCCGCGTAATCAACCGCTTTGTCTAGAAGGACCGGCTCATGATCGATTTCGAACTAGCTGAAGCCGACCGTATGGTTCGTGACTTCGCTCATGAATTCGCCGCTAAGGAGATCCGTCCGGTGGCCGCCGAGTTTGACGAGCGTGAGGAATTCGCTTGGGACGTAGCCAAGAAAGGCGCTGCCCTCGGACTTTCCGGCTCTGCCCTGGGCGGCCGCGCCGGTGAAGATGGCATTACACCGCTGATTATGGCCGAAGAACTCGCTTGGGGTTGTGGGGGTATTGCCGTGGGGATGCTGACGAACGCACTGGCCGCGACGGCGATCAGCCATATAGGGACACAGGAACAGGTTGATCGCTTCATGCCGATGGTCACGCCTCAGGGCGGCGAACTTCGGCTGGGGGCCCTCTGCTTGACGGAGCCCGATTCCGGCTCGGACGCCGGTGCTATGAAGACCACTGCCATCCGCGATG
>CAZZMQ010000054.1:6196-17537 GCA_964655365.1 uncultured Dehalococcoidia bacterium | reverse complement strand
GTTGCCTGGTTCAGGACCGTTAACGCGCACCTGACTAGCTTCGCTGTGAGATCACGCTATACAGTGTCTGGAATGTCGCAGCAGTCACTTCTTCTGGACGATGCCCCCTCCTATCGCGAGCTGAAACGCCTCGTTACTGAGGCGGGGCTACTTGAGCGTCAGCCGCGCTACTACTTTTTAAAGATCACGTCTGTGCTGCTTCTCATCGCTCTTGTCATCGCAATGGTTCCGCTGATCGGCCAGTCTTGGTGGCAGATGGTGACCGCGGTTTGTTTCGCCATCGTTGGTATACAGACGGCCACTCTTGCCCACGACGGCGGACATCGCCAGATCTTCAAATCGCTCCGACACAACGATTTGGTCGCCCTGCTGATTACCTCCCCGTACCTCGGCTTCAATTACTCGTGGTGGATGGACCAGCACAATAAGCATCACGGGATGCCGAACCATGAGGACGGCGATCCCAACATGAATCTCAACATCTGGGCCTTCACTCGTAAGCAACGCTTGCAGAAATCCGGGTTCTTTCTCTGGATGGCCAAATACCAAGCCATCCTGATGATCCCACTGCAGTCACTCGGCGCGTTTTACAAGGTTGTTGAGAGCGCGCGCTTTGTGAAGAACAAGCCGCTGCGCAATCCACGGCTGGAACTACTGATCTTCCCGGTCTATTTCGCCTGGTTCGTGCCCTTGATCTTCCTTTCGATGGCGCCCGTCCAGGCAGCCGCATTCTTTGTTGTCTATTTTCTCACCCTTGGCTTATTTCTGGGCGCGCTTATCGCGCCTAACCACAAGGGGATGACGATGCTCGGCGATGGGCACACTCTCGATTTCCTCCACTGGCAGGTCATGACCGCCCGCAACGTGCGCGGCAATCTCCTGATCGATTGGTTCTATGGCGGCCTCAACTACCAGATCGAACACCATCTCTTCCCCAATATGCCGCGTAATAACTTGCGAGCTTCGATCGCGATCGTCAAACCCTATTGCGAGCGGCACCAGATTCCCTATCACGACGCTGGCTTCTACCAGAGCTTCGCGGAGATCCTGCGTTCGATGCACGAGGTTAGTGCACCGCTGCGTGAACAGAGTGACGAAGCTCTGTTGCCCAAGGCCGATGTGGGAGCCAGCCCCGCGTCCTAGCACGTTTCCACTGACAGACGGCTTAGTTCGCGACTTTACCGATCTGCGGAGCTCTGTCGGAACTCAGGGCTTTCTGCGGTTTAGCTCGCTCCATAAGCCGCGATGTCGCTCGCTCGTGCAGAATCGATGGAACAAGGAGATTGGCCGATCTCCCGCGCAGCAGTGCCGGAATCACGGCCAGCGCCGAGACCGCTGCGGCGACCCAGAGCGCCAGTTCGAGCCCACTGATGATTTCTTCGGTTCCGCCCTCGGCGGCGCCCCCACCTATAAAGGCGCCAGCCCGTGATGCGAACAACGCCGCTGCTACGGCGAACCCCACCGCGTTGCCAATCGTGCGCGCGGTTGTTTGCGACGCGGAGGCTGTACCCAGCCGATCAGCGGAGACGGCGCTCATGATCGATGCGGTGTTGGGCGTCGAGAAAATTGCGGCACCAGTTCCCATCAAGAACAGGCGTAGCCAGAGTCCTGGCACGGGCGTATCCGCATCGAGCGTGCTGAGCAGCAGCAGAGAGCCAGATACGATTACTAGGCCAAGCGTGGTCAGGAAGCGGGCGTCGATTCGATCGGATAGTGAACCCGAGATTGGTGCGATCAAGAGCATTGCAATGGGCATCGCCGCCATGATTCCGCCGGCCTCAAGCGTGTCGAAGCCCCGTCCTGCGACAAGGTAGAACGGCATCAGGATGATTCCGGACGAGAGTCCGAAAAACTGAAGCATGGCGGCGGCTATGCCACCCGAGTATGTTCGCATGCGGAACATTGCGAGATCGACAACAGGACTGATCGAGCGTCGTTCGATTACGACAAATATGACCAACAGCATCACCGTGACGCTGAACAGTGCCACGATTGGTGTACTTGCCCAGCCCCAGGCGTCGCCGCGGTTGACGGCTAGGACCAGGCTGCTGATCAGGATGAAGAGAACGAAGGAGCCGGGAACGTCTAGCCCTTTGGGCCGGAATTCGGAAGCCGTGTCTCGGAGTAGGCGCCAGCAAAGAATCGATCCCACCACACCCAGCGGGATACGCGACCAGAAGATTGCGCGCCAATCCAAGACATCTACCAGCACTCCGCCCAGAACTGGGCCCGTGGCAACTCCCGCGCCGACCGACGCGACCATGATCCCCAGCCCGCGCCCACGCTGTTTCGCTGGGAATGTGGCGGTGATGATCGCGGCTCCGTTCGCCAACACCATTGATGAGCCGATCGCCTGCAAGACTCGGCCACCTAGCAACTCCGGCAGCGAGCCGGAAATGGCGGATACGCCGGCCGCCGCTGTGAACAGTGCGAAGCCCACTACGTAGAGCAGCTTGCGCCCATAAAGGTCGCCCAGCCGTCCCATGATCAGCCCCAGCCCCGTTGAGACGAGGATGAAGATCAACGTCACCCAGACCACGTTCTGGATGCTGGTATCGAACTCAGTCGCGAGAGTGGGCAGCGCGATGTTGATGATGGACGAGTCGACGGTGCCAAGGAAGATTCCGAGACAGACCAGCGACAGTGCCACGTAACGGTATGCCACACTCCCTATCGGCGTGTCATCGATCAGTGAGGATGTGTCAGACCCAATCGGAATTCCGGACCCGGTTCTGCTCAGTGTGCACGTCCCATCGTGATCTCGTTCCGCTCATCTAATACGGGGCGTTGAATCGGGCAGTGCGCGCGGCCTTTGCAAGCACCTTCGAACCCAGTGTGTCATCAGGAAGCCCGAGAAAGAGGTTGACCGGGGCTTCCAGTCTCCTTGCGCCGCCCCCGCTGCCAGTTGCCGTCTTATCAGACGGACTCCTCGGGCCAGCCCCACAACTCGATCCGTCACCTGAACTCTATGCTTTCCGTGGAGATGGGTGTAACGCTCAGGCCTGTTGCCTCGATCCCAGCTGAAGAGGCTGTTGTAATAGGGTGGGTAAGCGTAGCGGCTTACTTCTGCCGCTATGGTCAGATCCCCCTCTCGGGTCTACTCGAACACAAGGTATCGTGCTCGGTAACGGAGCAGTATTGGAGGCCCCGATGGCAGCGAACGACATCAGAGAGGCCCTGATCGGCACCAGCCCCGTTCGTCCGGACGGAGTGGCCAAAGTGACTGGGCGTGCCATCTACGGAGCTGATTACCGCGTTGCCGGGCTGCTCTACGGTCGTGTGAAGCGCAGTCCGTACGCTCATGCTCGGATTCAATCGATCGATACTTCCAAGGCGGCGGCGCTGCCTGGCGTCAAGGCGGTCATCACCGCGGCTGACTTTCCGAATTTCGGCGACCGCACCTATCAGACTTACCGCGGCGTAGAACCGCTCAGATGGCTGACCGACCGCATCATCGCGCGGGATACGGTCCTTCATCGCGGCCATGCTGTCGCCGCCGTTGCCGCGACCGATGCACACATTGCCGAGGATGCACTCGAGTTGATCGACGTGCAATACGAAGTTCTTCAGCCCGTCCTAAGTGTGCGCGAGGCGCTGGATCCGGACGCGCCGTTGCTCTTCGATCCCGACTCCGTTGGTGACGTCGAGGGCCTGTTCGATAGGATCGACGGCCGCGGCAGCAACATCGCTCGCCGCACAGTCCTCGATCTGGGCGATATCCAAGCCGGGTTCGAACAGGCAGAGATCGTGATCGAGCGCGAGTTCGAGACCGGTTCCGCGCACCAGGGCTACATTGAGCCGCCGAATGGGAGCGCTTTTTGGGCCGAGGACGGCAAGCTCACTGTCTGGTGTAGTTCGCAGGGCCACTTTGGGATCCGCCAGGCGCTGAGCGACATCCTTGAGCTTCCGTTAAACGACGTACGGGTCGTTCCGCTCGAGATCGGAGGCGGCTTTGGCGGTAAGACGGTTCCCTACGTGGAGCCGCTCGCCGCCATGCTCGCGAAGCATGCGCACCGGCCAGTGAAAATCACGATGTCACGCACCGAGGTCTTTGAGGCGGCTGGGCCGACGTCCGCCACGGTCTGTCGTGTTAAGGTTGGCGCGATGCAAGATGGCACCCTTGTCGCTGCCGAGGCGCACCTCCAATTCGAGGCGGGTGCATTCCCCGGGTCGCCCGTCACGGCCGGTGCCATGTGTGCCTTCTCGCCTTACGACATCGCCAACGCCTACGTCGTTGCCGATGACATCGTAGTCAACAAACCGAAGGTTATGGCCTACCGCGCTCCTGGCGCGCCGGCGGCGGAGTTCGCTGTCGAATCCGTGGTCGACGAGTTGGCGCGAAAACTGGATGTCGACCCGATTGCGCTGCGACTTCAGAATGCCGCTATAGAAGGTTGCCGCCGGGGCGGCGGAGCTGCGAATCCATCCATTGGTACGGTCGAAGTGTTGCAGGCGATCGAGCAGAGCCCCCAGTACCGTTCGGAGTTAAGCGAACCGAATAGCGGCGTGAGGCGTGGCCGTGGGGTAGCCGCGGGCTTCTGGTTCAATGGCGGTGGCGAATCCAGCGCGTATGCAATGCTCAACGCTGATGGCACCGTGCACCTTGCTACCGGGTCGGTCGACATCGGAGGTCAGCGTGCATCTCTCGCGATGCAGTTCGCGGAGGCGATGGGTATGGCCTACCGGGACGTTGATTCCCAGGTGGCCGACACCGAGTCGATTGGCTTCACTCGTGTGACCGGCGGAAGCCGCACGACCTTCGCAACCGGTTGGGCGGTCTACGAAGCGGCGCTCGACATGCGCCGCCAGCTTGAGGAGCGGGCCGCCAAGATCTGGGATGTCGATGCGACGGAGGTCAACTATCAGGAGGGGTCGGCGATGATCGACGGCCCAGCCGACCCCGAAGGTAATGCACGCCAATTCACGCTTAAAGATCTGGCCTCCCGTCTGCAGTCGACCGGTGGTCTGATCCAAGGTCGCGCCGATACTAGTCACACTACGATTGGCCCCGCCTTGGCCGCGCATGTTGTTGACTTGGAGATCGATCCGGAAACGGGCAGAGTTGAAATTCTGCGCTACACCGCCGCCCAGGACGTGGGTACTGCAGTCCATCCCGCATATGTAGAGGGGCAGATACAGGGTGGGGTAGCTCAGGGCATCGGCATGGCACTGCACGAAGACTACGTCTACGACGCTGAGGGTGTCATGCGTAACGCTAGCTATCTCGATTACCGCATGCCGACCTCACTTGACCTACCTGGGATCGAAACGCTCCTCGTGGAGGTGCCGAACCCTGGTCAACCGTACGGCGTTCGCGGCGTCGGCGAGGTACCGATCGTGCCACCGCTGGCAGCCGTGGCGAACGCGATCTGCGACGCCCTTGGTCAGCGCATCAGCAGGCTCCCTGCCTCGCCCACCACCATCCTTGAGGGGATACTGAGCGAGGCGGACTAGAGCGCTACATCCCTAGGCACGGCGACTGTGCGGGTTCCGCTTGGATCGGCCGTTGGCCGGTGAGTCTTCGCGTTAGATCGCGTTGTCGGCGGTCATCCTCAACACACGGAATGTCATATGATCACGTTCGGCTTTCCCGTCGATCGTTTGTGTGGTTCCGCGGAACCTAACTTCTTCAAGCTTGATACAGAAGCTAGCGTGTGGACCGGGGTTTTACCCGCTTGATCGACATGAGAACCGTGACCTCAAGCGCGGCCTAGGGGCTTCCCGCTGTGATTTGTACCAGTACACCGCCGGCCGCTTTAGGGTGAACGAAGACTTGACCCTGAATCGGGTTTCCCTCGCCAGGGTCGCCGATCAACGGCACACCCTTTGTACGCAGGTCGGACACTGTCTCCGCAACGTCGTCGACGCGCAGTGCCAACAAATACATGCCGCCGCCGGTGCGAGCGACATGTTTGCTGACGGGACCATCTTCACTCGTTGGGCTCACCAGTTCGATGCAATTATCCGCGAAGTCAAAGTAGGCGTTCTTGAATCCTGCGCCCGGCGGCTCGCCCTGCCTGCTTACTTTGGTACCGAGAATCTCCTCGTATTGTGCAACCCCTGTATCCAGATCGGGCACTGAGATCACCACGTGATCCACGGCTTCAAACATCGTTCTGCTCCCTTCGCGACCTTCTGGCCGCAGATCGGTCTATGCGCTGTCCTGTTGTATGGATGTCAGGCTGGGTGTCCGGCTCCGATCCGACGGATCGTCCCAGCCTTTGAAAGAGGGTGCTCGTTTCTCCGCGAATGCCGCCCGCGATTCCATTAGATCACTCTTCGCTCCATGCTCGCGTAGCAGGCCGGCCAGGTCGTTCAGCTCGGGGCTGACCTTAGGCCGCATCGCCCGCATCATCGCTAAGGTGTTCACCCGTGAGGCTGGAGGTAGTGTCAGCAGATGCGATGCCATCGCACGCGCCGCTGGCAGCAAATCCTCCGAATCAACGAGGCGATTGAGGAATCCCAACTCATAGAGCCGCTCTGCATCGAAGCGGAAGGCGAATGCCATCTCTGTCGCGACTGTGTGCGGTAGGTTTCCCACGTGTCCGTGGTTGAAGCCGCCGAGCAGCCAGCGCTTCGCTTCCGACATTTCGAAAATTGCCCCGCGCACACCGACGCGAAGATCCGCTCGCTCCGCCAGCATGAACCCACCGCCCATGGCGTAGCCATTGATCGCCGCGATCACCGGTTTGTCGATGCTGCCGTTACCGTAGGGATCCTCCATCAGTCCTGGCGCGCCGACCGAGCCTCGCTCCAACGACTCCTTCATGTCCTCTCCGGCGCAGAACGCTCGGCCCGTGCCCGTGTAGATCGCCACTTCCAGCCCTGCCGTGTTACGAAACTCCGTCCAGGCTTCCACCAGTGCGGACCGCAATTCGCTGCCTAAAGCGTTGAGGCGCTCAGGTCTGTTCATCCGGATCACCATCACCCCGTTGTCGCGTTCGATCTCAACGACGGCCATTGATTACTTCTCCCGGAATCTTGTACGGCGCTCCAGAGCATAACGTTGCTCCACGTTCAGCGGTCGCTGTCCGTCGAGTCCCCCTGTATTCTCTGCCCACGGAGCCCGCTATGACCACAGGCGAACAACGTGTCGACACCTTGATTCCACCGCAGCCAGACACGCCCGCATCCGCGTTGAGCGGCATCCGCGTGCTTGATTTTACTCGTTTCCAGCAGGGCCCATTCGCAACACTCTTACTCTCCGACATGGGCGCCGAGGTGATCAAAGTTGAGCCACCCGGTGGTGAGATGGGCCGCGCCAGCGGCCTTCAGCCAGATGGATTCTCCTCCTACTTCGAAGGCCATAACCGCGGCAAACTCAGCATTACACTCGACCTTAAACACCCTGGGGCGCTCGATGCCGTCAAGCGCCTCGTACCAACCTGTGACGTCATCGTTGAGAACTTTCGCCCCGGTGTCATGGGCCGACTTGGGATTGGCTACGAGGACTGTAAACGCCTGCGCGAGGACATAATTTTCGCTTCCGCCTCCGCCTGGGGATCTCAGGGACCATGGGCATCACGTGGCGGATACGATCATGTCGCACAAGCCCTCAGCGGTGTCATGTACGAGCAGGGCGAAGGACCGGGTCAAGAGCCGCAGGCGCTGATCGGTGGCTTTGCCGATCAGGTTGGGGCAATGTTACTTGCCTACGGCGTTGTCTCCGCGCTGTTTGTGCGTGAGCGCGATGGAATTGGTCAGCATGTCGCCGGTTCGCTGATCGGTGGCATGGTCGCCATGCAATCGAAGCAAATCATGGAGTACCTGCGCAGCGGCAAGCAGAGCGGTTTCCAGCGAAGGCGCGCCGCGACCTACACCAACTACGCTTGCGCCGACGGCCAGCATGTCGCCATCGCCGCGATCGCGCAGGACGTGTGGCAGCGCCTCTGCGACGCGATAGAAGCCCCTCAACTCAAGAGCGATATGCGTTTTGCGGATCCCTTCGGCCGCGCCCGCCATAAGGATGAACTCGTTCAGGAGTTAGAAGCCATCTTCCGCACCCGCCGCATGAGCGACTGGATCCCAGCCTTAGAGGAGAACGATGTGCCGCATGCCCCGGTGCTAGATTATGCTGGCATGAGCGAGCATCCTCAATACTGGGCCAATGGTTACCTGGAAGAGATCGAGACCCCCCACCTGGGCAACATGCGCGTACCAGGGCCGCCGATCCAGATGAGCGCGACACCGTCGCGCGTGCAGGGCTCCGGACCCATCCTGGGTTTTCACACCGAGCAAATCTTGCAATCGGTTGGTTACAGTTGGGACGAGATCGAAGCGCTCAAAGACAGCGGAGCGATTCGGACCGTATGAACTCCAAAGAGAACCGGCTGTTGCCGGAACAGCATTTTTATGATTCCCAGCGCCTGTGTTTGGCCTATTGGGCCTGGGGAGACCCTGCGAACCCGCCTCTGATCTGTCTGCATGGAGGACGTGACCACTCTCGCAGCTGGGACCGTATAGCGAACGCCCTCAGTGATCGCTACTACGTCGTTGCACAAGATCTGAGCGGACACGGCGACTCCGAGAGGGCCGTCGGTGGTGAGTACAGAACCTCGCAGAATGTTGTCGATTTCCTCGCGTTGGTCGATCGACTCCCTTGGCCAGTGCGTGTGCTCTGCCACTCCTTTGGCGGCCATATCACCTTCATCTCCGCCGGTGCCTACCCCCAGCGTTTCCACAGCATCATCGCGATCGAGGGCCGTCTGGCTGGTATGCAGCAAGTTCGTCGGTTCACGCCTGCGTGGCTGCGCGACTACGTTGGTATCCGCCGCGACCTCGAAACCCGCAAAGCGCGCGGTTTTCCCAGCATGGATGCAGCTAGGGCTCGCGTCTCCGAGCAGAACCCCCGTCTCGACCCGACTACTGTGCGTCACATAGCTGAGCATGCCGTACGTGCGGAGCAGTCAGACGAAGCAAACCATGGTGAGGGGTTCATTTGGAAGTTTGATAACTGGTCACGACCTGGCGTGCGTCAGGAAGAAGTCAGCATGGATGAGGCGAAGAGCTTCTTTGGCGAACTCGATAAGCCCGTGCTTTATATCGTTGGTGGCGAGTCCGGCGCAAAACGCAACATGCAGGATGCTATTCAATATTTTCCCAACGCACGCGCCCTGGTTGTGCCCGGTGCTGGGCATTGGGTGCACCATGATCGCCCGGAATTGGTAATCGCAACGGCGTGTGATTTCTTCGCCTAGCACCTCGTCTGAACGGGAGGAAGCTGGTTACTGTTGGCAGGGTTGGGTGGCTGAGTCGGACATAAGAATATGAGGTCAGCACCTGACATGGCCTCGGTTGAGCCCCCACTGGTTGGTTGCTGCCACGTAGTGATTCCCTAGACTTTTGGGCCGTCGGACCTGCCCGGCCAGACAACTCTCCGGATTACTGTGTTTTTCCCAAGGACAGGCTTGCGATCTCACTGTCACGCTCCTCGAGTCGCCGTCTCTGTGATCATGCGGAGAAAGCTCCGGACGATCCGCCCCGTTGCCCGGAGGGAGGGACAGCGCCAGGTCTTCGCCGTGGTGTGGCTATCAGCTTCAGCAACCACAGCAGCACAGAGATTATCAGCTACCCCGGCGGTGGTTTCGCGCGAAGCGGCGCTTGGTTTGGGCTTTGAAAGCGGCGTTCATACCTCCTGTGCTTCCGCCTAGGTGCAGCGCTTTGGAGATCGACCCGTGACCGCCGTTTAACAGGTCTCCGCTGCCGGTCCCCCATCTCTGTCGTGTAGGCGAACAGGGTTTCGCCATGGCTTAGCGGGGTTCCGGTCGTCACACCAACCTTCTATCCCCGTCGATGTCTACTGCTAGGTGTACGCCTTCTGGTCCGACCAAGATGTTGTGCTTGGATTAGCCTCGCGCTTGGTGCGACTCCGCAGCGGGTCGTTAGTTCATGACCTCGATCAAGACGGCGATGCGACCGGCGTCGAGTGGTGCTAACAACTGGAATGCTGCTTCCGAGAGGTCGACGTGTGCCGGGCCGAGCAGGCCAGTGTCTTGCACGGTCACCTCAATCGAGGAGTCTCCGCTGGACACGCGTAGTCGTGTGCCGCAGGGCCAGCTTGTTGTGGCTGCGATCGTTGCGTCGCTGGGCCTGTATATGCCGCTGCAGAACATTGGGTTGCCCGCCAGCGAGGGGTGATAGAACGTTGCCTCACCGGTGATACCCGCCGGATTGAATGGATCGTCACCCTCGCGCAAGAACTGCGCCGCTGCCCATCCCTGGACGCCACCGAATGCGACCCGCCACCACTCGAATCCGTGACTTTCGACTGTGGGGTCACCGCTCACATCCACTTGTGAGCCCACGGACATGCAGGTGATTGGAGTATTCCCGGCAGTCGTGGGGATGCTGCGAAGATTGAGGCAGCCTGGTCCGAGTACGAAGGCTACTCGCACCGTCGCTAGTTCGGTATCTGATGTTGGCGGGTCGAGTTCGCCGAAGTCGATTGTCTCCACAGCATCCTGAGGCCACACTGTCGCGGTGGCAACCTCAATCCAGACGCCTTGATTCGAGCTGAGCCGGACCAGCGTATTGAGTGGGGACGGCGCGGTTGTGTGGAAGCTGTTGTAACGTTGGCGCTCGGCGTCGAACGTATGCATTGATACGAATCTGTCGCCCAGCGACGCGACCGCATCGATCACACTAATCTCGGGTCCGCGCCACGTGACGAGGTTGAAGCCAGCTTCGAGCGGGATGCTTTTTGGTGCCGGATCAGCTGGCAATGCCCAAGCCAGGGGAGTTTCCCCGGCAGAAAAGATGAATGTGCCCGCCCCGGCACTCAGTGCCGCCAGTGTGTTGAGTTGCGCTGGTGCGTCTGCGCCCCAGCGCAGGAACTCTTGTGTTGGGCCGTCGTATGCATAGACCGTGCGCAGCTCCACGGGCAATGCGAGTATATCCGGACCGATCAAACCATCTACCGGCCAGGACACAAGATTCCAACCCGGGAAAAGCACACCCGTTGTTCCGCTCAGGCCACCACTCGGCGGTTCGATGCCAAGCTCTGCTTCGTCCGCCTCCGACTCGGTATTCGAGGCCGTCTGTGCCGATCCGTTCGTAGAGACGAGCTCCAGTCCTGCGTGAGCGCCTAGCTGTGTCGTCTCCGGAAGGTCGGTGCCCTCGAGGGCGTAGTTACCACTGAAGGGCAGGGTGGCCAGAATCTGTCCGTTGCCGAGCGTCTGGTGAACGGCGTAGTGGATGTGCGCCAGGCCATTGTTGCCCGCGAAGCCGGGCGGTGCGACGGTGCCGAGGAAGTCACCGATAGAGACGATGCTGCCGCGCTGTAGGCCGCTGGCAGGAAAGAGGTGACAGAGTAGGATCTCATTCCCCAGTGCATCTTCGATCG
>CAZZMQ010000054.1:4934-6186 GCA_964655365.1 uncultured Dehalococcoidia bacterium | reverse complement strand
GTCAGACACTCGCTCGAAACGAAGCCCAGCCGTCCGGTTGCGGGAGACACGACGATGGACCCTGCTGTCGGGGAATCGAGGCGCACTAAATCGAGCGCGTATGGGTCCTCGTCTACATGAGTTGCCGTGTTGTAGCCGGCCACAATTTGCCAGACGGAACCGCTTTCCGCGAAGAGCGGCAACCCGGAAGATTGCGCCGACATCCCCGAACCTAGCGTCGACGATGTGATCGCGACGAGGATGGCGAGACCAGAAAACAGCACTGCGCCGATCCGCCGATGCATCATGGCGGTCTACTCTGAACTATCTGTTAGGACGGATCCAGGCAAAAGTGGGAGACTGTGTCGCTAGGCAACATTTTGAGCGTGCTCCGCACGGTAGTCCTGAGCCACCTTAAAGCGCGGGCCAGAAGCCGTCGAGTAGATTGCCCGCTGCGAGGGACTTCTGTTGGAGTGCTACTAGTCGGTAGTGCGGTTGGGTTGTGGCCGGTAGTACCGTTATCATTGTCGCGTTTGAATCCAAGTCCGCGGTCAAGAAGCCTAGAGGGGCGCAGGACCTGTAGTGTGTTGGCCGAGGTGTCGGCTCCAACTGAGGCCCGCCAGCGTCGGAAGGCCCAGCCCGTCGCATGATTGATCAAGCCCCGCTCCCGCTCGACGGTGTTCGCATCACTGATTTCTCCTGGATCGTTGCAGGACCCCAGGCAACGCGCATTTGTGCCGATCTGGGCGCGGAGGTGATCAAGGTCGAAAACGAGTCCCATCTTGACTCCATTCGTTTAGGTTTGCTGAAGCCTGATGTAGAATCGACGTACAACAGCAGCGGCTTTCACAACAATCTCAATCGCAATAAGCGGGGTATCACCGCCAATATCCACCATCCTGGCGGACGTGAGGTAGTGGAGCGTCTGATAGCGCGCTCGGATGTTGTAATCGAGAACTACAGTGCAGGCGCGTTTGGTCGGATGGGTTTTAGCTATGAGCGGCTTCGTGAGCTGCGGTCGGACATCATCTACGTCTCGCTCTCTGGCTTTGGGCACTTAGGTCGCGACGCCTCATATGTCACCTGGGGGCCCACCGCGCAAGCCGTATCTGGCTGCACGCAGATGTCGGGTCTGCCTGACCAGGATCCGGCCGGCTGGGGTTATTCCTACCTCGACCATTCGGCTGGATATTACGGCAGCATCGCGATCCTGATGGCATTGCACCACCGAGCCCGTACCGGACAGGGCCAGCACGTGGATATGGCGCAGAAC
>CAZZMQ010000054.1:0-4924 GCA_964655365.1 uncultured Dehalococcoidia bacterium | reverse complement strand
ACTGGCATGGTTCTCTGTGGCGTGCCCATACTTGACTACCAGGTGAACGGTCGGGAATACGAACGAGTTGGTAATCGCTCGCGGTATCCCGCCATCGCGCCGCACAACACTTACCGCTGCGCGGGCGACGATCGCTGGATCGCTATCGTTGCCGAGACCGAAGAGCAATGGAGCGCTCTCTGCGACGTGCTCGATCTGGATTGCGCCTTAGATCCCCGCTTCTCCGGAAACGACCGTCGCAAGCGGCACGAAGACGTACTCGACGCCGCGATCGACGCTGCGACCAGGAACCACGACCCGGTCGATCTGATGCGGGCGCTCCAATTGCGTGGGGTTCCGGCCGGTCTCTGCCAGCGCAGTGATGACAAAATGGAGCGGGACCCCCAACTTGCTGCACGTGACTTCTATCCCACTGCCGTGCACCCCGCCTTGGGTGAGCACCGCTTCGAGGGGTATCCGGTGCAATTTTCTGAGGCGCGCTGGCGGATCAATGGCGGCGCGCCACTCTTTGGCGGCGATAATCACGATGTCTTGCCCCGCCTGCTCGGCTACTCCGACACGGAAGTTGCCACACTCATCACGGAAGCCGCCATCTGATGGGCTGTTTGCGATGACTGATTCCCTTCCCGCCGGACCGCTTGAAGGCCTGCGGGTGATCGAGGTCGGCGATCGCGGCGAAGTCGCGGGCAAACTGCTTGCCGACGCCGGAGCGGATCTGATTCGCGTAGAGCCACCCAGCGGCGCGCGCAGCCGAGGGTTGCCGCCTTTTGTTGATGACGACCCGGCCAAGACCAGCCTTTCCTTCGCCGCGCGCAACACATCCAAACGCTCTGTCACACTCGATCTTGTTGCGCCGGGCGCCACCCGACTGTGGGCCCAGATCGTCGGTCGAGCGGACATTGTCATCGATAGTCACCCGCCCGCCGCTCTTGATCGCCTAGGTGCTGGCTGGGATGCGGTCGGCCACGAACGACTGATCTGGTGCGCTGTTACCCCTTTCGGCCGCAAAGGTCCGTGGAGTGATTGGCTCGCGCCCGATCTGGTTGGCCTCGCGCTCGGTGGACCTATGATGAGTACTGGTTACGACAACCACGATCTGCCGCCGATCCGGCCAGAGGGCGACCACAGTATGGCGATGAGCAACGAATATGCTGTCGGTGCCATCCTGGCTGCGCTATGGCAGCGCGATACGCTGGGTGGGCCTGGGCAGCTCATCGATCTCTCGACCCACGAGTCGATTAGCGCCACGGTAGAGGGCGCTTTCCCCAATTGGGAATACCTCGGGAAGCTGGTCCAGCGCCAGACTGGTCGGCACTCCGCGCCCGACCCCCATCCTCCTTGGCAGTATCGTTGTGCCGATGGCAACTACATCTTGCTGATGGGCGGAGGTATCCCCCGCGACCGTCGTTATTGGGAAAAGTTGCTCGATTGGATGGACGAGCAGGAAGCCGTTTCGGATCTACGTGATCCTAAGTATGTCGAAGTGCTCTACACGGACCCTCGGCAGGATCCCGAGATCCGTGGTCACGTCGCTGCCACGATCGGCGCCTTCGTACAGCTGCTCGACGCTGAGACCGTCTACCGTCGTGCTCAGTCGATGCACCTACCCTGGGGCCGTGTCCGCCGTCCTGAAGAGAACCTAGATGACCCACACTGGGCAGATCGTGGCTTCTTCTGGGAAGGAGAGATTTCTGGCCACCCCCAACCTGTCCGTTACCCTGGCGCGCCATACCGCTTCACTGAATCGCCGGTTCGTATGCGCCGCCGCCCCCCCCTGCTGGGCGAGCATAATCACGAGATTTACATCGACGAGTTGGGCCTGAGCAAGGAAGACTACAAGGCCATAGCCACGGTCATACACGGACAGGGATGACAGCGTCTTTCGAGGTGGCACGAATCCCTACTGAACCGCTCCGGACAATGTCAGCGCCTCGGACTCTTTCTGACTGAATCCCAGCTCCCGGAGCAGATCGGCGCTATGCTGTCCGGCGTGCGCTGGTGGTCCCTGGATGGCACTCTCTGTCCGGCTGAAGCGTGGCGCCGGAGCCGGCTGTATGATGCCCGCCACTTCGGTGAAGGCCTTTCGGTGCTTCGCATGTGGGTGGTTAGGCGCCTCCGTTGGCTCGAGAACGGGCGCGAAGCAGACATCCGAACCTTCGAAGATTGATTCCCATTCAGCCCGCGTCTTCCCTTTAATACAGGCCTCCACTTGTTCTTTCATCTCTGGCCAGGCCTCGCGGCTGTTCTGATCCGATGCCAATTGGTCTCGCAGCCCCGTCAGCTCCAGGAACTCCGCGTAGAACTGTGGCTCGATGGAGCCTAGTGAAATGTATTTATGGTCCGATGTCTCGTAGGCGTCGTAGTAGTGTGCCCCCGTGTCCAGCACATTCGAAGCGTGCTTGGGTGACCATCCCCCGCTCGCTAGACCCGCGTGTACCGATGTCGCTAGGATGCTCGATCCATCCACCATCGCGGCATCGACTACCTGTCCCTTGCCGGACTTCTGCGTCTCCAGCAACGCCGCAACCATACCCAAAGCCAGCAGCATGCCGCCGCCTCCGAAGTCGCCTACTAAGTTGAGTGGTGGCACAGGAGTGCCCCCACCGCGGGTAATGGGCGCCAGGACCCCTGCCAGCGAGATGTAATTGATGTCGTGGCCCGCCATCTGGGCGTAAGGGCCCTCCTGACCCCATCCCGTCATGCGTCCGTAGATCAGCTTCGGATTGCGTTCGAGGCATACATCGGGACCCAAACCCAGACGCTCCATCACGCCGGGTCGGAAGCCCTCGAAAGTAGCGTCCGCTCCTTCGATCAGCTTCAGTGCTACCTCGACGCCGTCCGGGTTTTTCAGGTCGATTCCGATTGAGCGTCGTCCGCGGGCTAACAGGTCTCCTGGCGGTAATGCCGGATCTCCATCGTGCACACGTTCCGCGCGGTCGATTCGTACTACGTCAGCTCCCATGTCGCTGAGCATCATTCCGCAGAAGGGTCCCGGCCCAATCCCTTGAAACTCGATGATCCGATAATCCGTTAGGGGTCCCATAGCACCTATCCTTTCTTGCCAGGGCAGAATAAGTCCGCCTATCACCCGACGACAGCCCGCCGTCCCCGCGACGTATTACCGTGCACCGCCCTTATGCCCCTACGCCCTCCCGGCGCCGCCCTGCCGTCCATGTGATCAAGACACCCGGCGCGTTCGGTCGCCAGCGCGGCTGGAATTTGCCCGCCTCGTAGCGGAAGAACAAGTCGAACTTGGCCTCCAGTCGCTGCTCGGCCTCGCCCCCCCGCTTTGCCTCCAGGTCCTTCAGGGCGTAGCGTACTGCGTCCTCGCGTGATGCGAGCGCCGGAGAGGGCCAGGTAAATGGCTCCGGAAGGATTAACACCTCGGGGAGGATGCCCATTTCCCATAGCACCGGAACCAATGCCTGTTGTCCGGGTACTGGGGAAAGCGGCTCGCCGTACAGGAGTTCGAACAGGGTCGCATCCCAGTTGGGCGGCGTCGGATCCCAGACCGATACGATCACGCGACGCTCAGCCGTCGCATCTAGCTTAGCCAGGAACGGCCCAATCTCCGCGATGAAATAGGTCACGTCTACCACCAGGACGATCTCGGCGGCGAGCTGCGGAGCCTCCTCCCAGGTTGAGGCGACGACGGTTACGTTTGTGATTCCCGCCTCGGCGGCAAGCGACTCGAACTCGGTTCGCATCCCTTCGGCGGGCTCCACGTTGACGACATGCTTACAGGTCAATGCCAGTGGCAAGGCCGTCCGGCCTGCGCCACCGCCAACCTCGACGACTATGTCGTTCAGTTCCACATAGTCGGCAAGTAGCGACAGATTCATGCCTAGTTCGCGTTGGGGGTCGAAGCGATAGCCGGGCGCGAACTCACTCCATCGTTGGGAGTCAAGTGGGGGAATGCCCAGCCGCTCGCGTTGTGCGAAATGTGCTCGCACCATCTCCCGGTAGTGATCGATCGCCGTCATCGCCACCTCGATTCAGGCTTTTCATCGGCACTGTGATACTAGTACGCGATGCTTGCTTCTTGGCTAATTGGATTAGGGCAGCTGAGTACGTCAACTCGTGCCGACTACCCCCCCATCCACGCTGTAAGATGCGGCCATACCTTCGGCTTTGAGGGTCACGATTGTGCCTTGCCGAACCTAAACCGCGTACTTTGGCCCCGCGCCGTCGTCCCAGCTAACGAGCTGTATAACCGCCATCGACAGGAAGGGTTATGCCCGTCACGAACGACGCGTCGTCGCTGGCTAGGAACGTGGCCGCCGCTGCGATTTCCTCCGGCTGGCCCAGCCGACCCATCGGGTGCAGCGACTCCAGGAACTCTTCCGTTGCTCGGTCTTCCCGAATTAGGGCGGTCATCGGCGTGTAGATATAGCCTGGCGCGATGGCGTTGACTCGCACGTTTCTGGCGCCATACGTCAGGGCGAACTGACGTGTAATCCCAATGACCCCGTGCTTTGCTGCGACATACGCGCCCGTGCCTGTTTCTGGTGGTTCGTTGGCGATGGCCGGCGGGCGCACCAGCCCCTGCAGGCCCGCGATGGAGGCGGTGTTGATAATCGAACCCCCGCCCCGCTCCGCCAGAAGGATGCACCCGTGCAAGGTGCCGTAATGGACGCCGGATAGATTCACGGCGATTGTCTGATCCCAGCCGTAATTGCTGCCGCCAATCCCGGCATTGTTCATCACGATGTGGAGCCCTCCAAGCGTCGTTGCGGTCTGCGCCAACGCATTCTGGACTGCCGCTTCTGAGGTTACATCGAGCTCTAGTGCCTCACTGCGGCCACCGAGCTCACCGATCTTCGCTGCCGTATTGCGTGCCCCTTCTCCGTTTAGGTCGGCGCACATGATGGCTGCGCCCTCCGATGCCATTCGCAACGCACTCGAAGCCCCGATTCCCGATCCC
>CAZZMQ010000053.1:2441-17796 GCA_964655365.1 uncultured Dehalococcoidia bacterium | reverse complement strand
CGTGGAACTGCATCGCCCTCGACCAGCGTGGCCACGGGCGCAGCGAATCCCCGGCAAATACCAAGGCCTACGCCTGGTCCGAGTTCGTCGCCGACGCCGCCGCCT
Organism: uncultured Dehalococcoidia bacterium; assembly: GCA_964655365.1. Lineage (GTDB taxonomy): Bacteria > Chloroflexota > Dehalococcoidia > Bin125 > Bin125 > JAPUIR01. The sequence continues at coordinate 17,691 of CAZZMQ010000053.1, read as the reverse complement.
TCGCCGACGCGATCGACCTCAAGGGGGTCTTGGGACGGACACCCCCACTCGTGACAAGGCCGGCAACGCTCGCACGCGACGCCCCCATTGGGATTCGGCCGTGGCGATGTTCAAGTCCTATCGGAAGCGGCCACCATTCGACACATGGGATCCGGCTACCTTGCACGACTACTGCGACCATGCCTTGGTGCGCGACGGCGAAGCTCCCTTCGCACTAGCCTGCCTCCCGGAAGTCGAAGCGGCCACCTTCGCAGCAACGATGGATACCAACCCCTGGCCGGGTATGGCTCGCCTAGGCATTCCCGTTGCGGTAATGCGCGGCCTTTCCGACCACGGCCTTCCCTCAACCACGGACCCTCGCACCGCTAGTGCCGCCCCGCACGGTTATGACGTACCAATTCCCGGCGTCAACCATTTCATCCCGATGGAGCGCCCGGACCGTGTTGCCGACGAGGTCAGCCGGCTGGCACGCCGGCTGAACATCCTGGGTTAATCCGATTCGGAGTATGACGCCGTTTCAGGCGCGGTCCGGTTCGAGGCGTAGCGAGTGTTCCGCGGCGAAGTGTATTTGGCTCGGGTCCATTAGCAACGGCCGTGTCTTGCCATTCGCCCAGTCCTCGAGCAGGTCATGGTGATGCGGATTGCCGCGCCGCTCGCTCTGCCCCCCAGCCAAGATAAATTCAGCGCGGGGTGGATCACTCAGATCGACGATCAACCGCAGCGCAGGGATCGCATTGACCGGCGCGAAGGGGTCACCACCCACCGGTCCAGCCTGAAACACGGTGTTGCCATCGCCCCCGAAGGGCCGGGGGCCAACGTCGAACAGGCGAGCCATCGGTGGCGCATCGTGCAGGCCGTGGCGGAGCGTCAGCAGGTGACAGCGACCCCACGTCCAGCGAGCCGGATCCTCGCCCAAACGGTCCTCTAACAGCGCGATGCCATCGCGGAAAGCCCGCGTCAGCACCGCTTGCCAGATCGCCGGCCCCGACCCGTCGCCGCCAGCGGGTGTAAACCAGTCGGGCGGGGTCTCATCGAGGCAGCGCAAGACCAGTGAAGCGCCGCGCGCGGTCATCATGTTCAGGTTTGGAATAGCGTGAGCGTCACCGCCAAAGATCTTTGCTGCGTCACCCAGCTTGCCGTGAATCACCGCGTCGAACAGACGGGCGAACGTCGCCGCCATCACCGCGGCCGGCACCGAACCGGGCTCCATCACCCCATCCCATCCAGCAACCACAGCTAACAACTCCGTCTCACGGCCAGCCAACGGTTCGATCGACGCCATGTGACTACGCAGTCGCAGCAGAGGAATAGAGCTCCGATCAACCTGCATCACACGCGTCGTATCGGTCGAGTGATCAGTCTCTGCCCGCAACATTGTGCCGATCCGGCTAGCACGAAACTCGTCCAGAAACTCGCCGTCGAACGGAAGCTCCCCCGCGGGAGCCGGCGCGTTGTTCGCGCTCCATACGAAGCCGTCGTGCGGATCGAAGGTGTACGGCAATTCGTCGAACGATAAAAGCCCACCCTCATCCAACGGGTCCATCAACCAGCCGGCCTGCGGCAACCAAGCCTCTCCCGGTAAGCGCCGTGGTACGTCGCCGCTGGTTTGAACCCCAATATGCCCCGAGACGTCGGCATAGGCAAAGGTCAGGTTAAAGTCGTGGAAGCCGGCAATCGCCTCGCGAAACTCGTCAATGTTCGCCGCGCTGAGTAAGCCCAGCAGACCAGACCCGGAGGTCGTCGGCAGCAGAATCGACGACCTCAGCGCCAGTGCCCGTTGGATCCCCGGCAGTTCCGGGCTGATGATCGGCCCATGCCGAGTAATCCGTACTTCTATCTCTTCGGCGCGCTGACCACGGACTTTGATTTCCTCCGGCAGGATCTCCGCTTCGACCCATCCGTCCTGAGTGCGGTAGCGGTTCGAACCCGGCTCAAACTCCTCGACGACGACATCCTGCAATGATGCGAGCCCCGCCGTCGGTCCCCAGGCAATGCGCCGGTTGAAGCCCCAGATAATCCCGGGTAAGCCAGGCAGCGTCGCTCCAGCAGCACTGAAATCAGGACAGTCGAGATGAGCGAAGTAGCCATTGGCGGGAAAGACGGGCGTCAGATGGGGGTCCGATGCCAGTAACGCACGACCGCTCGCCGTCTGCGCGGGAGCCACCGCCCAGTTGTTGCTGCCCAGGCCCGATGTGCCTAAAAGATTTCCTGCTTGCGACGCACGTGCTTCCTCAATTACGCCCGCGAGGGCGGCGTAGGGTGCACCAGGCGGTACGACCACGGGACCGCTTCGCGGGTAGCCCGGATCAACCGCACTGAGCGCCTCCAACCCCACCGCTTCCAGCACCCGCGCCCGCACAACTTGCATCTCCCAAGCCGGGGCGAGCATGAACGACAACATCTTTGCCCAACAGACCGAATCTTCGCCCCGCCACGGTTCCGGTTCGAAATCGAGCAGCCGGAATTCGAGAGGACGTGGGGTCCGTTCAAATGCGGCGTTGACGCCTTCCATGTAGGGAAGGAACCGTGTCTGGACATCCGCCGGCATCTTGCCCCAAGCCTCGACTCCGGTGCGATGCAGCCCTAGATGGCGCATCAGCCGATCGGTCGGCAGCCCTTGTGGTCCGACGACTTCGGCCAGACGCCCACTCACTACACGGCGATAGAACTCCATCTGCCAACCACGATCCTGACCGTGGACAAAACCCAGCCCGAAGATCGCGTCATCCGCATTGGTAGCGAAGATATGTGGCACGCCGCTGGAGTCACGTACGATTTCGATCGCGTCGCGGATGCCGGGAACTCGAGCCATACCTTCCAACTGGGGGCCGGGATCGGGCCGCAGCTTGTCCGTCACCACTGCCCCAACAAAAGAACCTGCCTGTGCAAGCTGGAAGCGCGTGGCATTCAAACGCTGCTCGATGCGCGTGCGTAGAGAATCGGCGGCGGGTTCTTTAGGGGTCATCTACGGTTAATTGTAGGTCAGGCTCCTGCTGGCGACCTCTCGCCACGAACATCTGGACGCCTGGTATCCTCGGGCCCGCACCGAAGCGCGACAAGAACCGACGAAGAACAACACAATGGAACTCGGCCTCGCCGGAAAAGTCGCACTGATCACCGGCGCCTCAGAAGGAATTGGGAAGTATTGTGCGCTAGCTCTGGCCGCGGAGGACGCAGACGTGGCGATCTGCGCCCGGCGGCGTGACGTGCTCGATACGGCGCGTGTCGAGATCGATGCGGCGGGGCCAGGAAAAGTCATTGCGATCGCCGCCGACATGGGTGACGGTGACTCCGTACGCACCATGGTCGATGATGCCGCCTACCGACTCGGCCGACTCGACATCCTCATTAACAACATGGGCGCCTCGCTGCGCGGCGAAGAAGACGACGTTTGGCAACAGATGTTCGAACTCAACCTGCTGGCCGCAGTGCGAACCACGAATGCTGCACTCCCGCATCTCAGAGCCGCCGCCGCCGCCGGTGATGCAGCGGTCGTGATCCACATAGGCTCGATCTATGGACGCGAAGCGGGCGGTGCAACCGGCTATCAGACGATGAAGTCCGCCATCCACAGCCATGCCAAGTCAATCGCCCTACAGCTGGCCCCCGATAACATCCGTGTCAACGCCGTTGCGCCAGGTTCTATCGCCTGGCCCGGCAGCAAGTGGCAGCAGCGATATGACAAAGATCCCCGCGCGATTCAGAGCGCCGTTCTCGACGGCATCGCCTTCGGGCGCTTCGGAAAGCCGGAGGAAGTCGCGGACCTAGTTGCCTTCCTCGTATCGCCGCGTGCCTCGTGGGTGACCGGCACATGTATTAACGTGGACGGCGGGCAGACAGTCTCGATCAACTGAAACTCTCCCGAGGACCGAGAGCGATGGCCGACGACAGCTCCTTCGAGACAACAGCGTTTCGCTACGAGCATGCGCGGCGCCAACTCCCATCCTTCCCCACACCCGGGCTAGGCAGTCTCGGGAATCGCACCGTCAAGCCATTGCTGGGTGGCCTCGTCGCCTTTGGCATCATCACCACTTTTCTCGCCGTCCGCGGCGGCGAGGCCGAGCTCTTCGACGAAGTGACCGGCCAGAAAATCGGTGGCTGGTCCCGGCTCGCCGATGTCCACTTGCTAATCGTCGTAAACACGGCGATCGTCGCCGGCCTCGCCGCCCAGCTGTTAGCCGAGTACACACGTCATTGGACCGAGCTCTGGCTGGCGCTCTTGGCGGGCGGCACATTCGTTGCGATCAGCGAGGCGACCGATATTGGCCGAACAGCCAGCGACGTCCTGCTCGGTCTCGGTATCGCTTCTTTCGCCGCTGCCCTCACGATCATGCTTGCCGACGCTCGGACTCGGAAGCGCACCGGCTACTAACCGCGAAGACAGGAAAGTGCCCCGGAACAACCATCGGCATTCCAATCGACGAGGACCCCAAGCTGCCGACCATGGTTGGGACCAACTACCGGTTCCGACCCTGATAGACATACTCCACGCCTGACGGTTGGCACAGCATCCGGCCCCCTGCTATCGATGCAACTACGCTGTACACGATCCGGCTATCGAGCGGAGATTCCCATGCCCGACCTGATCTACGACAAATATGACCACTACGCCATCTTCACCATGAACCGGCCCGAGCGACTCAACGCCCTCGGGGGCACCCTGATGCCTGAATTGCGCGAAGCCGTGGCCGACTTCACGGCCGACGGCGAGATGCGGGCTGCCATCCTTACTGGCACGGGCCGCGCCTTTAGTGCTGGCGCTGACCTCAAGGAGATGAATGAACGCAACACCGCACGCGGCGAGGCCGCCGCCCCGACGCAGGGCTTCGATCTCAACGTCGCTATGCCGTTCGCTCGCTGTCCCAAGCCGATCATTGCCGCCATCAACGGTCTTTGTCTCGCCGGCGGCCTCGAGCGCGCGCTGGACTGCGACATCCGCATCGCCTCCAGCAAGGCCTACTTCGGCCTCTTCGAGGTCAAACGTGGCATCCTGCCCGGCTACGCGATTCACCATCTCGCCCGGCTAATTCCCTTCGGCGACGCTATGTACATCATGCTCACCGCCGATCGGATCGAGCCCATGGAGGCGTTGCGCATGGGCCTGGTGCGTGAGGTACTGGAACCTGATGCTCTCATGCCCCGCGCGATCGAAATCGCCGAGATGATTGCGGCCAACGCTCCACTCGCCGTCGAGGGCACCAAGTTTATGGGCCAACAGGGTCGCCAACTCCAGAGTGACGAGTCCTACCGAGTCGGCCAGTGGGTCAGCCGCCACGTACTCAACTCTGAGGACGCCAAGGAGGGACCGCGCGCCTTCTCCGAAAAGCGTCCAGCCGAGTGGAAAGGCCGCTGACGCTCCATGTCGCCTAGCGACCCAGCCGGTCCGGCTTGAAGTTGTCCCAGGTCACCCGGCGTTCGGGCATAACCAGCACCCAACGTCGACTGCGCCCGCCTGCGGTTGACGTGTTGAGTCTCGGACCCGGCCCTCGCGCCCCGGGTACCCATCAGCATACTTCGCACCCATCTGCTGACGCACGGACGCAAGATCAGCGTCCGCGTCTTCGTCTTCCTTCGATTCCAACACATACGCTCGTCCCGGGAGCATCGCTCCCTGCAACTCAGGAAAGCGTTCGTTGAGGTCCACCAGGACCGTACAGTTGGGATCGCGGCGCAGGTTCACAATCTTCTGACCGCGGCCGTAGAAGTAGATCTTGCCACCCGTCCAACCAAACCACATCGGTGTCAGATTGATCCGCGAGCCGGGACCAATAGTCGCGATGCGCATGTTCCACATCGAGAGCATGATCGAATCGAGTTGCTCTTCGGTCAGAGCCAGCTCATGAGGAAAGGGGGACATAGAACGCTCCATCTCGCTGGCGAGCGGTGGCAGCCATCGTAGAATGTTCCGTGCAGATCTCCGCTGAGCTATCCTCCCAACGGGTCGATCGCACACCCCCATCCGCAAGGAATTCCCGCATGACGTCCCAATACATCCCCGGCGATGCCGTCCTGCCTGACCCCACGATCGAAGAGGTCAGTCCTGGTGTCTTCGCCTATGTCCAACTCGATGGCAGTTGGTGTCTCAACAATCCCGCCTTCCTTGTTGGTGCGAACAGCGTCACTGTCGTTGACGCGTGTGCAACCGAGCGCCGTTCGCGCGACTTCCGCGGCGCGATCGAGAAAACAACCTCGAATCCGATCGAGTCCCTGATCAATACCCACGCGCACTTGGACCACACTTTTGGAAATTTCGTCTTCCGCCCCGACGCGACGATCATCGGACACAGCCGGTGCCGCACAGAGATCGAGGCCGGCCGCGACGGGGCCATCGCGAACGCGCAGGCCTTCTTCCCCTCCGTTGATTGGGGTGCGATCGAAGTCGAATCACCTTCTCTCACCTTCGACGACGAACTGCGCATCTATGTCGATGATCTCGAACTCCAACTCCTCTACGTGTCCCCGGCGCACACCATGACCGATGTCGTGGTGTGGATCCCTGAACGTCGCGTCCTGATCGCTGGCGACCTCATCTTTAATCAGGGCACGCCCTTCGCCTTGCAAGGCTCTATCGGCGGATGGCTCGACGCGCTGGACCGGCTGCGCTCGCTGGATCCGGAGATCATCATTCCCGGTCACGGCCCCGTCTGCGGGCCAGAGGCAATCGACACTATGACCGCCTACCTCCGATTCATCACCACCCTCGCCACACAGGGTTTTGAGGCCAAGGTCAACCCACTCAGCCTCGCGCTCGACGCCAATCTCGGCGAGTTCGCGGATCTGCACGACAAGGAACGCATCGTCGGCAATCTCTTCCGCGCCTACTCAGAGCTGCAAGGCGAGCCGCGAGGTGCCCCAATTGACTTCATGGCCGCACGCACCGGCATGATCGAATACAACGGTGGCCAACCGCTACGCTGCCTCGCCTGAGCGAAACTACCGTGGGAAAGAGGCCCATCGCCCGAAAGGCCGATCCGGCGCCTCTAACCATGAGCCCAATGGGCTAGTCCCTCCGATGCCAACGATGACATTCAAACGACATCCGATCCGGTAGACCATAGGGCTGCCGGACCTGCGCACACTCTGGCGCTGGATCGACGACGCTGGTTTCGAATGGATCGATGTCACTGGCCACTCGGTGGATCCCCGCTGACCGGGAAACACAACAGCTATCCGGAGTGCAGCAGTTGCATCGTCGACTCCGCTAGCTCGAATCCATCTCAACCAATCCGATCGATTCGAATGGTTCCATGCACAGGACGAAACGCAGTGAGAGATCTGGATCGAAATGCCGCCGCCCCGCGATGACATCGAAATTCATCGTCAGGAAGGGGGAGTTACCCTGCCTCTGCGAACACTCGGTCCTTCTCGTCTCGCCAGCGCAGCACTGTCATGCTGGCGTCCACGTCCGTCAACGGCCGACATTAAACCGAATACTCAAGGCGCCTCTTCTAAGATAGCTGACATACTGCCGACCGAATTCTCGATCCGAGGATCTGCGCCATACGCGTGCACCAAACGCTGATGCTTGAGCGCCGTGTCGTAGGCCACTGTCTCCACGATCGATTGACCTCCGTTGTCAACTTGGGCCGCGATCGCGAACGCCTTATCCTTGCCATAGCCAAAGATGCGACCCAGCATCTCTACCACGTACTGGTAGGTGTGATCATTGTCGTCCAGAAGGATCAGGTGGTACAGCGACTCGAGGCTAGATTCAGTCGTGATCTCTTCTGCGGTGCGTGTCTCGGGCATCTGTACCATGCGCTAGATCATACATGCCCCCTGGTACGGTTCATGGAGTCCGGACTTGACCCAACACGCCGCTAACGATGTCGACCCCAGCTCCGATCTAGCCCTCGGCGGGCTGCGCGTACTAGAAGTCGGATCCCTCGTTTCTGCTCCCTTTGCCGCCAAGCTGCTAGCCGACTCCGGCGCCTACGTGACCAAGACCGCGCCACCGGCCCAGAAAGAAGCCGGTGGCGACCCCGCTCGCTACCATGGGCCCTTCCCCAACGACAAGCCCCACCTCGAGCGATCCGCTCTATTCCTCGCCCTCAACACCAACAAGCGCAGTCTCACCCTCAACCTCGACGATCCGGACGGGCAGGAGCTCTTTCGGCGCCTCTCGACGAACGCCGACGCCATCATCGAAAACACCCTACCGGGGACAATGAAACGGCGCGGCTTAGCCTGGCCGGAGCTGGCGGAGTCAAACCGCCGCCTTGTCATGACCTCGGTCACCCCCTTCGGCCAAACCGGCCCCTATGCCGACTATCAGGGGCCAAACTTGGTCGAGTTCGCTACCGGCGGCCAGATGCACATGACAGGCGAGCCCGGGCGTGAGCCAATCAAAAACGGGGGCTATATGGCCGACTTCCAATCCGGCCTCAACGCGTTCGCCGCCACGGCGGTCGCGACATTGGGCGCCCAATTACATGGCGAGGGCGATCATGTCGATGTGGGCGCTATGCAGTGCCAGGCGTCAGTGTTGGAGGGCGTTATGCCCTACTGGTGCTACCTGGGCACGGACTCCAGCATGCGTCGCGGCAACATCATGGCCTCCTTCATCGGACTCTATCCCAGCGCAGACGGCCAGATCGGAATCCACGCCATGGCCTCCAACTGGGCAGCGCTACTCCAGACCATCGAAATGCCGGAATTAGCCGAAGACGAACGCTTCCGCACCCAGGATGACCGCATGCGCAATAACGACGCCCTGATGAGCATTTTCTACACTTGGGCCGCCGACAAAGAGAAGCGCGCGGTCTACGCTCGCGCCGGCCAGACCCGCAGCCCAGTCGCCTACGTCCACGACATGCAGGACCTGCTCGATTCACCCCAACTTCGAGCGCGCGGCTTCCTGCGCCAGATCGAGCACCCGGAGACGGGTCCCCTGACCTATGCCGGACCACCTTTCCAGATGTCAGCCACGCCCGCGCGCGACGGCCGCGCGCCGCTACTGGGTGAGCACAGTGCCAAACTGCTGACCGAACTCGGCCTCAACGAGGCCGCGATCACGGCGCTGCGCGCCAACGGCGTGACCTGATGAACAAACTCCCGTTGGAGAGCATCCGTATCGCTGACCTGACGATGGTATGGGCCGGGCCTTACGCGACCCGCCTGCTAGCCGATATGGGAGCGGAGGTGATCAAGGTCGAGTCTGTCCAAGTCATGGACCAGCTGCGCGCGTTGGGCGGACTGCCAGCGGACGTCCCGCGTCGCTGGAACAAGTCGGCCTACTTCAACCACAACAACCGGAACAAGTACAGTGCCACCTTCGACCTACGCCATCCGCGCGGGCACGAACTCTTCCTCGAACTCGTGCGTCACTGCGATGTCGTGATTGAAAACTACCGCGCCGAAGTCATGGACCGGCTCGGCCTTAGCTACGCCCAGCTCCAAGCGGTGAAGCCGGACATCATCATGGTCTCCATGCCAGGCCACGGCAAAACTGGCCCCGAGCGCGACTACGTCGCCTACGGCACCAACGTTGAGCAACTCTCCGGCGTCGTTTCAATCACCGGATACGAGGGCGAGCAGCCCCAGAAAACCGGTATCTCCTTCGGCGACCCCATGGCAGGCACCGCGGCGGCGGGTGCGGTCGCGGTCGCTCTGCATTACCGCCAACGGACCGGCAAGGGCCAGTTCATCGACCTAGCACAGCGCGAAGCACTCAGCACATTCATCGGCCCGCAGCTGCTCAGCTACAGCATGAACGGCGTCCTACCGCGTCCGATTGGCAACAAGCATCCTTTCCACGCGCCGCACGATGTCTACCCCTGTAGCCCGCGCGACGATCAGGACGATCCCTGGATCGCCATCGCATGCGAGTCTGACGTGCAATTCAAGGCACTCTGCGGCATGATCGGGAAACCCGATCTGGCCAACGACGTGAGGTTCGCTCAGGAACCCGATCGATACCGCAACCAGAACGCGTTGACCGAGCCAATCGCTGCATGGACGCAGACCCTCGACAAAATCGCCGCAATGGAGGCCCTACAGTCGGCCGGCGTTCCCGCCGGTGCGGTGCTCTCGGTGCAAGATTTAACGGCCAGTCCCCAGCTGCGTGCGCGGGGCTTCTGGGAGTCTGTCACCGATCCGGACGCTGGTACGTGGGAGATGGAAGGCCCGGCCTGGGTCCTGACAACCAACCCCGCACACGTGCGTCTGCCTGGCCCAAATTTCGGCGAGCACAACAGCTACGTTTTTCAGGATCTGCTCGGCCTCACTGACGCACAATACGATGATCTCGGCAGCTCCGGCGTAATCGGCATCGAACCGAACATGACGCGCCACACCTAAGCAGTCCAAACGTTTTTCAGCTCACGTCTCAGCGAGACCTTCATACAGGAAACCATTCCAGCCTCCGATTCCCACGGACTTGGACCAACCGGGACCGACTGCATGATGACGAAGCGAACATAGCCGTGAGAGTTAAGTCTCCACCCCAGCAACCGAACAAGCCGTGCGTGGGTGCGAAACACGGTCGGACCCCAAGCTAGAACGGAAAGCCACGAATTCTGTGCGTGCTATGTGGCGGATCGCTTCCAAACTTCGATTGCTGACCGTTCCGAGGAAGCATCAAAACAAGGGGCAGCTCACTGGCTAGATACGAGCCGTCGCGCCGCCATCGAGGTGGATAGTCTGCCCGTTGATGAAGCCCGAGTCCGAAGCCAGCATCACAACCAAGCCCGCCACGTCCGCACTCTCCACGAGCCCCTTCGCTGGCAACACCCGCGCCAGCGCCAGTCCCTCCACCTCGTAGACGCCAATACCCGCCTGGTCCGCGTAAAAGCCAATTTGAATGCAGTTCACCGAAATGCCGGAGCGCGCCCACTCCTGCGACAGCGCCCGCGACATCGACACCACCCCACCCTTGGCCGCCGCATATGCTGCCATGTTTGCCACACCCTGTTCCGCTGCCACCGTCACGACGTTGATCACGCGGCCACTACCCTGCCGCATCATCACCCGCCCCACCGCCTGACAACTCAGCGCCACGGAACCCAGGTTTGCGAGCAAGGTGGCATCCCACTCCGTCAGCGACGTCTCCTCGAATGGCTTCGCGAAAACCAGATCTTGAGCGTTGACCAGGATGTCGATCCGGTCCCACTCATCGATGATCCGCTCCACCGCCATCTCTACTTTGATCGGATCTCGCGCATCCATTTCCAAAGCCATGTTGCGCCGGTGATGCGACCAGACCTGATTCGCAACCGAGTTGATCTGGACGAGATCTTCGGGTTGGTCCGTCAAGCCAGCGACGGCAACATCAGCGCCCGCCTCCGCCAACGCATTCGCGACCGATCGACCCAACGGCCGGCTCGCGCCGACGACAAAGGCCGTGCGGCCATCGAGACGAAAGGAGTCTGTCGGTTGAGCGGGATCGAGTGTCGTCATCGAATTCGCTCCGACACTACAGGGCCTCCGGTAGCGGAATCAGAGGCGCCCAGCCCGTCGGGCCGATACCGCCCGCCAGACCTCCACCGTCCTGCAGGATGGTTGCACCGTTAATCCCGTTCGAAGCGGCAGAGGCGAGAAAGACTGCCAGCGGTCCCATCTCCCAGGCCCGGCCCACTCGGCCCACGGGAATGTCCTTGCCACGGCGGCGACGCTCCTCCGCGTCCGACGTATGTGGGAAACTTCCCGGCGCGATGCAGTTGACCTGAATCCCAGCCGGGCCATACGTGACCGCCAAGGAACGCGTAATATTAATGACGCCGGCCTTAGCCGCCACGTACATGTAGTTTTCGACCCCACCGCGCAGACCGAAACGTGACGCGACATTGATAATCTTGCCTCCCCCTGTCGCCACCATGTGCGGGATCACGGCACGCAGGCAGTAGACCTGCGACGACAGATTGACATCGATCCCTAGCTGCCAATCGTAGTCATCGATCTCCGGCAATGTTTTACCCATTCCGGCCGTTCGAGCTCCCGCATTGTTAACCAGGACATCGATTCGACTGAACTCGTCCAGCGTCGCCGAGACCAAGGCGCTGACTGCATCCGTGTCAGTGACATCCGTTGAGACGGCGATCGAGCGGCACCCGCACTCCCGGACCAGAGCGGCAGTCTCCTCGATCTCGCCCAAGCTGCGGGCAGCGCAGACGACGTGCGCACCGGCGGCGGCAAACTCCAGAGCCATGGCGCGGCCCAGACCACGCCCCGCCCCAGTCAGAAGGACGACGCGACCGTCGAGCCGCAGATCCTCCAGCACACTCATCGCAACACCCAGCCTGCTACGTCTTGGCCTTAGCGCGCGCCGCTTGTTCTTCTTTGCGTGCCTGGTACTGCGACGTACCACGCCCATCGCCGAACTTCGTATCACGCCACTCCAGGGCGGCCTTCAAGCCCTTCTCACGTGAGAGCTTACCGAACTCTCGCACCGAGGGTGCCAGATGCGCCCGTGCATCGTTCTCGGAGGCTAGACGCTGCAACGTGCGCGCACCCATGATCTCCATACCAAGATTGACGATGCGCTTCTGCGCCGCAAGCAGCTCAGGGTCGATCATAGCCAACTTATCGGCGATCTCTTCGACAGCTGCGTCCAGATCCTCGTAGGGCACTGATAGCAACACAAGTCCAATCTCCGCCGCCTCAGTGCCGGTGATGCTGTCACCGGTCAGAAGCAGTCTTTTCGCCCATTGTGGGCCCACGTGGTAAAGCCACATATGCGCCGGGGGCGATCCCATAGCGCGCGTCGGCGGGAAGCCAATTACCGTGTCGTCCGCAGCCACGATCATGTCTGTCAGTAAGACGAGGTCAGTGCCGCCCGCCAGGCAGTAGCCGTGGATGCGGCCAATGACCGGCTTGTGCATGTCCCATATCGCCATCCGCAGGCGTTGCGCCTTCTCCATCCGCCACGTGTCATCGTCGAAGGTGACGTTCTTGCGGTAAACCTCTTCATAGGTCTCCGTGCGGTCGGCCGGTGCCGGGGTCAAATCGTAGCCGGCGCAGAAGGCGCGACCGGCCCCACCCAGGATCACACAGTGCACCCGTGTATCGTTGTCGGCCTCCCACATCGCCTGGCTGATCTCCTCTTGCAAGGCCTGCGAGAGGGCGTTCAGTTTCTCGGGACGATTCAAGGTCACGTAGGCTTTGCCATCGCGCACGTCGTAGCTGAGGTTCTGATACTCGGTCGGGGCCACAGGAAATCCTTCCAGAGACCGCGCGGGGCGGTCAATTCTCGCGAAATCAAGCCGTCGATGGCGAAGCCAGTGCCTCGCGTGTGATCACCAACGCCCCTGGGAACGACAGTCTAGCGTCGTAGTCGCCCGGAGCCAGCTTTCCCCGCGCGGCTCGATCCAACACGTTCACGCAAACCCCGTAGATCGCGGGTGCAACCTGCCGCAAGACCGACGAAGCGATCTCATACCCGCCGGCCTGTAACCATTCGGGGGGATCACTGAGCGGCGAGAGAATCTCGCCCAACGGTCTTCGCTATCGATCCTCACTCCCGGCCATTTCATAGACCTACACGAATAGCACAGTGGCAAGCAAGCCGCGGCGGTTCCGCAGCACCGGCCAGAAGGCCAACTCACACCGACTCGGTCGCCGCGCCTTCTCAAAGACGAGGCATTTCTTGCTCGCGCCGTCGAGGCGATAAACTATCGGCGATCCCTCGTCGTCGACGACTTCTTCGTTCCAATTCGCCTTGCTAGTGGGACAGAGTGGGTCGCTAGAATCAGAGGTGTTTCAATACGCCGCCATCGACGCTAATCGCCTGCCCATTGACGTACCCGCTCGCGGCCGAACAGAGATAGACGGCAAGAAGAGCCACGTCGGACGCCTCGCCGAATCGCCGCATGGGGATGTAGCGTTGCAACAAGTTTTCGTTGATTTCATCAGGCCCACGGCCCGGAGTGTCCGTCAGCCAGGCGGTCACGATAGCGTTCACCGTCACCCCGTTCCCGCCCAACTCCTGCGCTAAGGAGCGCACCAGACCCATCACCCCCGCCTGCGCGGCGCTATACGCGCTCAAGTTGGGCAATCCTCGCAATGCGGGGCCGGCAAGCACGACCAGCAAGCGCCCGGTGTCGGTCTTCGCAAACTCCTGGGCCGCGCTACGAAACGCGCTGTATGTCGACGTGAGATTGCCGGTTAAGACTTCGTCGAAGTCCGCATCCGATGTCTTGCCCAACGGCGCAGCCAGATATGTGTTGGGAACGACCACCGCTGCATCCAGCCCACCTAATTCCTTGACCAGTTTTCGTGTAGCCACCCGCACGTTCGTACTATTCGACAGATCGACCGCTTCCGATGGTCCGCCCGCCGCTGCCTTCTTCAACGCAAACAACGCGTCACCGCCCATGCTCGCGGAGGCAACACCGACTGTCGCACCCGCCTCCCGCATTCCCTCGACGACCGTTCCTCCAATCGACGACTCTGCTCCGTAGACGATCATGCGCCGGCCGCTCAGGTCGAAACCACGTAGCTTGCCCGGGGCAACCGATGGCGGAGGCAGAGGGTTCTGTGGTCCCGTCCAATCCGACATCGCTAGCGCCTCAATCCACCCACGTCAGCCGTCACGTCCCAGCCCGATGGGGCAATTCCGCCTGCCAGACCCCCACCGTCGATCACGAAGGCCTCACCAGTCATGTAACGTGACGCATCCGATGCAAGATACAAGGCCAGTGGGCCCAACTCCCAGGCCTCACCCACTCGCCCAACCGGGATGAAGCGTCCTCGACTGTGCGCTGCTGTGATCTCATCAGTGCCGTGCAAGTACTTCTGCAAGACGAACCCCGGCACGATCGCGTTGACGCGGATGTTGTCCTTCGCAACTTGATTCGCGACCGACATCGTCAAATTCACCACCCCAGCTTTGGATGAACCGTAGACCAAGAGACGCGGATCACCGCGCAGGCCGGTGCCTGATGCGACGTTGACGATCACCCCGCCTCCCTGTTCGCGGAAGTGCGGCACGATTGCCCGCGCGCAAAAGAACGCACTCGAAAAATTGATGTCGATCGTGTCGTACCAATCCTCGTTCGTTATCTCGCTAACGTCCTTCAGGGCCGCCATACCAGCCCCGCCAGCATTAGCGATCATCACGTCCACCCGCCCCCATGAGTCGATCGCACTTTGCACCAAGGCGTCCACTTGATCAGATTGCGATACATCCGTCGGGATGGCGAGTGCCCGTGATCCGCGTTCGCGGATCTCTTCGGCTGTCAGCTCGATCTGTTCCGGCGTCCGGGCAGCGCAAACAATGTCGGCTCCGGCGTCGGCTAGGGCCAGCGCCATCTGC
>CAZZMQ010000053.1:0-2431 GCA_964655365.1 uncultured Dehalococcoidia bacterium | reverse complement strand
AACCATAGAGAGTGCTTCCAGCATCGGCCCCACCCATTCCCTCCCGGCGCTGCCCATCATCTGGTCAGCCGCCATCGACGCGAACAGCAGCGTAGCTGACGATATAACCACAACGGGTGATCAATCTCCATCAGCGGGAAGCGCTAATTTAACCACAGAGGAACCCATTGACCTGGGTGAGCGTCTCGTTGACACCATGCCGAAACACGCCTTGTTCACATTTGCCTTGCTGCTGCCCCTACTGCTCGCCGGGTGCGAGTCCGACGACAGTCCCTTCCGCGACTCCCCGGCGGAGCGGCGTGCCGCCGCCAAAGCCGCCGAACGAACGATGGAAGGCGGTGAGCAAGAGCAGTTCGACGGAGTCTCGGTGGCGCCTACTAAGGCCGCGACCACGGTTGATGAAGCCAGCGCTGAGCAGCCCACCGATCCCAAACCTGCTGCCGGAGAAGGCAAGGAAGCTGCCGAGGAACCAGACCCATCACACGAACCGCCCACCGAACTGGCAGCCTTTCTCGCGCTCCGATTTCCCCAGCACGAAGACTTCCGAACCTTCGAGGTCTGGACTCCGAACAGCGCGACCAACCCGGACGAAATCAAAATCGTCCTCGCGTACAGCACCGGCACTCAGCCCGACACTGGCCATATAGCCGGGATCTACGAGGTCGCCGAAGATCGTATCGCGACCCGCGCTGATCTGACCTTCGACCGCGCAGAGGCTCTCGACTTCACGCTCATCGATCAGCTCGTACAATCAGAGGACGGACGCGTCCTTGGTTCGCCTTGGGGCGCGGACATTTGGTTCCTGCGCGAGGGTGCGATCGGTGGACACGGCAGCTATGTCAATCTGCTGCGCTGGAGTCCAAACAACGCCGGACCATCTGCCTTCACGATCGAGTTGTCATGGTCCTCTAGTCTCCCCACCGCCGCGCTGAAATTGGTCGACTACGACGCCGACGGCGTACCCGAACTGCGCCTCGATGACACCGATCCCTACGTCTTCTGCTACGCCTGCGGCGTGCGCAAGGTCGGCTTCCAGGTCGCGCGCTGGAACGGTAGCAACCTGGTCATGGCGCCACTAGCGCGCCTCGCAGCGAGCGCGCTCGGCCCCGCCAAGTCCGCCGTCGACTTCGCGATCGAGCTGTCCGAAGCCAACCTATGGATCGACGCGATTAATGCGATCGATCTCGCCGCTCGCCTAGTCCCCAACGATCCCACCATCGAGTGGAACGCTATCCTGATCCGCGCACAGGCCGCCGAGCGAGAAGCCGCCGCCGGTGCGGTCTACCCGCTACTCACTCATATCTACGCGGGGCAGTTTGGACAAGCAGTCGCTTCGCTCCGGGGCATCTTGCCATTCGACCTGCTCGACCTCCACGGCCCTGTCACCGCCGGAACGCCCGCCGAGGGCTGGGAGAGCGTCGTTGCAGAGACGTTGATCCGCAGTAGCGACGACGCCCTCACCCTGCGTTCGGATGTCGCCCCTGCGTTCTTCCTACGCGGCCTGGCCCGCTTCTGGATTGCTCCCGATCAGGCCGAAGCGGCGATCACCGACATTAACACCGCCGCCGCGATCGATCCGAGCGAGCCGCTCTACGAAGCGGTCGCCAACCTACTCACGCCCTGAGCAGATCGCCACCCGCCGCGGGCCTACGTGCCGCTATCATGCAGCGGCCTCGCTCGACACGGGGCATGAGTCACCCCTAACGGCAGCCGCCATACGCGGTCGTGCCCAGGAGAATCGAGACATGTCAAAACGGCTGACCGTACTGTTCCAATCCAAGGATGGCGAAGCTGAGACCTTCAAGGCCGCCGCCCAGGCCGGCGTCGCTGCCGTCAAAGCCGGCGATGCCGGCTGCGAAATGTACGACCTCTTCCAGAGCATCGATGACCCCAACCGGTTTGTCCTCGTCGAAAGCTGGGCCGACCAGGAGGCACTCGACGCCCACGGCAGCTCCGATGCCATGAAGGAGATGGGGAAGCTCGCTCCACACATGGATGGCCGTCCCACTCTCTATCGCTACGAGGATTAGCGTCCCGTAATCGGCCGCCGCGCGACGCATCGCGCGCCAAGCAGGAAGGGAATACCAAGCCATGACCAACCGCAGGGGAGCGGAACTCCTGGCCAAGCAGATCCGCGACGAAGGCGTTGAGGATCTGTTCTACATCATGGGCGGTCCCATTATCGAAGCTGCGGGTTTCGCCGCCGAACAGGGCATCCGCACGATCGATTGCCGTCACGAGCAGGGCGCAGCGATGGCCGCCCACGGCTACGCTCGTGTCAAGCGCAAACCGGGCGTCTGCATGGCCGCCTCCGGCCCCGCCACAACCAACCTGCTGACCGGCATCGCCAACGCCTACCTTGACTGCGTCCCGCTGGTCGCTCTCGGGGGCGCCGCCGGCTTCCCTTCCTTCGACACCGACGCCTTCCAGG
>CAZZMQ010000052.1:7946-18363 GCA_964655365.1 uncultured Dehalococcoidia bacterium | reverse complement strand
GACAGCCTGTGGCAAATCGGCGTTGGCGCTGGATCTCGCCGAGCGGGTCGAACGACTGGCCACGCTGGACATCATTCCCACACTGGAGCAGTTCGAGGGGATGGACCGGCACGCCGCGCGCGCGGGCTTCCACTGGTTCTTCCTCGCGCAGCGGACACCTTTCCCAGAGCAGATGATCAACGCCGATCCGGTTCGCTTCCTACACGACATGCTCGGGCGCTGGAGCGGTTCCGACGACCCCTTCGGTGCGCCGGCACTGGCCGACTACGAGCGCGCGATCCAGGATCCGGAAACGGTGCGGGCGATGTGCGACGACTACCGCGCCGGCATCGGCATCGATTGCGACCTTGACGAGGCAGATCGCGACACGGGCCGCACGATCGACTGCCCGATGCTGGCCTTGTGGGGGGACCACCGCGGGGAACGTCGTGCGCGCATGATGGAGGTCTGGGAGCGCTGGGCGACCAATGTCGAAGGACGAGGCCTTTCCTGTGGGCATTTCTTGCCGGAAGAGTTGCCCGAGGAGACATGCGATGCATTACTGGAGTTCTTGCGCTGAGGGGCCTAGCGCGGTGGTGTCGGGTTCCGTTTCGCGCCCGCTGCGTCGTAGACCAGCTCGATCGAGTCAGGAGGCCACGCGGGAATGCTGCGCGTCGTCGTCGATTGTGGAGTCGACATCGATGTAGATTATTTTCTTCTTATAGCTCGCGCCGTGATGTAGTCGACGGGTTAGATGTCAATGCAGATTAGATCGCAGGCGTCCACGTGGAGGGTGTTTCTCCGATGGGCCGAGTAGAGATAGCCGTTGGGTTTGGAACCCTGACACGGAGTATCCGAGGCTTGTGAGGCTAGTCGCCGATGCCCCAGTCAATTGCGTTTCGCAGCAGCGCCGGGTACTCGGCTGTCTCCCAGGGCCCGCGCATTGTCTCCGGCGTTTTGCCGCCTGCGTCGACGCTTTCGTCGACGAAGGGCTGGCTGTTGGTCGAAGGGTCGTGGCAGTGGCCCAGTGCGATGTAGGTAATGCCACCGTCGCCGACGTCCTTGTTGTAGGCAACGACGCGCGTTTTGCCGTCCCCGAGCAGCGAGGTGTCCTCGCCGCCGTAGTCGAAACCGAATTTTCCCGGTAGCGGGTCTGGGCCCCACGAGGAGGTGAGCAAGATGTTTGTGTTAGGCAGGTCCTGTACCTCGATCATGTAGGGCTCGTCAATTACGGAGAAGGTCTCTGTGACGCCCTTGGTCAGTCCCGCACCGGCATCGTGCACCGTGACAGAGAATTTGGTCATGGGTGGGTGGTTGATGAAGAAGCCTCCTAGCGTCTCATGGTGGCCCGACTTGACCATGCGGCGGCGATCGCTGTCGGCGACACGGGAGGCCTTGCCGCCGCTGCTGCCGTGCAGCCCAAGCCAACGGCCTCCAGCGTTGATCCAGGATCGGACGAACTTGTTCTGTTCCTCATCCAGGAAGGGTCCGGCTGTGTATGTGATCATGAAGCGGCTGATCTCAAGCCACCGTTCGATGCCGTGGAAGTCATTGGCGACGCTCGCCTGGATCCCGTCTTCGGCCAGGAGTTCGAGTAGCCGCAAGCGAGCGTAGTCGTGATCATGTCCGGCCGGGGATCCGGGCGGGAAGCCGCCTGTGATGAGGTGTGCGCGTCGAGGCTTGTTTCGGGTGGTCATCGTGGGGACCCTTCGTGGCGGCAGCGGGCGGAGTTTGTTCTTAACGTTCTGGATCCACGGGCTTGTATTTGGCTGCATGCTATGAGCTTCGCTTTCTGAGTGGAAGTTGGGCGCTGCCGAACGCGACTTCACGGGCCAACCCCGCAGTGGTCTGGCTGAGAGACGGCTGAAACGTTCGGCGATGGATCTAGCGGATCGGTCGCGTGGTGGGGGCCACTAGGCTTGGGATTCGATGCGCGTAGAAAGGTGTTTAGATGAGGCAGGGGAGTTTTGCCTCGCTGTAACGAAACCCGTGTGGCAGGCGTTTTCTCAATTACGTGGCCACTCAGCATAGCCATGACGCAACAGGGTCATCCTGCAAGTAATTCAAAGTTGATGAAAACGTAACGCCACGGGCTCGTGAGACGCCCCGAAAGCCGTCTAAAGTTTTAGTAGCGCAACGAGGGTCGGCGGAGCGCGCTATGCAGGACTGCCCCAACTATCGATGCCATCGTTTGATCGAAGCTCCCGACGTTATTCAGATTCCGTCCGGCTAGACTTCCGTGGTTTGCCTGCACTGTCACTATGTGCTCGATCTCTACGTCCGCTCACAAGGTCTAGGCGGCTCTGGTCACATCCTGGCGCTGGTTGGGGATTCTGGGTTCACAGGTCGGGCCGCTGCTGGATCGGGCTGAGCTGCTAGTCGTCTAGGCGCTGCTCAACGAAGCGCAGTACGTCTCGCGCGATCTCCAAAGCGCGCGATGCATCCGTGCCGTCGAAAGCGCTATGGGGGACGCCGCCGGGAAGAGCGGTCGGGTAGCGAGTGGTGGTGTGGTATTTGTCGAGCAGGATGGCGACCGACTTGATCAGGTCGAACGAGGGGTCGAGCGCGATCGCATCTTCACATAGATCGGCCAAGGCATGGCCCCAAACGGCGTCGGCGCCTTGAGCGAACAGAAAGGCCGAGACGGCCTTCTCCGCCGACTGCTGAGCCAGGAAGCAGGCTAGCGCGTGGCGCTCGTGTTGCGCCGCAAAGGTGGCGTCGTCAAGGTCGTGGCGCGCCTGTGCGCGCCATCGATTCGGTTCTGCTGATTTGGGAGAGTCAGGCATAACTGCCCGTCCGCCGGGATGTGTCAGACATCGATTGGTTCGTTGAACGTCAGCGCTTCCCGTAGTAGCGGGTGGGAATCGCGTCCTCTCTCATACTCGGTGGGGGTGAAGACGTGGATTCGGGTACCGACGCCGGGGCGCAGATGAGTCGTGAAGAAATCAGCTCGTCGAGCAGGTGTTTCTTCCATCGGCCTAACTACGATGATCTCCAGTTCGGAGTTGCGGTTAACGCTGTCACGGGCCAGATCCCCGGCCAGGATGAAGCGCTCGACCCCGAGCCGCCCCAGCTCCGCTGAGATGCGCAGGAACTCTTCCTCCAGCTGACTGCGCCGCTGCGCGGCGAAGCCGAACATCATGGCCATCTCGTTGGTGCTTACGTCGTCATCAGGGTCGGAGAGCGCAGCTCCGGCATGATCTCGTCGGCGGCCAGCGGGTAAGCTTCCTTCTTATAGATCTGGACTCGGTGCGATCCGAAATCGGCGACGTAGAGGTGTCCGTCCGGGTCGACGCGAACCGAGGCGGGCGCGCGGAGCCGTTTCTGAGGCTCCAGTGCGGTCATTTCACGCAGGCGCAGTGTCTTCTGATTGGCCATGATGTACGCGCGTCCCATTTTGGAGATGGTGGCATCGCCTAGGAACTGCTCAACGTAGCGACCGCGATGGTCGAAGAGTTGTACGCGGTTATTGCCGCGGTCGGCGACGTAGAGATCGCCGTCTGCATCGACGGCGACGCCGGCCGGACGGTTGAACTTGCCTTCCCCATCACCGCTGCCGCCGATCGTAACGAGATGATTCCCCGCCACGTCGAATTTCTGCACACGGTCGTTGCGCCAGTCGCCGACATAGATCGATCCTTCGGTGTCGACGGTGATGCCCCATGGCATGTTGAACTCTCCGTCGCCTTGACCATGGTCGCCGAATCCGTCGATGTAGCTGCCGTTTCGGGTGAAGCGCTGGACGCGATGGTTCCAGCTGTCGACGATCAGTAGATTTCCCTCTCCGTCGAAAGCGATCCCGGAGGGTCGGTTGAGCTGACCGGGTTCACTGCCATGTTCACCCCATTGGCTGAGCTGTTCGCCGTCACGGTTGAACGTCGTGATTGTGTGGGCCCCTTCGTCGCTGACCCAGAGCACTTCGTCGTCGTCGGTGATCAGACAGACGGGCCAGGTGAGGCCGGTGTCGGCCATTGTGCCGAGGTCCTCGTCCTCCCAGTTGATGATGCGGATATTGCCGCCGACGCCAACTTCCGTACGGCCTAGTACGTAGATACGGCCCTCAGACCCGAGTGCACTGTCCATCGGGAAGCTCGTGACGCGCCGCATGCCCCGGGTGGTTAGGTAGGGGAAGCCGGCGCGCAACATCGCGGTTGGAAACGTCATGGCGGAACTCCTTCGCATTCGGGTCGGTAGGCTCCGCTCGATCGCGGGCGCGGCTTAGGCCACCCGAATATGGCTTAGGCGACGAGCGTGCGATCGAAAGGGTTGAGCTGTTCGAACTCGCCCCCCACGATGTCGTGGGCGTCGACGCCCATCCACTGTTTGAGCATGGTGCCGTAGACGCCGCGGAAGTCGAAGGTGTGTTTGAGGTCTTCGCTGTTAAGCCAGTCCTTGGGTTTGACCGAGGGATACTCGGCATAGAGCCCACCCTTGACCGCGTCACCGACGATGAAGGCGCCGCCTCCCGAACCATGGTCCGTGCCGGACCCATTGTCCTTCATACGGCGACCGAACTCTGAGAAGACGAGGATTGAGACTTCCTCTGCCGCGTCGTGTTCGCGCAGGTCTTGCATGAAGTCAGAGAGGGCGCCGCTCATCTCCTGGAGCAGGCGAGGGTGAACCGGTGGCTGGTGTGAGTGGGTGTCGTAACCGGGGTGGGCGGTGTAGAACACGCGCGTGCCGACGCCGGCGGTGTGGATGCGGGCGACGTCCCGTAGCGACTTCGCGATTGGGTTCTCGCCGTACTCCACGCTGGAGCTGTATTGCCCGGGGACCTGCGCCAGGACCTCAGCTCCGGCAAGCGAATCGCGGCCGGTAAGGCTGAGGTAGTCCATGACGGCGCCCGCACCCACTGCGGGCGTATACATGCGCTTGAAGATCTCAAGATTGGCGTCACGTTCTGCAGCGACCTCAACGGAGGTCATCAGGCCGTAGTTGTCCAGATCGCCGACTGAAGTGGCTGTGACACCCGGTGCGGCCAGGGCTCGCGGCAGGCCGCGGCCGATGTTGACGCCGGTCAGGGGTTCCTCCCCGCCGGGATCAAGCTCGCGAATGAGTTTGGCCACCCAACCCTCGGTCGCGATCGTGTCCGGCTCACAAGTGTGCCAGATGTCCATGCCGCGGAAGTGGGAGCGGCTGGAGTTGGGGTAGCCGATACCCTGCACGACGGCGACGTTGCCCGCGTCGTAAAGATCCTTGAGCCGCGAGGCGTGCGGACTGAATCCCAACGTGTCGTCGATCGGTAGGACTTCGTCCTGCTCTACGCGCACTAACGGCCGAGCGTCGTAGTAGGCGCCCTCTGTGTATGGCACCAGCGTGTTCATGAAATCGTTGCCACCCGTGAGTTGGACGACGACAAGTACTGGATCCTTCTTGCCATTGGAAGCCATAACGAATCTCCTTACGCGAACTGGTATTCAGGGGCGGCCACGATCAAGGTGAGCATGCGGGCGACTCGCTTGGCGGACTCTTCGCAGGCCTCATCGCTGTCGAAGCGGAGGTCCCCGCCTTCGCTGGCGTGGTCAAGCAGTGCCTGTCGGGTCTGGTCGCCTGCGTTGAGAGGACCGGCTAACTCAAGGCAGGATTCGACGAAGATCTCGGGGTTGATAGAGTCTCCTTGCGCGCTCAGCCGCTGCACGATGTCGCGCGTGCCGGGCCGATTGGGGTCGCCTACATGGGCTGCGGCGAAGTTGATCCGTTCCATCAGCGTCCCGCCGTCGATCCATTCCTTGCCCGTATGCCAGCCCTCGACGCTTGGTGGGTCCATCAGTGTCTGTCCCATAGAAGCGAGCGCCAGATGCAGTTTCCACATCTGGGGGTCCGGCTCGCGGATCTCGCCCGACAGTTTGAGTGCCCCGGCCACGAATTCGGCTGGACACTTGACCCGTGTGAAACGGGCTTCCTTGAACGAGTTGCTGTTGAAAAGCGTGCGCATGACAACGCGCAAGTCGCCGTCGCTTTCCATGAAGGCGTTCGCGATCTCATCAATGCCACTCTTGTCGGCGGGTTCCTGGATGCTCCAGGCTGGGACTTGCGGCTCGTCAGCGAAGAAGAAGTTCGTGGAGTTCAGGCTCGAAGCGGAAACGGGAGGGGAAGCCGCCGTATGGGTAGAGCGGGATCGGCTGCTCGAAGGTCCAGCCTGTGAAAGCACGGGCGGCGTTCTTGACGTCATCCTCGCTGTACGTACCGATCCCCATTGAGAAGAGCTCAAGCAGCTCACGCCCGTAGTTTTCGTTGGGAGCGCTTCCCAGGTTCTCCGAGTTGTCCAGCCAGTAGATCATGGCCGGATCGCGCGAGATGCCGAGCAGCAATTCACGCATGTTGGCGAGCCCGTTCTCTCGCAACATCTGGATGTGGTGGTGCGTCGAGGGACCGTGTTCGGACTTGAACCAGGCTGTGGCGAAGACGTGGTGCCAGAAGAGCGTCATCTTCTCTTCGAGCGGCCGCTTGGTATTAACCATGCGATAGATCCAGCGGTTGGTCCAAAGCATTGGCGTGTCGGTGTTGACGAGCGACGGGAAGTACCGCACCAGCATGTCGTCGTCAGGTTCCGGGAAGCGTTCGGGATTCACCAGGTCGTCGACGACATCCTCATAGGAACGCGTTGCGTATTCTTCTAACTCGGCTCGGGATGATCCCGCTCCGGCGCGACGCAACAGATGCGCCATCAGTTCCAGTTTCTCGTCAGCCATCGAGTCCCCCTATCGCAGGCAATCCCGGTCTAGGTGAATATACGGCTTCAGGAGTTTTGTGTGCAGGGTTTCGTCACCGAATTTCGGAGAAGGGTAGGATCCGTTCGCGTTAAGGCGTGGATGTAGTACGGAAGAAGAGGCGCCGATGGCGGATCTACGGGACTTTTGCGAACGACTCTGGAGCGGCGAGGTCGACACGGTGTTTGACGCGCACCCTGTCGCGACGGCCTGGAATGATCGCAAAGCAGAAGAGATCGTGGATGGGCTGCTGTATTTCAAGTCGGTTGCCAGCGCCAACACGATCGACACGGGCGATGGCCTGGTCATGCTCGACACCGGCACGCGGGCCGACACGCCGGTCTTGTATGCGGGTGTGCGCGGGTGGCGGCCCGAGACGCGGTTGGCTGCGGCGGTTTTCTCGCATCACCATGTCGATCACATCTTTGGCGTGGGGCCGTTTGAGCAAGACGCGGAGCAACGTGGCGAGGCGTCCCCCGTCGTCTACGGGCACGAGACGATCTCCTGGCACTTTGATCGTTACGCTCGGACGCTGGGCTACAACGGCGCCATCAACACACGCCAGTTCATTCGTCCGAAGCGCAACCCCGACTTCCGCATGACTTGGCCCGCCGACTACCGCTACCCCGACGTGACCTACAAGGATCGGCTCTCCTTTCGCCAGGGTGACCTGAGCTTCGAGTTGCACCACACGCGCGGCGAGACGGAAGACGCGACCTGGACCTGGGTGCCGGAGTTGAAACTCGTGGCCCCGGGGGATCTCTTCATCTGGGCGGTGCCCAACGCGGGCAATCCGCAGAAGGCACAACGCTATGTAGGAGAGTGGGCGTTGGGGTTACGCGAAATGGCCGCTTTGGGAGCGGAGTTAATGTTGCCCGGTCATGGCTTTCCCGTCTTTGGCGCGGAGCGGATCCGTGAAGCTTTGATTGACACCGCCGATTTTCTCGACTCAATCGAGCAGCAAACGCTGAGCTTAATGAATACGGGCGCACCGCTTGACCGCATCTTGCAGGAAGTCGAGGTGCCGCCTGCCTTGGCTGACAAGCCCTACTTACGCCCCGTCTACGACCACCCACAATTTATTGTACGGATGGTCTGGCGGCTCTTCGGTGGTTGGTACGAAGGTGAGCCCGACAATCTTTTGCCGGCGCCACGCGCGCAGCAGGCCCGCGAGTGGGTTGGTCTGGCGGGTGGAGTCGACGAGGTGCTGGCACGCGCGGAGGCGGTGGCCGACTCAGGGGATCTGCGGCTCGCTTGTCATTTGGTGGAGTACGCGGTGTTGGCCGAGCCGCTGTCGCACGCCGCGCACGAGGTACGGAGGTGGATCTATGAGCGTCGGGCAGCGGATCAGACTTCGTCGATGGCGCGTGGAATCTTCGGGTTCGCGGCGGTCAGCAGCGGGGCCCGTAAGCGCGACGCTTTCGAGTAAGGGCGTCCGACGAGTCGTGTGGGCGGGTGCGGTTATTAGTGTGGACATGCCCGCCGTGGTGACAGATCGTTTTCGGAGAAGCGGGCGTGGCGGAACGGCCACAGATTGCATTTCGAGCTGTCTGGGTTTGGTTAGGACGACCGCGTTCGTGTGCGCCATGGGGTTTTTCCTTTAGTGACTCCGCAGCGAGAGGCGATTCGTTGCGGCAATGCCAGCGCCGTCGCACAAGTGGCTTCGATCCGACTAGGCTTCGGAACCGGCGATGACAAGCGTCGGCTATTTCAACAAAAACAGGAAGGACAGCGTTATGGGCCGGCTCGATGGCAGGGTCGCGATTATCTCAGGTGGTGCGCGCGGTCAGGGTGCGGAGGAGGGGCGGTTGTTCGCGTCGGAGGGGGCTGCGGTCGTTCT
The DNA here is from genome assembly GCA_964655365.1 of uncultured Dehalococcoidia bacterium. Lineage (GTDB taxonomy): Bacteria > Chloroflexota > Dehalococcoidia > Bin125 > Bin125 > JAPUIR01. The sequence continues at coordinate 9,834 of CAZZMQ010000052.1, read as the reverse complement.
CACCGACGTGCTCAACGTCGAGGGTGAGCAGGTGGCGACCGAGATCGGTGGCGTTTTTCTGCACCACGACGTGACCAGTGAGGAAGCCTGGCAGGATGTCGTCAACGAGGTGGTTGAGCAACACGGCAAGGTCGACATCCTGATCAACAACGCGGGTATCTTCCAGAGTGCCCTGTTGACTGAGATGGCGCTGGAGGATTACCGGCGTATCATTGAGGTGAATCAGGTGGGCGTTTTCCTGGGGATGAAGCATGTCGCGCCCGCGATCATCGCCGCCGGCGGCGGTGCGATCATCAACGTCTCCTCGATCGCAGGTATGGGTGGTGGCCGAGGATCGATCGCATACGGAGCGAGCAAGTGGGCCGTGCGCGGTATGACTAAGGTGGCCGCGCGAGAGTTGGGCCAGCACGGAATCCGGGTCAACTCGATCCACCCGGGTCTGATTGAGACGGCGATGCTGCATCAGGTACCAGGCGTGGACTCGGGAAATCTCGACCGTATGATGCGGCGGATTCCTCTGGGGCGCGTCGCAGAGGCTGAGGAGGTCGCCAAGCTGGCGTTGTTCCTCGCCTCGGAGGATAGCTCGTACTGCAGCGGAGCAGAGTTCATCGTCGACGGTGGGATGACCGCATAGCTTCGGCAGTCTGGATCAGGCGGGCCGGTAGTCGTGAACTTCTGGATCACGCTGAATAGTCAGTTTTCGGAGTTGAGCTAGATCGCCTGGCGGAGCAGGTTGCCAATCATGTAGAGAATACATTTGGCGTGGTACTGAGGCGCAGAAAGGCTGATCCCAACGAGGGGCATCCCTAGTGTTTGCTTATGAGTAACCTGGAACGCCGAGCGATCGGGGCCGACCGCTACATTCATGGGCATGACTCGTCGGTCGTGCGGCAGCACCAGCGGCGCACGGCGGAGGAGTCAGCGGCCTTCCTGCTGCCGCAGCTTGATCCGGACATGCGACTGCTCGACATCGGCTGCGGGCCGGGTAGTATCACCGCGGGCTTGGGCCGCCATTTGCTGACGGGCTCCGTGGTGGGGATCGACGTGGCGAGTGATGTGCTGCGTTCCGCGAGGGCGCTGATCCAGGAACAGAGCATCGAGAATGTTGAACTGGCCGCGGCCAGCGTTTACGACCTTTCTTTCGTGGACGATGGTTTCGACGTGGCCTATGCGCATCAGGTGCTGCAACATCTGGCGCGTCCTGTCGACGCTTTGCGCGAGATGCGGCGTGTTGTGCGTCCGGGCGGTCTGGTTGGCGTGCGCGACTGCGACTATGGAACGATGGCCTCTTGGCCCAAGTCGCCTAGCGTGATCCGTTTCTTGGAGCTGTATCACGCTGTGGCAGAACGGGCGGGTGGCGACGCCGACGCCGGTCGCCGTATCCCGACCTGGATGCGGGAAGCGGGTTTCGATGATGTCACGATCACGACATCGACTTGGGTTTTCAACGAACGAGAGGGGATTCAGAACTGGGGCTTCTCCTGGGCAGAACGGACACTGCGATCCTCCTTCGCGCAACAGGCGGTCGAGTCGGGGCTGGCGTCGAGGGAAGAACTGGAATCAATCTCGGCTGGCTGGCGCGCCTGGGCCGAAGATCCCGACGCGTTTTTTACGTTCGTTCATGTCGAGGGGGTTGGCTTCGTCGTCTGAACCCGTATAGCGTTCGCTATCTGCGGTGACGCTGCTCCGTTTCCGGGTAGCGACGTGGTAGGGCGCAGGATGCGAGTGTTCTCGACCCGATCTGCCAGCGGTGCGTGTGCTCGCTGTATCGCCCCGGTTGAGGGACGACGAAGCCCCCAGGCTGTCGTGACGCCCGACCCCTCTGATCCACGATACCGACCAAGAGCCGCTATCTGGTGGAGCCCCGCCCGGTTACAGGTTTTCGGGG
>CAZZMQ010000052.1:3293-7936 GCA_964655365.1 uncultured Dehalococcoidia bacterium | reverse complement strand
ATGCGAGTGTTCTCGACCCGTTCTGCCAGCGGTGCGTCCGGTCGGCACTCGTCTTTGACGGCGCCGCGAAGTCGACGAAACGTGGTGGAGCCCAGTTGAGTGGTCCGGACAATGCGGTTCGCCGTTGGAGGAAGAGCCGGATCAGCTGATCTTGGGTATCGACGGTGAACGTTGCTTCTTACTCGATGTAACAATACGGCGATGAGACGTGAGTGGATTGGTGGGTCCTTTCTGAGAAAGGCTAGGTGTGGGCTGCCACACCACATGGGACTATCCGTCTGATGGACGAGGACGGGTTTTCGGGGATTTGTGTCTGGGCGCCGTGTACGTGGGCTTGACGCTACTGCTGTGGCCGGTGCGTACTGCTCAGCCGGCTACCCCCGCGATTAGACATGCGCGTGTGGAGGGCTGGGGCCGCTTTAAAACCCGTCTGATCGCCCGTGTGCCGACTAGAACTCGATCCCGGGCTGCGCGCGGATACCAGCGTCGAAGGGGTGCTTGACCGCGCGCATTTCTGTTACGAGGTCGGCGAAATCAATGAGTGGCTGTGGCGCGTCACGTCCGGTGACTATGACGTGTAGCATGGGAGGCTTGTGCTCGCTCAGCCAGGAGACGACTTCGGTCGCCTCGAGCCAGTCGTAGGCCATGGCGTAGGTGAACTCGTCGAGTACGACTAGGTCGTACTCGCCCGACGCGATCCAGCTTTGCGCCAGCTCCCACCCCCGGAGCGCCAGGGCGGCTGACTCGTCGAGGTCCTTGCTCGTCCAGGTCCAGCCGTCGCCGGCGCCGACGACCGTGATGCCGATTTCGCGCGCCGCGCGCAGTTCGCCGTAGTTGGCCGTGTCGGGTTTGAGGAATTGGATGATGCCGACGCTCATGCCGCGACCGGCGGCGCGGAAGGCAACGCCGAAGGCGGCAGTCGTTTTGCCCTTGCCGTTTCCGGTATTGACGATCACGAGCCCCTTGCGCTCCTTCTTTTTACGCACCGATTCGCGGTACGCGGCCTTCTCTTCCGGCGATGCCGCGTGCAATGGCTGGGGTTTCTTTTCACTCATAGCAGCTGTTCCACAGCTTTCGGTTCGCACTGCCTCGCAGCGATGCGCTCGGATTCGGCTTGCAGCGCGGAGCTGACTTCAACCGGGTACGGTGGCGCGGCGTCGCGGGTGCGTAGGGCTTCCGGCAGCATGGCGCTCGCTTGCGCGGCGCGCTCGCGGTTTGCTCTGAGGCTGAGATCGACATCGGTTGTACGCCGACCGCAGTCGATGATTGGTTCTAGCAGCGGTTGGCCGGGCGCGGTTTCGCCAGCCAGCGTGATTGCGTCGCCGCGGATCGTGCCCTGCACGCTGTCACGGAAGACCTGCTTTCGATGCGGCAATGTGACTTTGCCAGGTGATACTTTGAGACGGCCGCGGCCGTCGTAGGAAGCGAGCTTGTAGACGCATTCGAGCGTTGGTGCATCGGCGGAGGTGCCGACGTTGGTTCCGACGCCGAACCCGTCGATCGGGGATCCAGCTGCGAGCAGTTCGTCGATGCCATATTCGTCCAGGCCTCCGCTCGCGAAGATTTGTACGCCGTTTAGCCCTGCCCTATCCAGAATGGCTCGAGCGCGGCGCGATAAATCCGCCAGATCGCCGGAATCGAGCCGGATCCCGCCGACTTGGAATTCATCGCCCAACTCCTGCGCCAACTGGACGATGTTCTCCACTCCGTGGATCGTGTCGTAAGTGTCCACTAGAAGAGTGCCGCTGGGGTAGCGACGTGTGAATGAGCGTAGCGCCTCGAGTTCAGATTCGTGCGCCTGCACGAACGCGTGTGCCATCGTGCCCGCGACGGGGATGCCGTAACGCTGTCCGGCCGACAGATTGGAAGTGGCGTCGAAGCCGGCCATGTAGAAGGCTCGCGCGGCTTTCAGTCCGGCATCGATGCCGTGAGTGCGACGCGAGCCGAAGTCGATTGTGGTGCGCCCGTTAGCTGCCAGAACAACGCGCGCGCCCTTTGAAGCAAGCATGGTCTGCAGTGCGATCTGATTGATCACAACCGTCTCGACGAGTTGTGCCTGTGGCAGTGGTGCAGTGATTTGCAACAGTGGCTCGCCTGCGAAAACAGAACTGCCGTCTGGTGCAGCTTCCAGACTGCCCTGGAAGTGAAAGTCGGCAAGAAAGTCGAACAAGCGTTGGCTGAAGAGGTCGAGTGAATCGAGGTAACGAAGATGGCGGTCGTCGAATCGAAGTGTGTCTAGGTATTCGGCCACGTCGGCCACGCCGGCCATAAGCAGGAAGTTGCGGGGCGCGGGAAGAGCACGGATTGAAAGGTCGAAGACGGCTTCGGCCGTCATTTCCTCAGCCAGGTAGGTCTCGACCATGGTGAGTTGGTAGAGGTCTGTGAAGAGACTGAGCTCGGAAGCGGCATTGGATTTCATAGGACGCTAACTCCTACGCCGCGTAGTGCAGCGAGCGCCCGCTCGCCGTCACCTGCCCGGAGGTCGACGGCCCTCACTGCCGACGCCAGCACGCTGGTTTCGAAGCCGAGCCGGCGAGCATCACGGGCCGTTTCCAGAACGCAGTAGTCGGTCGCGAGCCCGACCAGGATGACTTTGGTGATCTGGCCGTCGCGTAGGAGCGGCTCTAGCTCCGTGGTAGAGGTATCGTCGCCGGCCGGATCACGCATTGTGAAACCGGAGTATCCGTCTTGACCAGCCATGCCTTTGCGCACGACTGGCCCGGCGATGTGTAGCTCGTGATGGAAGGCGCCACCCCAACTCCCTTGCGCGCAGTGCACCGGCCAGATTCCGCCATCCGTCGTGATGTGTGCGGTGCGTTTCGGGTGCCAGTCCTGGGTGTAGACGACGAGCGCATCCGCCGCGCTGGCTCGCTCGATTTGAGCGTTGGCTGCAGCCACGACCGTCTCTCCACCATCGATGCTGAGCGCACCGTTTGGATCGGCGAAGTCATTCTGAATGTCGATGACGATCAGGCTGGTGTGTTTGTCGTAGTCGGGCATAAATCAGCTGGCTTCGACGGTGACCGTACCGGAGTCGCCATCAACGGTGACCATTGCGCCGTCGGGAATGTTTTCTGTCGCCGTTTTGGTGCCGACGACTGCGGGCAGCCCATACTCGCGCGCGATGATCGAGGGATGCGAGAGCATGTTGCCGGCATCGGTCACAACGGCGCCGACCTGAGCGAAGATCGGTGTCCAAGCTGGTGCCGTGACCACGCAGACGAGGATCTCGTCAGCTTCTAGTGTAACCGCCTCTTCGATCGAACGGATGATGCGGGCGCGGCCCGTGAAGCGGCCGGGGGACGCGGCGACGCCAGCCAGCTGGATTGGTCTGTCAGGGCTTCTTTCCGGTTCGTCTTGCGGCTTGCCGAGCACAGCTGGGGGTGGAGTTTCGCGCACGGCTTGCTGTAGAAGGCGGCGTTCGTGGATCTCGTTGGCGTTAGGACCTTCAGCGCCTTCCAGGGTCTCGATCAGTTCGGTTGGGGTCAGATAAAAGACCATCTCGGCTGACTCGAGGGAGTTCCGCTTTGCCAGCAGGCGGCCGAGATTGAGCCAGCGGGCGCGTGAAGCGGCGCTGAGTCGTTGGTCACAGAGGAAATTGTGATTCTCCCGCACCGGCAACATCTCCTGTGCTTCGCTCAGCCTGTCCAGCAGCGCCGAAATCTCGACGTCGCCTGGCCTGGCGCGGAGTTTCGCCTCCAGGGAGAGCCGTCGTTCCATTTTTGCCTCTTGGGCAATGATGGGCGATTCGGCGTCGGTTTGTTTCGCGTTTTGGAAGATCAGGTTGAGCGGTACGCGGGGATTCTCGCGCCAGGATGGGAGGTCCTGGACAAACATGTCCATTGTCTCGCCCCAGCGATCTAGGAACGCGGCGAAGCTGGTGGCGAACTCTCCGAAACTCGAGTCGGTTGGATTGATCCCCGGAGCCGCTAATCGTGCAGCCAACGACTCGTCTGTGCGCACGAGGCGGCTCAACTCCCATAACTCGGCGGCTCGTTCCAGCGTCTTGTTGGAGAATCCCTGCATCAGTGCTAACGCATCGGAATGGTGTTGTGCACCGAACTTGGCGATGTAAGCGTCGATGAAAGCTGAGGCGACGGCGTCGGAGGGAATTACGCACTGCATATGTACCCCAGCGAAAATCTTGCCAAAGCGCTGTGTCTGTAGCTCGATCGTCTCCTCCCAGCCGCCCGCCGCAACGGAGCTAGGGTCGAATTGGATCAGGCGGTCGAACTCCGCGTCAACGCGGGGCAGCCACTTCTCTTCCCAACGCTGCGCGGCGGTCATGCCGTCATTCGGGGCTGGCAGGGCCTGAAATTCGGATCCGTTTGAGTCAGTCCGAGTGTAGTTATAACCGTGGATACGTAGGCGACGGGGCGGAGTGTCCGTGTCGGGCGGGATCAGGCTACGAAACATGTCGCGGGTTAGGAGTGGCTGTGAGCCGGGAGCATGCTCATTTTCCCAAACCCATGTGTACTGGGCCAGCTCCGGATCTGGCAGCTCGTAAGTCACAGTGGGGACCATAGGCACTCCTCAGGGAACGGGGGCGTCGATGAAAGTCTAGGGGAGCTCTAGTGCGCCAGCAGCGATTGAGTTTTCAAGCACTTTAGCTACGCCGAGCAATTGTTCGTCTGCACCAAAAC
>CAZZMQ010000052.1:488-3283 GCA_964655365.1 uncultured Dehalococcoidia bacterium | reverse complement strand
GACTTGGAGACCCAGTGGCAAGCCGTCAAGCAGGCCTGCGGGGACTGTCACGGCGGGCATACCCGCATGTGTCCATGGCAGATTGAGCGCGGGACTGCCGGTGGAACTGACGCCGAGGGGGGCGGGGCCGGGTGCGGGCGGGCAGAGCCAGGCATCGATGCCACTTTTGTCCATCTGTGTATGCAGCTCGTCGCGCAGGATGGTTCGACCGGTCAGACCCGCTTCCCGCGTTGTGGTCGAAATGGTGCGTCCGCGGTCGAATAGGGCGGCACTGCGGGCGCGGAAGAGGCTGCCGTAGCGGGCAAAGCGCTCGGCGTGGACATCGGCATATTCGGCTGCCGTGAGGTCGTTGTGGCGTCGGGAGATCTCGTCATATTCCGCAAATGCGGGGAGGCGCACGATTCGCATCCCGCTGGCAGCCAAGGTGGTGAGCTGGGTTTCGAAGACGTCGCGCGCCGCCGTTTCGGTTCCGTCGAGGTAGGGGCCCTCAGGCACACCCAAGATTGGGTCCGATGGGGGCGCTGCTGGAGTCCAGCCTTCGCAAAGCACCGAAGCGGCCAGGGTCATGTCGGCGACCGAGGTCGCGAAGGCACCTACATGGTCGACGGCGGGTGAGAAATAGAGTGTGCCGTTGGTGGGGATCCGCTCGTAGCTGGGCTTGAAGCCAACAACACCGCAGAAGGCGGCTGGGCGGATGACGGACCCCACCGTCTGGGAGCCTATGGCAAGCGAGAAGAGCCCGGCGGCTACCCCCGCTGCGGAGCCACTGCTGCTGCCGCCCGGGGTGTGGTGCGTGTCGTGTGGATTTGTTGTCGCGCCCGGGTCGAAATAGGCGAACTCCGTGGTGATGGTCTTGCCGAAGACGAGGGCCCCCGCGTTGATCAGGCGGTTGACGCAGTCCGCCTGCGGACCGGCGAACTCCTCCGGCGGGAGTGCTGACCCGGCGCGTGTTGGCATTCCTTCGACGTTGAAGATGTCCTTGATCCCAACCAGCGCCCCGAATAGCGGGGGGCGCTCGGTTTCATCCGGGAAACGGACGGCGAGTGTGTCCGCTTCCGCCAAGAGTCGCTCCCGACGTCCGGGCTCTGGCACTAAGGAGCGCACCTGCGGCTCGACGGATGCAGCTCGGTCGCAGGCCGCGTTGATTGCTGCCGCAAGATCTACCGACTGCGATCGCCGGGGCAGCGCGGCACAGCCGAGCAGCGGATTGTTGGTCATGGCGAGCCACCCTTCGTGGTTAGGAGTTCGCCTCGATGAAGGTCAGAACTCGCCGCCAAGCGTCGGTCGAATCGTCAGCAAACTGCTCGTAGGAGCGGTCGAAGAATGAGTGCGGCGCTCCAGGGTAGACGTGGAGTTCGTGTGGGACCCCGGCGCCAGTCAGCGCCGTGCTGTAATCGTCGATCTCTTCCTGCGGGATGCCCGGGTCGGCGCCGCCCATCAGTCCCAGGATGGGGCATCCGATCTCGCCGACGCGCTGCACCATCGGCGTCGCACCCTGGGGGAACACGCGGTTGGGGTGTCCATAAAATCCGATCGCCCCGGTCAGGCCTAGACCGTTGGCGGCCTGATGCCAAGAATTGCTGCCGCCGAAGCAGAAGCCGATCGTGAAGACCGCACGCTTAGGATCGTCCTTGCGCAAGTAGCCGACGGCCGCCGCGCAGTCGGCCTTGACGCCCTCGAAGGTCGACTGTTGGACGTGGTCCATGAAGGGGAACTCGTCGTCACGTTTTCCCACACCTGCGCTGCGGCCGAAATAGTCGATCGCGACGCTGTCGTAGCCGACTTCCGCGAAGCGGCAGGCCAACTCCTCGTAGAAGGGGTAGAGCCCGCGCACGTCTGGCAAGACCAGCACCGCTGGATCTCGCGAGTTCTCTGCGCGGGCCAAAAAGGCGGCTAGGGAGTTACCGTCGTTCGCCTCAAGCACGAGGTTCTCGGTGTCGATCGACGCTCCGGCGATGGGAGGAATGGCAGGGAGGGCATCACGATCGAAGCACATACGAGGTCCTTTCATTCAGTAGGGCCACAGGGATCTGGACGCCGATGTTACTGCACCGGTCGCGGCACGATAGCCCGCAGCGAGACCACTTCACGTGCCTCCCTCCCCCGCCTGGGCCGAGAATGCCCTAGACTCGCCCGACTGTTTACGAATCCATGTGTCTGGTTTGGTCCACCGAGGACCGCACCAGTTGGAAGGGAATGCGAATGAAGGCGGCGATTTTTCACGGTCCACAGCAGGAACTGACGATTGAAGACGTTGAGGTCGACAAGCCGATTGGCCGTGAAGTTCTGGTCAACACCGCAGCCAGCGGTGTGTGCCACAGTGACCTGCACTTCGTGGATGGTCTCTACACTTACCCCGCCCCGGCGATTTTGGGCCACGAAGCGGCCGGAATTGTCGAGGCCGTGGGACCGCAGGTGACCGACTTCGCACCGGGCGACCACGTAATCGCCTGTCTCTCCGTCTTCTGTGGCAATTGCGACTACTGCCTCACCGGGCAGACGCACCTCTGCCAGAGCAGCGACGTGCGACGTGGCAAAGACGATCCGCCTAAGTACACCTGGGAGGGCCAAGAGGTGGCACAGTTCGCCAACCTCTCCTCCTACGCTGAGCAGATGCTGGTCTACGAGAACGCGCTGGTGAAAATCCGGGACGACATGCCGCTCAACCAGGCCGCACTGATTGGGTGTGGCGTGACGACCGGCTTTGGCGCGGCGCTCAACACGGCCAAGGTTGAGCCTGGATCCACGGTCGCCGTCTTCGGCTGCGGGGGTGTGGGTCTCTCCGCAATTCAAGG
>CAZZMQ010000052.1:0-467 GCA_964655365.1 uncultured Dehalococcoidia bacterium | reverse complement strand
TATTATAGATATCGTGTGGCTCTATGACGTTCACTGGCGCGCGCACGATCATCGCTGTCGATACAGTGGAGTCGAAGCTGGCTACTGCGCGCGACCTTGGAGCGACCCATTCCGTCGACGCTTCATCCGGGGACCCCGTCGAGGCTATTAAGGAACTGACCGGAGGCGGCGCCGACTACACCTTTGAGGCGATCGGCCTCAAGATCGCTGCTGAGCAATGTTTCGAGTCAATTCGCCGCGGCGGAACAGCGACGATCATCGGGATGATTCCGCAGGGCCAGAAGGTGGAGTTGGATGGCCCTTCGTTCTTGCAGGAGAAGAAGATCCAGGGCAGCAGCATGGGCTCCAACCGCTTCCGGGTGGATATGCCCAAGTACATTGACTTCTACATGCAGGGCCGACTCAAGCTGGATGAGATGATCACTCGCACAGGCACGCTGGAGGACGTTAACGAGGCGTTTCGCGCT
>CAZZMQ010000051.1:17889-18579 GCA_964655365.1 uncultured Dehalococcoidia bacterium | reverse complement strand
AATGTGCCCACGGCGACGAAGCTGTTGACGTTCACTGCGGCTGCGACTGCGGCGGCTCCGGCGGCTGCTTCGGTTGCTGTGGAAGCTGGCTCGACCGCTTTGACCGTGGGCGACTCCACGACCGTTACCGCCACCGTCACCAACGACGATGACTCGGTGGGTGCTGGTGCGACCGGTCGGTGGAGCGAAGGTGTGGCTGTGTCGACCGTGACCAGCAACGTCAAGACCACGGACGCGGCTGGTGCTACGAGCACCACGTACACCGCGGACGCGGCCGGCGACACTGTCGTCACGTTCACCGTGGTGTCTTTGAGTGGTGGCATTGTGGTCGATACCGCAGTGTCCGGTTCGGTGACTATCTCGGCGACCGCGCCGGCAGTTGCCGCGCCGACGACCGCGGAACAGCTCTCTTCCACGACCGGCTACGCGGCGTGGATCGGGTCTGAATCTTCGACGGCGTCCGCTGTCTACGCAGATGTCACCAGCGCCACCATCATCTGGCACTGGAATGGCACCGCGTGGGAGTCGTACGCCACCGTTGGCGGGACGGAGCTGCCGGGCTCGGTGAACTTCACCATTGCCCTCGGATCCATCCTGTACTTCGGGTAGTAAGTAGCTCGCGTAAGCAGCGTGGGGGGGGGGGGGGGGCGGCCCCCCCCACAAAAAAAGGGAAGAAGAAAAATAAAATTA
>CAZZMQ010000051.1:1961-17879 GCA_964655365.1 uncultured Dehalococcoidia bacterium | reverse complement strand
CCTGTACTGGGGGTTGAATGTCGCGGCGGTATCCTGTGGGGGCGGCGCTGCGGCGCCGCCCACCACTGCTTCCGAGGAAAGGAATCTAATCTATGGCACGCGTGAAGAGGTTTACGCGCATGCTCGCCGTGCTGGGAAGCGCCGTTTTGGCACTCTCCCTTGCGACGGCCGCATTCGCGCAAGCGCCGCCGTCGCCGCCGCATCAGTTCTATGGAAGTGCGGCAGATGGCACGGGCGCCACGCTTGACGGGGTAGCCGCGGCCGATGGCGCTGTGGTTGCCGCGTGGAGTGATGGTGTCAGCGTGGCAGAAGGCACGGTTGCGGACGGGGTCTGGCTGGTCCAGGTGGACCCGGCAGATGCCACGTCCGTCATCTTTTCGCTGGACGGCATCGTTGCGGATGGTTCGTACGACGTCGTGAGCGGATCGCTGACGGCGGTCACCGTCGCGGCGACCTCGCCGGTTGAAGAGGTAGCTGAAGAAGAGGTAGCTGAAGAAGAAGTTGCTGAAGAAGAAGCTGCTGAAGAGGTAGCTGAAGAAGAAGCTGCTGAAGAAGAAGCTGCTGAAGAAGAAGCTGAAGCACCTGCCGCCCTGCCCAACACTGGGCTTGGTGGTCTGGCGGACGGTGGCAGTAGCCTCCCGATCCTGCCGCTGGTGTTCGCGCTGACCGTAGTGCTTGCCCTTGGTGGCGTAGCTGCGACCCGGCGCTCGATGAGCTAGCGATCGCTCCCGCTCCGGCGCTGCCGTTTATGTTACCGACCTCTAAGGGCGGAGTCCGCAAGTACTCCGCCCTTTTGCGTGGCTGGGCCAGAGCGCCCGCGTGATGGCAGTTTTGGGACTGTTCCGAGTGCGGCGGCGGCGGCCGAACGTTTCACATCGAACGGGGACTTCCGGGTGGACAGGCCCATACAATACGCGGAGTTATGCGGCACAAACGCTTTCAGCTAAGCGCGCCACGGTGCAGGCAACGGGCGAGGCCTTCGAGCGAGGGCCGAACCTGGATCGGCGGGTGGCGTGGTCTGAGCGTGGGCGTGCTTTCGCTATTCGGTCCCGTCGGCGAACTTGCTGCCACCAACACACTCGATGGGTTGCTCGTCCGGTCCGTTCGGGCTTCTGACACAAAGATTCTGGCCGAAAGCGGTCAAACGACCCTCACCGTCAGCATTGGGGGCCTAACGGCTGGTGAAACGGTCGTGAGCCTCACCGCCACGCTTGGCAGTTTCGGCAGCGCGAGTGGCCCCTCGCGTATTGTGCTCACGCTCCAGGCTCGTGGGCGAGACGCTACGGTCTCAGCCGAACTTTTTGGCGATGGGCGGTCTGGAACTTCCATCATCACTGCACGCATCGGCGAGAGCACGCGCTCGACCGCTGTGCTCATGGCTGGCGCTCCGGTCTCCATCGAATTCGAGACGCCCGAACCCAATGCGGTCCATGACGCCGCACGTGCTGTCCCGATCACCCTGCAGAAGAGTGACGCCGACGGCATTACCGTGCCCGACACGACCGTGCAGCTCAGAACTGACGAGGGCGTCATTTCCAGCACCACGGCCACGCCGTCTTACCGAATCGAACTCGTCACTGACCGCAACGGTCGGGCCCGCGCATCGCTGCGTGCCGCGCCGGGCCTCGCGCTTTTGCGCGCCGCTACCGGCGGCGTCTCGGCTAGTCTTCAGCTCACGCTTCATGGCCCCCCCGTTTCTCTGGACTTAATTGCCATTCGCGATGTCCTCAATCCGGGCATCGCGCCGCCGGGTACGCTCGTGGCGCTGTTACTAGACGATGGTGGCCGCCCGGTGCCGAATGTGTTCGTCGCTTTCGCCACGGATCGTGATGATGCCACCATCTCGCATAGCGGCCTCGGCGAATCCGGCTTTACGGACGACACTGGTCGCGCTACCGCTCACGTCGTGACCCACGCCTCGGCGGAGCCCGGAGAGATGACAGTCAAAGTCTCCGCAGGCAATCTGAAGGATTCGGCCATCCTCGTTCTCGTCGGACCGCCCAGCCAAATGGTGCTTACTGTGAGCTCGCGCGGTGTGGGTTCCTACGCGATCGTTGCGCAGGTGTTCGACCTCGACAGCACCCCGATCCCCGGTGGTTTCGATGTGCACTGGAGCGCTAGCGGACTCGCATGGGATCTAGCCAGCGTGATCTTCGATCCGCCAACGTCACCGGTTGGTGACGGGCGTGCCCAGACGCTTGTTAACCTTGATCAGCCAACTCTCCAAGCGGTCCAGATCGTTGCGCGCGTGGCGCCGGAGGGACTTGTGGGTGAAGATTTGAAGACGGTGCTCGTGGCTGCTTTGCCCCACACTGTGCTGTTGCCCGATGGCCCCACAGTTGATGGGGCTCTTCTCAAGGCTGGTATGAACGTGGTTCGTTGGGCGAGTCCCGACGCGACTGTTGCGGAGGCGGTGGCGCCCATCAAGCCGCTTGTTGCCACGGTCTGGTATTTTGACGCCCAGTCCGGGTGGATCGGATACTTCCCGACCGTTGGCATCGGAGGGGGAGTCCAACTGAGAGACGGATCGCTCTTCTACGTCTTCGTTTCGCAGCCGACGCAGCTGCGCGGCGCGGAGCTGGTCGACTCCTAGCCTGCGCCGGTCTCGGGCCGTCCGTTGGTTGCCGGCAGTGGCTTCGGGAGCGCTTGCTTCGTACACTTTGAAAGAGCCCGGGTCAGCAGGAACGTCATCCGGATCGCCAAGATGACCACTGGGACTTGCGTGTTTCGCCTTCGATTGCTCGTCGGGAGCACAGCACTAGCTCTGTTCTTGTTTCTGCTCTTGCCCTCCTCGGGCGGTGCGCAGGGATCGGAGGTGCTCCCGCGGCTACTCGTCAACTCCACTGCCGACCCGGGCGACGGTACGTGCGACGCTAGTAGCTGCACCCTGCGCGACGCCCTGCAACGCCTCGCAGACGAGGGTGTGCCGCAGCGCATCGTGTTTGACCTGCCAGTAGGCTCCGACGGTGTGGCGCTGATACGCGTGCGTCAGCCGCTTCCGTTGATCGAGACCCCTGGTGCGATCATCGACGGGACGACGCAGCCCGGCTATCTGGACCGCCCTATCGTCTATCTTGAGGGCTCCGCGGCGTCCAAGGCCAGCGGCCTTGTCGTCACCGCGGCCGACGTTGAGCTACGGGCGCTCGGCGCCGGGAATTTCGAACGCTACGGGTTTGCCGCAATCGGCGAAGAGGCTGACCGTACCCGCTTCCTGGGCCTCTGGTCCGGCGTTGCTCCGGATGGATATAGTCCTGCCCCCAACGCGCTCTCCGGACTTGCCGTGCTTGGCGGTGCGGATGATGCGCGCATTGGAGATCTCTGTGCTGACTGTGGCAACCTGCTGGCTGGCAACAGCCACGACGGACGCACCGGCCATGGTGTGCTCGTGGCTGGCAGCGGCACAATCGGTCAGCGCATCATTAACAACCACATTGGCGTCGACGTCGACGGTGGCGCCCTGCCCAATGACGATGGGATTCTTATCGTTGATGGTGGTCATGCCACCATCGGCGCGCGTGGTATCGCACAGCGCAACGTGATCAGCGGAAACCGCGTGGCCGGGATCGAGCTCCGTGATACGAACTTTCTCCAGATTCGGCTAGAGACCAACCTGATCGGCCTCGACCCGACCGGCTCACGGGCTGTGCCCAATGATGTTGGCATTTTCATCAACGACGGCGCTGGGAATGTCGCGATCGGCGCGCCACTTGCTTCGGCCGCCAACGTCATCTCTGGCAATCGGGTGGGGATCGCGATCGAGACTAGGGCGCGCAACATCACAGTCCAGGGCAATCGCATTGGGCTGGATCTCACGGGTGGGGAAGTGTTGCCCAATACGGAGGAGGGTATCTCGATCGTGGCGGGCGCACGCGACGTGAGCGTCGGTGGCCCTACGGCGGCCGACGCGAACCAGATCACGGGAAACGGCTTCGCCATCGTGATTGATGGCGAAGCCACGGCGAACATCACGATTCAGGGTAACTCGATTGGGCTGACCCCGTTCGGAGCCGAGGCGCTGGGGAACCGTAGCGGGATCCGTGTTGGTGAGGCGACGGGAATTCAGATTGGTGGTCGAAGCAATGGTGAAGGCAACACCATCGTCGCCAGCGACGGACCCGCGGTCATCCTCAGCGGGACGGTGGGGGCAGATGTCTCGGGGAATCGTATCGGCTTGGGCCCACTCGACGCGCCGTTCGGCAACGCGGTGGGAGTCGTCCTACAGGATGGAGCGAGAGACAATCGTATTCAGGAGAACATCTTTGCCGACAACGGTGAGGCTGGGATCCAGGTCGTGGGAGCGAAAGCGATCCGCAACCGGCTGACTCGCAACGTGTTCCTCAGCGCACCGGGGCAACCGATTGACCTTGGCGCGGACGGACTCACGTCCAACGATCCTGACGATGCGGATGTTGGGCCTAACGGCCTGCTCAATACGCCCCTGATCGATTTCTACGAGCACGACGGACGTGCTGCGACTGTGCGTGGGAGTGGCCCCAGTGGTCAGCGCGTCGAAGTCTATCGTGTCTCCTCGCCACGTCTCCCAACTACGGTTCCGCACTCGAGTGGCTTCGGCGGTGGGACGGAACTGTTGGACACGTCTCGCGTTGACGGAGACGGGCGTTGGGAGGTGCGTGTCTCCGTCACAGCGGGCGAATTGCTTACTGCACTCAGCGTCAGTAGTGCGGGCGACACGTCCGAATTCGGGCTCAATTTCCAGCCTCCGCCCCCGGAGTTCTTCACCAGTGGGATGAGCGCAAGTGGCTGGTTCGCCGACGCTATTGCCGTCGACGCTGCCATTGCGGAGCTCGGATCGCGGGTACAGGCCGTGTTCCACTTCGATGCGGCCGGCCAGCGTTGGCACGTCTTCCGCCCCGCAGTTCCCGCCTTCTCCGACCTCGTGACACTGGACAGAGGGGATGCTGTTTGGATCCAAGTCGCCGATGGCGTCCGGCTTTTCTGGGCTCAACCCGCCGCTCTCGTCTCATCCCGCAGCGTGGCGCTAGAGGCGGGCCTCATTTTTGTTACCTGGACTGGTCCACCGATGACCGTGAGCGAGGCTCTGGCCCCCCTGACCGATGTTACGGAAGCTGCCTTTCGTTACGACCGTGAGTCGCGGACTCTTGCCTTAGGCTTCCCGGCCTTTGTGATCGGGATCGATCCGCAGTTGCAACCCCACGACATCCTTTGGCTGCGTTTGAAGCGGGCGAGTCAATGGAGCCAACGTCGGCGCTGAAGGCAGCCGGGGCAGGTCAGGTCAGTGCCGTGTGCCCCGATGTCGGGTTCCGGGCGGGCAGCGGACTGAATTGCCCGAGTGGATCCTGCTTGGGTAGCCTAGGAACAAGCGTTTGCGCTTTTCGGTATGCAGACCACGTGGTGGGCGTCGCCTAGAGGCCTAAGGCGCCAGGTTGTGGCCCTGGTATTCGTGGGTTCGAATCCCACCGTCCACCCCAAACTCAACACCGCAATCGCGCGGAGGCGATAAGATTTGGTATTGCTGAAGCGGCGGAGGGTGTGGAAGATGCGATCCTTCCCGGGGCGGAAACCGTCCCTAATCTTGTTTGCCATTGTGGTCATCTTCGGCCTCGCCGGCGTGGCTTGTGATAGCTCCGACGATGCCGAACGTCTAGCCGCCCAACGTCTGTTCCGCAATTACCTCATTGCAGAAGACCCCGGCGCCGAAGCCGACGTCCGCGTGCAGGGATTCGTCGACGAGCTTCCGCCCGACTTCCCCGTCTTCGAGGGACTTACGCTGCTCGGTTCGGCCTTCACCGATACCGAACTCCGCCGGGAGCTGATCGTGGGATGGGAGAGTGACATCGCTGCCAACGACATCTTCGAGTTTTACAACGAGGCGCTCGACGAGAGTCCATGGTCGATCGAATCGGATCCGCGTGTCAATCGAATCGACTTCATCCGTTTCGTCGATGAGGACAACAGCGCGTTCAGCGGCGAACTGCGCATTGCACAGGAAGGTGATGACGCGGTCGTGGTTCTGATCGCGCGCGAGTTCGTCCAGTCAGATTCGACTCCGAGCGGCGGGTAGCTCGCCATCGTTCGTGCGGCGAGCACTGCCTCAGGCCATTCGATCGATCAGCGACTCAACCAGTCCGAAACACAAGGCCAACCGGGTGCGCTGTACCCTGCGGCGACCCAAAGCGGAGGTCGATGGCATCATGCGTCGTAGATGAGCCGAAGCCGCGGGATTGGCTGGTTGAACCGTATGTCGCGAGAGGCACGGCCACGGAGTTGGCCTGCAAGATCAAGGTTGCTGACAGGGCCATTTTCGGATCTCTGGTCACGGCTCCGGTGAGAGGGAAGTTTTCGGGGGCCCCACCACTCGTGGGCCATTACGAGTGATGGGACCAGACCATGAAGGTTGTCGCCGAGGCGTACCCGGACCTGTTGATGAAGAGGACGACCGTCTTCTACGACGCTCTCGAGGAGTGAACTGGTGACCACAGATGGATCGGTAGACTGGCGTCAGGATCGCGGCTGCGGTAGTTATGCATCAGGGTTGATGACGATCGAGTTTGCGGCACGACCGAATACCTTCACCGGAGCACACAATGCCTGACTTCCAGAAACGAGTGGCTATCCTAGGGGCCGGTTTCGGTACACGCGTCACCGTGCCTGCGTTGCGTGCGGAGGGCTGGGACGTGCGTGCGCTCTTCTCGCGCCGTCCGGAGCGCGCCGAAGCGATAGCTACGAAGCTTGAGATTCCGCATTATTCTGCCGACGCACACGCGATTCTCGCTCGGGACGACGTCGACATGGTGGTCGTGTCCACGCCGACTTCCACCCACCACGACATGCTGCTCGCAGCCTTGGCGGCGGGGAAGCATGTGCTCTGCGAAAAGCCACTCGCCTCCAATCAGGACGAAGGGCGGGCCATGGTCGAAGCCGCTGAGGCGTCGGGGCTGACAGTCATGTGCAACTTCGAGTTCCGCTTCAGCGAGCACCGGCTCCACATCACACAGTTGCTCGAGGCGGGGCAGATCGGTCGCCCCCAATCGGCCATAGCGACGCTGCACTTTGCGCGTCCGATGTCGACGGGGCCGCTCGACTGGCGCTCCCGACTCGACATGGGAGGCGGTGCGCTAAACGAGCATTGCTCCCACTATTTCGATGCGCTGCGCGGTTGGATGGGTGATGTCACGACGGTCTCCGCGCACGTCACCGCCCATGAGATGCGCCGCATTGACCCGGAATCCCGCGCTGTGTTGACAGCGGACGCCGACGATTTCGTCTCGGCGACCCTGACTTTTGAGTCGGGTGCCGTCGCCATTGTGGGCATGGTCTGGAGCGAACGGGTCCCGGCTTCAGGCATGCTGCACCTTACGGGCACAGAAGGGACGATCTCGCACACAAGTCCCACCGGACTTTTCGCTCAAGGCTCGGTCTCCTTCACGGCCCGCCTACGAGATGGGCGCATAGCCCCGGAGGATGCCGAGGTGCGACCCCAGCCTAAAAACATCGAATCGTTGCCTGAGCCGGAGATCGTGGCCGCATCGCGGCGCCTCCTACGGGAGTTTGAGCTCGGAGTGGCGGAAGGGTGTTCCCGTGAGCCGAACCTCAACGATGGGCTGTACGCCCAGGCGATGCTGGATGCTGCGCGTGAGTCGTCCCGCGCTAGTAGGGTCGTGGAGGTCGTACCGCGCTAGCCTGGTGCGGTGGCGGGCCATTATGGAATCGGCGCGAAGGGTTCCCGTGGTTGACGGTGGCGTGGCCGGGCGGGATTGGAACACTGTTTCTTAGCGTCGTACGGCTCGATCGCCGCTCCGTCGGCCTCTCTGGGGATCCTTTGCACTCGTTTTTCTAGCCCGGCTGATCGGTTGATTCGCGGGCTTGCGCGGAGACGATTACCGGTACTTCTGCCAGCCAGTCCGAGTAGGACTGGTAGACGCGCACCAGTGCGGGCGGGATCGCAAGGACAGCGATTAATCCGGCGACGACAAATGCGAGCCGGGCGCCGCTTGCCAAGGCGTCAGCTCCGAGGATTGGGTCGATAATCCCGAGGGGTGCCTGCGCGAGCGCATAGCGAGCGGCCTCAGAGGTAAAGAGGGCACCTGCTACTGCAATCCCGATCGCATTGCCGACCGTGCGCGCGGTTGTCTGCGCGGCAGATGCTGTTCCTAGGCGATCTGTACTGACACAGGCCATGATCACCATCGTGTTGGGGGTCGAGAAGAGCGCGGTTCCGGTCCCTACCACCACAAGTCTTAGTACTAAGCCCGCAACCGATGTCGTGGAGCTCAGTGTTGCTAAGAAGAGCAGGCCCCCGGCCACTACCACTAGCCCCGCCACTGCGACTGTCCGTGGGTTCGTCCGGTCCGAAAGCCGCCCGGAAATCGGCGAAACGAACAGCATGGCTAACGGAAACCCCGCCATGATCGCCCCGGCCTCGAGGGTGCTGAAGCCTCGTCCTTCCACTAAGTAGAAAGGCATCAAGATGATTACCGCCGAGAGCCCGAAGAACTGGAGCACGGCAGCAAGGATGCCGCCGCTAAAGGCCCGCTGTCGAAACAGATCAAGCTCTAGCACCGGGCTCGAGGAACGTATTTCGATCCGCCAAAAGGTGACGAGCAGGACGACGGTGGCGACGAACAGGCCCACGATCTCCCGTCTCGCCCATCCCCACGCCGCCCCACGATTCACTGCGAGCACAGCGGTACTCATCAGAAAGAAGAGGACTAAGGACCCGGAGAGATCGAGGCCCTTCGGACGTTGCTCTGCAGGCGCATCGCGCAGGATCGCTGCCACGAGCACAGCACCGATGATTCCCAAGGGGACGCGCGTCCAGAAAATCGCACGCCAATCCAGGACGTCTATGAGGACGCCGCCGAGTACGGGTCCTGTCGCGACGCCCGCACCAACGGTAGCGATCATGATGCCTAGTGCTTGGCCGCGCTGGTGTTCCGGGAAGCTAGCCGTCACGATCGCTGCGCCATTTGCGATCACCATCGAGGCTGCGATCGCCTGCACGGTACGAGCGCCTAACAACTCCGGGAGCGAACCTGCAATTGCGGACAGGGCGGCGGCGCCCGTAAACAGCACGAAGCCAACGATGTACAGCAACTTGCGTCCGTACAGGTCGCCCAGACGCCCCATCACCAACCCCAAGCCTGTGCTAACCAAGATGAAAATCAGCGTGACCCAGATCACTTGGTCGGTCGCTGCGTCGAACTCAGCGGCGAGGACGGGCATTGCGATATTGATGATCGAGGTATCGAGGGTACCCAGGAAAATTCCCAGGCAGACAAGGCCCAACGCCATCCAGCGATAGGGCACGCCTAGTATGGCCGGGCCGTGCAACTGGGGATCCGAGGCCGGGGAGCCCTCAGTCATGAGCACGTCCCTGGCGGAGTCGGGGTCCCTTCAGCGGAACCGGTCGCTTGGAGAGGGGGTATCGGCCCATTGGAAGAACGGGAGCTCCGCGATACTTCATATTATCAGCGTATCGTGAAGCGCTCGGACGGCCGGGCGCTGGATCCGGGGAGAGTTGGAGTCCGCGATCGAGACTCGACCACGTCGCTTCTAGTCCCACTGTGCCAACGCCCACCTCGGATCGTCGGGGCGGGGCGGATCCCCCGATCCATTCAGGGTGTCCGCGCGTTTCGGTTGAGGTTGGAGCGTTCAGCGTTCACGAAATGGGTGGCGAGCGGCTGCAACCCCTTCATAATTGACTGCAGGTCGGTGGTCTCGACGCCGGCATCGTCTAATGCGGTTTGCATATGCCCGAGCCAGCGTGCGGCCGCTTGGTGTGTGATCGCGAATGGTTGGTGGCGCTGGCCCAGGCGTGGACTGCCCCGCCGCGCGGTGTAGCGGTGTTCACCCCCGAGCCACTCCTCCAAGTACCACTGCTGATGCAGCCGGCCTGGGGCGAGATCCTCGGGGAACAAGGAGCGGAGGACGGGATCGGTTTCGATGGCCGTGTACAAACGATCGGTGATCTCCTCGACGATAGGCCGGCCACCGATCCGGTCGTACATGCTTAGCTTGCGCGCAGCGTTTGGATCGATGATCTCATCGGGCGGTCTGAGGAGTGGTGGCTCAGAATCGGGGTTCGCCACTGCACCCTCTCCCCCACCACGAATAGCTCCGCCGGCTTTGGGAGCCCCTTGAACGTCTTTTCCCCGTGATCGTCGAGATGAACCAGCTCTTCAGAGCATAGCTCTTGGACGACGTTGATCGCCTAGGTTGCTCCGAGGGTCCCTGTCTTCGCATGTGGGGAGGCTACTGCATCGAGCGTTGCGGAGACTTGGCGGATCACCCTGAAGTGGAATGCGAGCGTGTTCGGAATACGCACCGCGATCGAGCGTTTGCTGGACGCCCCATGCGCCTTCTTCCGTGTCAACTGTCAGTCGAAGTAGTTAGGTGTGGGTCGGTCCGTGCGTTGGATGAACCGCGATTAGGTGTTTCGCCGTTACCCGTTGTCCAGAGCTCGGTTTGGGATGGTGGGCCCAGTTCAAAAGGCGCTGAAATATGGATAGTGGTTGATTTTGGACGGGTGATCAATTGGACGATCAGGCCACGGTGAGCGTCGCGTAGCTGCGGGCGCGAATAGGCGTCCCAAAATTTTCGGTTCCTGACGCTCGTGTTCGTTGCGCCAGATTCTCTAGGCTATGAAGTGCTCCGCTTGCCGAGGCCGCTCGGTGGGGAGTGGAATTGTGAGGAGGCCGAAGATGGCAGAGTTGAATGGCAAAGTTGCGCTCGTGACGGGCGCTGGACGACTGCGCGGAATCGGCCGTGCGGCGGCCGTTGCACTTGCACGGTTGGGTGCCGATGTCGCCGTGACAGGGACTGGACGGTCGAGTGCGACCTTTCCGGATGATGAAAAGGCGATCGGCTGGGCCGACGTGGAGAGCACGGCGGAACAAATTCGCGCCGAAGGCCGCAAAGCGCTCCCCCTTGTGTTCGATGTGACTGACGGAGTTCAGGTGGATCTTGCCGTGCAGGAGACAATCGATGTTTTGGGCCGCATCGACATTCTAATTAACAATGCGGCCATCGCACGTGGAGAGGATCGCATCGCCATCGAGTCGCTGGACCGTGAGCTGTTCCAGCGGGTGGTGGACGTCAAACTGCGCGGGACGTTCCTCATGACGCAGGCTGTGGTCCAGCATCTCTACGCACAGAATGTGGGTGGAAAGATCGTCAACGTCGCCTCCATAGCAGGGAAACGTGGGAGTGCTAACACGCTCGCCTACAACGCGGCGAACTTCGGGATGGTCGGTATGACCCAATCCATGGCTCAAGAGTTTGGGCCATACGGGATCAACGTCAACTGCGTTTGCCCGGGGCCTGTCGACACTTCGCGCATGGATCAGGTGCGCCCTGCAGATGCCAGTACGCAGCGCCGAGGGCCGGACCCTGTGGCTCGTTGGGGTTCGGATGATGAAGTGGGAGCATTCATTGCCTATCTCTGCACCGAAGCGGCGTCGTGGATCCACGGGCAGTCCATCAACCACGATGGTGGCCTCGTGATGGAGCATTAGGAGATTTTCAGCTAACTACGACTGCCGTGGGGGTGTCCAGCTGAGCAGCCTTCGACTTTCCCCGTGCCCTGTACCAGCCGAGCTACCTCAGGGAAAGGCCGTCTTGTGTCACAAATAGGCAGGACCCACCTTCGGCCTGCCCCACTTCATGGGATCAGGGGAAACCTGCTCTGTCGGGCTCTAGACGGTCTCCAAGTTCGGCGCTCCCGGGTGTGGTATCACTTCGGTCTTGCTCAAGGGATACGCTTCCTTGCGGTAAACTTGCACTCGGTGGAACCCGAAATCGGCTACGAAGAGCCGGTCATGGTTCACCCGTACGGAAGCTGGCGCGCGGAAACGCTTTCCCTCTTCGAGTGTAGACATATCTCGGAGGCGCAGCACCTTAGCGTTCGCCATCACCAAGAAAACGTTCGACGTAGCGGCCGCCGCGATCGAACAGCACAACGCGGTCGTTGCCCCGGTCAGCGACATAGATGTCACCGTGTTCGTCGACCGCCACGCCAGCCGGCCGATTGAGTTCGCCCTCGCCTTCCCCGCTCGAACCCACCGATAGCAATGGCTCGTACGACGGGCTGAACTTCTGGACCCGATCGTTTCGCCAATCCCCGACATAGATACAACCTTCGGCGTCAAGTGCGATCCCCCACGGCATGTTCAGCTCACCTGAACTGCTGCCCTGGTGGCCAAATCCGTCGATGTATCTGCCCTCGACGGTGAAACGCTGCACTCGATGGTTCATTGTGTCCACGATGAGTACGTGACCCTCACCATCGATAGCCATATGTGCTGGGCGGTCAAGCTGTCCTGCCTGGCTTCCGTACTCCCCCCACCGAGCGATCTCCTCCCCCTCGCGTGTAAGGACCGTAAAGCTGTGGGCGGATTCATCCTTAACGATCAAACGCTCTTCGGGGTCGCAAACGTTTCCGACGGGCCAGACCCAGCCAGCCTCTAGACCGCTTCCGTCACCGGGTCGGGGCGGACGAACGATCTGGCCCAAATCCTCGTCATCCCAGTTGATCGTGCATATCACGCCGCCAATTTCAAAGGGTCCACGTCGCAAGCAATAGACCCGCCCCTCCTTACCGAGAGCGATATCGATCGGGTACCAGGTGATACGGCGCATGCCGATCGTCTTTTCGTAGGGGAAGCCCGCCCTTAGTAGTACCTCAAACGAAGGGGCTGTAGTTCCTTCGGAACGTGTCGCCGTGAATTTAGCCGTCATCGTTGGATCTCCCTAGGCGAACTGGTATTCCGGTGCGGAAACAATCAACTGCAGCATGCGCCCGATACGATCCTCAGTGACATTGTTGATCCCGCCCTCGCCAACCGTGAGCGGACCTTCCTCCGCCGCGCGCTTCACCAGCGTGGCTCGTGTTTGCTCACTGACGTCGAAGAGCCCACAGTGATCGAGACAGCGATCCACCAACTCGTCAGGAGTGGCGTCACCGGCAGAAGTGACACGCTCGACGATCGAGGCGATGCCCGGCCTTGAGGTATCTGTCACCTGCTCAACTGCGAAGTTGACGCGCTCGATCAGTGTGCCGGAATCGAGCCACTCCTGGCCCGTATGCCAGCCCTCCACGGACGGCGGATCCATCAGTGCTTGTCCCATCGTGATGGTTGCGCGAGAAAGTCGCGCTACGGAACGGTCGGGGAGGGACGGTGCACCGGCGAGCTTGATGGCACCACCAACGAACTCAACCGGGCTCTTGACGCGCTGAAATCGGGCAGCCTTGAAGAAATCCGAGTTGAGGAGCGTCCGCATCACCATACGGATATCCCCGTCGGACTCAATGAATGCCTCGACGAGTACGTCGATTGCATCTGGATCGCGCGGCGATATCTCGTTCCACGCCGACACCGGAGCCTCGTCAGCTACGAAGAAATTGTAGAGGTGACGTCCAATGAATCGGGCGCAGGCTTCCTGTTGGACGATGACCTCGATGACGTCTTCGCCGTTCACCACGGTTTGGCCGAGGAACACCTTTTCTTCACTGTCGTGATCTGCTTCCTCGAATGTGAAGGCTGTGTCCCCAATGCTGTAGGGATAAAAGGGTATTGGCTGCGTGAATGTCCATCCGGTGAACGCCCGCGCGGCTACCTTGATGTCCTCCTCCGAGTAGCTACCGATGCCCATCGTAAACAGCTCGAGTAGTTCACGGCCGTAGTTCTCGTTGACCGCGTCAGCGTGGTTCTCCGAGTTGTCGAGCCAGTGGAGCATTGCCGGATCGCGAGAGAGGTCGAGCAGGATCTGGCGCATGTTACCTAGTCCGTTCTCTCGGAAGCGGTCGATCTGCGCCACCGATGCCCTCGCGTGCGAACTTTTGAAGTACGCCGTTGCGAAGACGTGGTGCCAGAAAAGCGCCATCTTCTCGCGAAGAGGTCGCCGACCCGTCGCTAGCGTGTGGATCCACCGCGATGCCCAACCCGTCGGGACTTCAGGGCTGGTCGACGTGGGAAGGTAGCGATCGAGTAGATCCCGATCTGGGTCCCGAATGACCTTGCTCTGGAGTAGTTCTTCGACGAACTCCTCATACGGAGATTGGGCGATCTCCTCCAGTTCGTCCGGGGTTGTCCCCACTCCTACCCGGCGCATCAGGTGCGCCATTAATTCCGTGCGATCGTTCGCCATCGCAAACCCCCGTTCCCGTGTTTACGGTCCGCGCTGGCGTCACCGGTTGAGCCGCGTCACAGACTTCTGTTGTTATACATCACAACCCGACGTGCTGTGCCCGGGCTGGTTAGCCCATGGACGGACCTTGCCCTGGCTCCAGGGTGGCCGTATTTCACAATGTGTCCCTGAATTCGCCATTGGTGTTCTGCCCCGGCCGCGATGGGGGGATGCAAAACGTGCCATCAAAAATGTAGGACTAGTCATTACTGGATGTATTTATGGGTGAGACATTCACAGAGGGAGTTACGTATCTTCAACCAACTATCGCGCTCTGTGGCGGAGTACACGTCAACAGCGTGTAGCGGAGGAGTGACACCAGACTCGGTCCCCTACCGGCTTTGGGTCTTACTGTGGGATGTCGCTGCACGCGGGCAATAGGTGGGTGGTCCTCCCGGCCGACGTTCATTCGACATCCCGGTTGGGCGGCAACTTAATTCTATTCCCCTCGTGTTGGGCTGCCCGGCGGTAACGAAGCACTGCATACCCGACACCGAGTGGGAGCCCGAGAATGATTATCGCCAAGGCGATTACGATGATGAGCGCATCAAGTCCAAGGAAGACGTCAATTTGGTGACGAAGCCAGTCCACCAGAGCGGGATCGACAGCCTCGGCATGGTGCAGGACGACAGCGATCACCCCGTTCACGATGCTTGGTTCCCGCTGGCCGGCACGGGTGCGGGCGGAGCGTAGCGCGCGGAGTAGTCTCGCTCCCGGATTGAAAAAGCCGTGAGCGATGCCAGGACGAGCAGAACCGCCCCCGCCGTGAACGCTGCATCGTAAGTCCCTGTTTGGTCAAAGACCAAGCCGAAGAGAAAGACTGCCGCAGCCCCGCCGACCTGATGGGCCATAAGCACCACGCCGGACAACATCCCGAGATGCTTGACCCCGTAGAAGTCAGCAGTGAGCGCATTGGTCAACGGTACGGTCGCTAGCCACGAAGCTCCGCCGACGACGGCAAAAACCCAGAGCGCCGTTGATCCTGGCAGAAGTATCAAGGAGAGGAACGCGAGGAATCGGACGAAGTAAACTGCCCCCAGTAACGTGCGTCGTTCCAGCCGGTCGGAGAGCGCGCCGACCCCCAACACGGCGCCAGCGTTGACCGCGGAGAGGAGACTAAAGGCTAGAGCGGCGGTGCCGGTACTGATCCCCTCGTCTCCGGCCCAACGCACAAAGTGCACCGAGATCGCGCTGGTCGTAACACCGCACACGACGAATGTGAGCGAGAGCTGCCACATCGGAGAGGAGTGAAATGAATCACGCCAGCCGTCAACGTACAGAGGTCCGCGTGGCTCGGTCCGCCGCGTCCCGCCGCGTTCGACAACGGGGTCACCATCCGTGTTTAAACCGAGGTCGCCCGGTTCATTGCGGACAACGAGGAGTGCTAGGGGGAGGCCGAGGATCAGCACGATCAATCCGAAGATCACCCACGCGGTTTGCCAGTCGGTTGCGATGAGGAGATAGGCGAGGAACGGGATCAGGAGGAGTCCGCCGACTCCCGACCCGGCTGCGAGGAGAGACATGGCTGCGCCCCGGCGGCGCTCGAACCAGCGAGCGACTACGGCGCCCGTCGTGACAGGCGATACGCCTCCGACCGCAATCGCTATGACCACGCCGTATAGGAAGATGAGGAGATAGACCGTGGTCACCAGCGCCATCGCGAGGCAGGCAAGTCCCAGCACGAGAAGGGCGGGCACCATGACGCGGAGGACGCCCAAGCGGGGGGCGGGGCGGGCGAGGGGGGGGGGGGGT
>CAZZMQ010000051.1:0-1951 GCA_964655365.1 uncultured Dehalococcoidia bacterium | reverse complement strand
AAGACCAGTGCGAAGGAGAGGGCAGCAACGACATTCCACCCATAGAATGTCGAGCCGCTCCGCACTAGCTGTACCGCTCTGATAGTTCCGGGACGAATCGATCCGCCTCGGGCGACCCCACCGACCGGCTCGCATTTGTTCGACGGGCCCATTTCATACCAGCGAGTATCGCAGTGGGAGTACGTCGAGGACAGGGTAGGGTGCGACCGCTTGCTCCACCGTGCATGCGACCTGGTCGGCACCGCCTGATCGAGGAATGGAAAGAGCCTAGGTTAGAGGTTGCCCGAACTAGGGAGAGGTGTGCACCGATCCGAGCGGAGTGCTCGCGGATCGAGTGTTGACGAGACCGACGTGCTGCTCTTATTGGGTGGTTGGTCGGCGTGCTTCCTGCCCGCTTGCTAACTGACTGTGAATGTTGCACGGGGCTCGAAACTCGTCTGGTCCCTCCGTCGCGTTCGGGTTCGGAAGTCCTGGTCGCTGGATACAGTTCTTGCGGTCTTTCTACCGACCTACCTCTAGGAGGTTGAGACCTCTCGACCCCCACGCGAGATCAGTGCGTGTGGATCGGCGGCGTCCCTCAGTTTGTCGACGAAATCGATGATCTCTGCTGTGGACGCGTAGGTGTAGTAAGTAGAAAGCGCGACGCGAAGGGGACGGTCAGTGTCTGTGTAGTAACCGAACTTATCGATGCGACCGCGCAATGATGGATAGGCCCGTTGCATGTACTCGGCAACCTGAGTCTCCTCGGCGTAGTTGTCTGCGAGTTGATCGAAGGGGCCGTCGAAGTAGTCGTTGCGCCGGATATTTAGCTGGCGAACTCCCGCAAGCACCTTACGACCGCCATTCGCGGAGTCTACCCAGAAGGCGAAACCGCTACGCCGCCCGATCAACAGGTTGTTCCCATAAGGTTCGAGAACGTCTGGAACTGCATCTTCTTCATTCAGCACCCAGAGGAAGTGATTCGCGGGCTCATCGAATAGTAGGTAGAACTGGTAGCCGGATTCGTCGAAGGTGCGCTGGATGAATCGTTCACCGGTTGCGAGAGTCAGCGCGGCAGGGGGTGATTGATCGAGCTGGTGGAGGTAGAACCGAACTGTCTTTTGCAGGACGGTGACGTCGTATGTGAAGCGGTCGACTTGCACCACCATGACCCCGTCTTCCGGACCGAAGAATTTTGATCCAGACAGCTTTTTGGTTGCGGTCGTGGGGAACTCGATGAATTCGAAATAGCCGAAGGAGAGCGATCCCAACTCGCGCTGACCGGCGGCCAGGCGAATATTGCCCCAAATTTGTCGACCTCCGTTCCGAAGGATGAAGTAGTAATAATTCTCGGACGGCAGGACCAGGACTTCGGAGGCCAGGCGTGAGAACACAAGCCGGAAAAGGACATCTGGGCTCGTGAGATCAATTGCGTCGCTGGCTAACCCTTCGAGTAGGTGCTCGTTGAAGAGCAGGTAACTTTGGGGCTCGAGAGGCACCCCTTGGGCGGCGTCCGTTTCGTTAGAGACGGACGCCGTGGAATTGCTCTGGGCGAGTTCAGTCGAGTCGGCGGCGGCAGGGGGTGTGGAGGTGGAGTTCTCGCCAGGCGGATCAGCTGTGTGCTGTGGCTCTGGGTCGGGGCGTTGGGTCGTTGTGGGATCTGGAGCCCCGGTGTCAGCGCAAGCGCTGACAAGGAAAAGGAGCAAGACACCCCCGAAGAGGCCCGCCACGGACGGCCTTTTTAATACAAATCGCCCATGGCGACCGGCGGCGCCGCGACGATTGTGTGGAATAGGGATCTCCAGTCATGAGCCACATTGCTATTTGGTTGCGGAAGTGCTCAGTTACACGAATAATACGCTGGTGACCGAAGCCGTGACACTAGCCTAGCGATCCCGGGGTTTCTAGCGGTTTCAGGGGCAGAGCGTCAGGATCAGCCCATCGTTTGCCGGAGTCGAATATGTGGACAGCT
>CAZZMQ010000050.1:7219-18581 GCA_964655365.1 uncultured Dehalococcoidia bacterium | reverse complement strand
AAGCCACAGCCACGGGAGGAATTGATCTTCCGTGTGCCCACGTTGTTGATCTGGGCTGAGGAGGATCATGCGTTGGGGATCGAGCTGACGCATGATCTCGAGGCGTACTTTGAAGCGCCCTTCGAAGTCCACTATGTGCCTGATACATCGCATTGGGTCCAGCAGGAGCGGCCCGAGGCGTGCTGCGACGCAACGCTGGAGTTTCTCGCTCGCCAGCTCGGCGACTGAGTTGGCGAGCAGTGGACGCTAGGTTCGGGGATCGTCGGGGTCGACGTCGGTCGGCGCTGCGATCCAGTAGCGTTTGCGGATTCCCATCGACAAGTCCTCCAGGTCCTGTGCCATCTGCTGTTCCTCTGCAGCGCTCAGATTTGCCGACCCGCAGGCCCCGCTTATCAGTGAACGTTTGAAAATCAGTCCGACGCTGGCGTCGACGAACGAGAGGTCGCGCGCGGCGTTGGCCAGGAAGTACTGTTTCGCTTTCGGGTCGAAGGGATCTGGCTGTGAACCGCTTGTCGGCCACAAGCCCCAGCCGAGGTAGCCGCCTCGCGAAACGTGTTCCCGGATCGCGCTCTTGTGCTCGATGAGGTCCTCGACCCGGCCATCGGTGGCGTCGAAGTGAATCATTGTTGGCCGCGACCGTAGTGCGCGGGTCCAGTCTGGAGGCTGGCAACAGTGCAGGCCCGCGATTGCACCCGCTTTCTGGATCGGCTCCATCGCCGCGGAGAGGGCGGCGTTGGCTTCCTTCCAAGGGATCGGTAGCGAAGGCTCGTCGACGGATGCCAGGGCCGGCTCGTCGAACAAGATGCAGGCCTACACCCCGAGCCGTTGCAGGGCGTGGGTCTGAGCAAGCGCGGCGCGACCGAGGAAGGTGCCCAGCCAGATCAGCGTGTCGGGATCATCGTGCGGGTGTTTTCCCTCGTCGTCCGTCAGTGCCATCGAGAGCGTGAGCGGTCCGACTAGTTGGCCCTTTGCAACGTGGGGTCTCTCTTGTTCTGTCAAGGCTTCGAGCTTGGCCAGAAATCCGTGCAGCCCAGCCGCTCGCTCGATCGGGGGTAGCCCGACTGTGTTTAGCGCTTCGTCGGCGGGGCCACTCCAGCGTAGGGTGCGGGAGCCCGCGTCGTAGGTGGCACCGGGTAGATCGAGGCCGAACTGTGGAAGCATCATCTCAAGTTGATTGCGATTAGGAAGTTGCGGCCAGAACGGGAGCCGCCAGTAACGGGTAAGAATTTCCGTGACGGCCACGGCCGGGTCCGTTCCAGTCACGGACCCGACGCCGCTGGGGAAGAGCGGGATGTGGATATTCGTTCGGGTACTCATGGCTGGGCAGTGTACTGGGCTCCTTCGTAGAGGCACGCACGGGCGATTTAGCCAGTGGATCGCGCGCTCCGAATAGTCCCGAAGAACAGATGTACTAAGTTGTGGACAGATCACCCACCTCTAAGCACCGTCCACCCTCTCGTGTATGGCTGCGAAGAAGGAGCTGGGGATTCTGTGGATGACCGGCTGCTTCTGTCGCGCGCCGAGCCTGATCACTACATATTGTGCGATGAAACGAGCACAGCGCTGTATATTGTTGACAGATCGCGAGCGAGATAGCTATTGTGGGCGTCCGAACGAGTGAATTGTTCACTCACTTGTTCGGATACGCCGATAGAACATAACTTCTAGCGGTAACGGTGGGGTCGAACGAAGCAGCCGAGCGCCGATGCTCTGGGCTTCGTCGGTGTCGCCTTGCCGGTGGTCGGGAGTCGCGACATGACGAACACCAGCGACGAGGCCGGAACGGCAGCGGCAGTCCCTGCTGAGGTTGGCGACGAGGCGGTAGCAGCGAGTGGCGGAGCGACCCGGCGCAAGAATCGATCCTTGATCCAACGACGATATAGCACCCCGGGAGTTAACCCCTACGACGAGATTGAGTGGTCGGCACGCACCAGCGCTATCACTTCCGACTCCGGTGAGGTGATTTTCGAACAGCGCGATGTTGAGGTGCCATTGGAGTGGTCGCAGAACGCCACCAACATCGTGGTTTCTAAGTACTTCTATGGCGCGCAGAACTCCTCTGATCGCGAAAACTCCGTAAAACAGCTGATCGATCGTGTTGATGACTCGATCGGTGAGTGGGGCCGGAATGGTGGCTACTTTGTCGACGCAGAAGAGGCGATCACCTTCGAGCAGGAGCTTCGCTACCTGCTCGTCAATCAGTTTGCCGCTTTCAACAGTCCTGTCTGGTTCAACGTTGGCACTGAAGAGAAGCCGCAGTGCTCGGCCTGTTTCATCAACTCCGTGGAAGACAACATGGAGTCGATTATGGACCTCGCCACGCGCGAGGCGTTGCTTTTCAAGTGGGGTAGCGGCACCGGTAGCAACCTCTCCACGATCCGTTCTAGCAAGGAGCAACTTTCCGGCGGCGGTACGCCGTCTGGCCCCGTTTCCTTCATGCGCGGTTACGACGCTTTCGCCAACGTGATCAAGTCGGGTGGTAAGACCCGTCGTGCCGCCAAGATGATCATTCTCAACGCTGACCATCCAGACGTACTCGATTTCATCTGGTGTAAGGCCGACGAGGAACGCAAGGCTTGGGCCTTGATCGACGCCGGATACGATGGCTCACTCAACGGTGGCGCCTACTCATCCGTCAGCTTCCAAAACGCGAATCACAGCGTGCGCGTCAGTGACGCATTTATGCAAGCGGTCGCACGCAACGAGTCATACGTCACTAAGTCGGTCACTGCTAATGAGCCGATGGAAGATCTTAAGGCGCACGATGTCTTGCGTGCGATAGCGGAAGCGACGCATCAGTGCGGTGACCCGGGTATGCAGTTCGACAGCACGATCAACGATTGGCACACGTCGTCCAATACGGGCCGCATTCACGCCAGCAATCCCTGCTCGGAATACATGTTTCTGGATGACACGGCATGCAACCTCGCCTCGCTCAACCTGCTTAAGTTCTACGACATGGAGACACACGAGTTCGATGTGGTGGGGTTCGGGCATGCTTGCCACGTGCTGATCACGGCACAGGAGATCCTGGTCAGCAATGCTTCCTACCCCTCAGAATTGATTGGCGAGAACAGCGAGAAGTTCCGTCCGCTCGGCCTTGGCTACACAAACTTAGGCGCGCTGCTGATGGCGCGCGGCCTGCCCTACGACTCCGCAGAGGGTCGAGCGATGGCCGGTGCAATTACTGCCGTGATGACCGGTGAAGCGTACGCGCAGTCGGCGCGGGTTGCGGAGCGCGTGGGTGCGTTCTCAGAGTTCGAGTTCAACCGAGAGCCGTTCCTGCGCGTGATCGGCAAGCATCGCGAAGCAGTGCAGGCGATCGAGTCGTTAGACACCGTGCCTGACAGCCTGCGTCAAAGTGCCATCGATGCCTGGGACACGGCTCTGACGCTTGGACAGCGGTACGGCTACCGCAACGCGCAGGCCACTGTCCTGGCGCCGACAGGGACAATCGCCTTCATGATGGACTGCGACACGACCGGCGTGGAGCCGGATATCGCGTTGGTGAAATACAAGAATCTTTCTGGCGGTGGCTATCTCAAGATGGTCAACCGAACTGTTCCAGCCGCTCTCGCCCGTCTCGGTTACGACGAGATGGATTGCGAACGGATCGTCGCCTTTATCGATGAGCACGGCACAATCGAGGGGGCTCCGAACCTGCGCGAAGAGGACCTCGCGGTGTTCGATTGTGCTTTTAAGGCCGCGAACGGAGAGCGCAGTATCCAGCCCATGGGCCATGTGCGCATGATGGGCGCGGCTCAGCCGTTCCTCAGCGGCGCCATCTCCAAGACCGTCAACGTTCCGGAGCAGGCCACGGTCGAAGAGATCATGGAAACCTATCTCCAGGCCTGGCAGTTGGGTGTTAAGGCGATCGCGATCTACCGTGACAATTCCAAACGGATTCAGCCGTTGGAGACGACGGAGCGTCGTGATGGCAAGAAAGTCGACGAGGCAGAAGTCGAACCAGGCACAACTTCGTCGGTTGACTTGCCGACGATCATTGACAATGCTCCCGGTCCTCCTGCCTATCGCCGCCATCGCATGCCCGACGACCGTAACGCGATCACGCACAAGTTCAGCATCGCCGAACACGAGGGTTATCTCACCGTTGGACAGTTCGACAACGGACAGCCGGGCGAGATGTTCATCCATATCTCCAAAGAAGGCTCCACAGTCTCGGGCCTGATGGACGCTGTGGGGGTGTTGACCAGCATGGCCTTGCAGTCTGGCGTACCGCTGGAGACTCTGGTAAAGAAGTTCAGTCACACCCGCTTCGAGCCCAGCGGCTGGACCGGCAACCCGGAGATCGCGTTCGCTAACTCGATCCTGGACTACGTCTTTCGGTGGACCGGAAATCGGTTCCTCGAAGGTCCCGAAGCGGACATCGCTGCTGCGACCAATCCACTGCCTCTGATTGAGGAGGTGCTGGAGTCGGAGGCCCCGTCTCAGGCTGGGAACGCAGCTGTACCGGATTTTCTGAGTACCTATCCCAGGCTTGCTGACGCACAAGTTGTGAGTGCTCAGAACGAAGTGGGCGCCTTCCAAAACGATCTTGACGCTCCGGTTTGCCATTCCTGTGGACACATCATGGTGAGAAACGGCTCGTGCCACCGCTGTTTCAACTGCGGTGAAACGAGTGGTTGCAGTTAGGGAGAACGCTTGACCGGGTGTCCTGCGGACCAGGACACCCAATTAATTAGCGCATTACGCGTGAGGTAGAGCCGCCGACCCTCATTCCTCACGTAGCGACGTACGAGGCCCGGACCCAATTAGTCCGGGCCTCGTCGTGTCTGCAGCATAATGGGCATTACGAATCGGTCGTTGAGGTCAGGGGCCTAGCAGGGCCACGCTGTGACGGTAGCGGGGGCGAGTACCTCGACTAGTTGCGGGGGCAGAAGCGGTCGCTGGTAGGGCTCCTCAAGACTGTGAAGGG
Organism: uncultured Dehalococcoidia bacterium; assembly: GCA_964655365.1. Lineage (GTDB taxonomy): Bacteria > Chloroflexota > Dehalococcoidia > Bin125 > Bin125 > JAPUIR01. The sequence goes on along the minus strand of CAZZMQ010000050.1, from coordinate 13,645 downwards.
TGCTCAACCTAAGGGCGATCAGCCACGTATCTACCAGTAGGGCTGTTACGTCTGCTGTCACCAACCGAATGCTGTTTCTTAGAGACCCGACTGACAACAGCTGTGACGCGTCGGCGAAGGTGAATGTGGAGGAGACTACCGGCTGCGTTGCCGCAGGATCCGTGTCCGCGGCAGCGCCTAAGACGATCCCGAAGAGAATATATGACCGCAGCCGATGCTACGAAGTGCGCTGCGACAGAACATCCGCTTTTCGATAGCAATCTCGCTGTGCGCTACTTGCCGTCCATCTCTTCCAGCATCCGCCGCCGACGGTCGCGGTAGTCGCGAATCGTGATCAGACCCCTGTCGGCTAGCGCTTCGAGCTCCCGCAGTTTGCGCTTTCGGTCGTGTGGCTCCGATCTGTATGCCTCGCTGTCCGAGTCGCGTAGAGGTCCTCCGCCCCGGGGTTGCGGCGGCTGTCGCGCGCCGGACGGTTGGGGTTGGGAAAGAGGCCTAACGACAGCAGTTTCCATGATCTTGTCGTGTAGCGACTGTGCGTTTTCGTCGAACAGGAAAAAGAGGAAGTCCACGATCGCGGCGAGAAGGAAGTTGGCGAAAATTATCCATTGCAATATCACTTCGCGTACCCAGACACGGCTGGCAGAAACCGGTTGGCCGTCGGTTGAGATGATGTACATGCCGAGCAGTTGTTTGGCTGGCGATTGCGACCTCTTGGCACTGAACCAGAGCCAGAATAGCCAACCAATGCCGAGCAGCAGGCCGATCAGCAACGCGTCCAGCAGGTGCCCAAAGAAGCGCCGCCAGCGTGTGGCGGCAGGGGCGTCGTGGGGCCAGACGATTTCAGGGATTAGCTCGTTCCTCGCACTGAGTCTACTCCATCCGGCTCTCGATACGACTTCCGGCGTAGTCGTTAGAGTATGCCGCTTCGATAGTGACCCGATCGCAACGCGACCAAGAGGTCGTCTATTGTCCGGATCGCTGTTTCGAAGGTGGTGGCGGCCAGGGCTACCTCATGCCGAGCGTGGGTGTCGCTGCCTCCGATCGCCGGCAGTCGACAGGCATTGCCGGCACGGGCCGATGCTTGATTTTGCAGGGCACCGTCGCTGCCGTTAACCCCCTCGACACCGTCGAAGAGAGCCGTCATCTCGTCGGGCTTGATCCGAACGGACCCGCCACGGGCGGGATGGGCTAGGTACATCAGTGCCCCCACACCGTCACAGATCTTGCGCAGCGTATGTGCGCTGTGATATCCGCGCGGTAGCTCGCGTAGGCCGAAGACCAAGACGTGGCCCAGGTCTGTCGTCACCTCAACGGCGGGTAGCACGGGGAACTCCGTTTCGCGGGAAAGTAGCGCCAGTTCATGCCAGTCCCAGATCTTATCGTGTTCGGTCAGGACCAGACCATCTAGACCACGCTCCTGAGCCAGCTGCACGAGCTCCTCGGGCGCGACATTGCTGTCGTAGGACAGGGCAGATGTATGGACGTGTAGATCGATCCGCATGGGGGCATCACAGCGCGTCGACGGGACTCGGTCAATCGGTCTCTTTGCTTGCAGTCTTGATCACTCCTCAGGCGATACGATCCGACGATGCTAGACAGTCCGGTCCACCTGAGTGGCGACGCCGTAAGCGACGAGATTCAACTCGACGGTAAGCGACACCTGACCTTGCAGCTCGTCGATGCTCTTGGACTCTGGCTGGCGACACTCTATCTCGTTCTCGACCTCGAAGGTGGGCACCACGAGGCCGAGCTGGAATTGGAACACGGCGACGCGTTGATCTGGCCCGGAGTGCTGGACGGCGAGATCCGAATTGGCGCTCAGATCGAGGATGATGTTGATTTGGATGGAGGTTTGCGCTGCAAGGCCATTTTCCGTGGCGAGAATGGCATTCGCGTCTCTGTGGCGCTGGCCGAGAGCAAACCAGGCGTCTTTGACGCCATCTGTGACCCGAGCGGCAGTTGGGGTGAATCCCATGCGGGACGCTCTTAGCGACCCGCCATGGAACAATCACGCTGTACTCTCGCGGGATGCCGAATGTTACAGCAAACGCGAACGAGACAGCGAACGATGAGTTAGGCCCAGGAGCCTATGTCGTCCTGGCTGGAGGTGTAGGCGCCGCGCGTTTCCTCGAGGGCCTCTTGCTCGCGGTGCCCCCGGCGGACGTTACGGCGATCGTCAACGTGGGTGACGATATGGAGTGGTGCGGTCTGCACATCGCGCCAGACATCGACACGGTCGTATACACGTTGGCCGGCCAGGTGAATCCGGAGACCGGTTGGGGGGTACGTGATGATACCTATGTGGCTTTGGAGCGGTTGGGAGATTTGGGTGGACCAAGCTGGTTCAAGATCGGTGACCGCGACGTCGGGCTGCACCTGGCGCGAAGCGCACGGCTGGCGGCGGGAGATAGCTTGAGCGAGGTGACCGCGTCGATTGTGCGCGAATTTGAGTTGGAGTGCACGGTCATTCCTGTGACCGACGATCGCCTCCGCACGATTGTGCGAACGGACGACGGTGAGATCGCCTTCCAGGAGTATTTCGTTCAGCGGCGGCAGCAGGACGACGTGCGTGGGCTGCGCTTTGAAGGTGCCGAGATGGCCGAAGCTGCTCCTGGCGTACACAAGGCACTGACCGGTGCCTGTGGCATCATCATTGCTCCAAGCAATCCGTTTCTCTCACTTGGTCCGATCCTTGCTGTACCCGGCGTGCGGGATTGCATGCTAACTAGCCCTGCTCCGGTCGCTGCAGTCAGTCCCATCGTGGGCGGTGCGGCGATCAAGGGCCCGGCGGCCGCGATGTTGGCGAGTCTTGGGCATGAGGTTTCGGCACTGGGCGTGGCGCGTCTCTACCAGGATTTCGCCGACGTCTTCGTGATCGACAATGAAGACGCTGCATTGGCTGGACCAATTGCTGATGAGACGGGAATGACCTGCCTGATCACAAACACCATTATGAGCAATTCGGTCGAGAAGATGGCGCTTGCGCGTGCCACGGTTGATGCGTTGATGGCGGCCGTATGACTGGGACAGTGACACGTCATGCGGTCGAGGTGATCGTTCCGGTGCGGGGCTTGCCGGCAGGTAAGAAGCGCCTGGCCGAACTGCTTTCCGTCGATCAGCGCAATCGGCTAGTGGGGGCTATGCTGAGCGACGTTGTTGAGACATTGCGCGAGGTGATCCCCGTCGACGTTATCAGCATTCTAAGTGGCGATGCCGTCGCCGCCAGCGAAGCTAAGCGTCTCGGTGTCAATTTCTTGCACCAGCCGGATGTGGCTGTTGGGTTGAACGCCGGTCTGGCCTACGCACAGGAGCTAGTCGCCGATCGCAGCGGCGCCTTGCTGATCGTCCCGGCCGACCTTCCGCTCGTGACCCCGGACGACATCGCTGGTTTGATCACACCACATAGTGTCGGACCGTCCGTCACGATCGCACCCTCGCACGACAATGGCACGAACGGGCTCTTCTTGCGGCCACCCGGAGTGATCGCTCCGGCCTACGGGCCGGACTCTGCCTCACGGCACCGCGAAGCGGCAGAACATGCGCAGATTCGGGTGCAGCTAGTTGACGGTCCGCGGTGGCGGTTAGATCTCGATACGCCGGAGGACTTGGGCCGACTCTTCGAGAACGCTGTTGAGGGCAGTGCGCGTCATACGCTGTCTTGCCTCGCCCAGAGCGACTTCCCAGCGTTTCCTCGGATCTAGGGCCAGATATTGTCGCATACTGGCTGGCCCTTTACTGCCGAGGCAAGCCTAGGCCTCGCGTGGCAATGATGTTGCGCATCACTTCGTTCGCACCCGCCCCGAAGGTTGGCATTACGGCCCGGCGGTAGCCTAGCTCGAAGCGTCCGCCGACCGGAGCGAGCGGGTCGTCCGGGGTGAGTTGGCCGTACAGTCCTAGGATTTTTGTGGCTGCGTTTTGCAACCGTTGCATGAGCTCCGTCGAAAAGATCTTGACCATGCTGGCCTCATGATCGGGATGCTCGCCACGGATCAGCATTCCGAGGTTGCGAAACGCCAGCATCTGCAGTACTTCGATCTCAATCCGGAACGTTGCGAGCTTGGCGCGAATGTCTGCGTCATCCACCGGTCGACGCCCATCGCTGCCGATCTCGTGTGCCCACTGATCGAGCGAGTCGAAGACGGCTCGGACGCCGGAGACGGTGAAGATGCTCACCCGTTCAAAGTCGAGAGCGTGCGCGGCGTAGTACCAGCCGCGGTTCTCTTCACCCACGAGGGCGCTAGCAGGGATGCGGACATCCTCGAAATAGACCTCGTTCGTGCGATATCCCGCCATCGTCCAGAGCGGCGTAACGGTGATGCCCTCGCTATTGACCGGAACGAGGAACATGGAAATACCGCGGTGTTTGGGTGCATCGATGTCGGTGCGGGCGGCCAGCCAGATGTATTCCGCGTGGTGTGCGGCGGTGGTCCACCGTTTGATGCCGTTAAAATCGTAGTCATCGCCGTCGCGCACGCTGCGCAGGATTAGGGATGCCAGATCCGTTCCGGCGTCGGGTTCGCTGTAGCCCAGCGCGAACTCTACGTCGCCCGTCGAGATCGACGGCAGGAAGCGCTCCTTCTGCTCGTCTGTGCCAAACTGCATCAGCGTCGGCCCCACCTGTTGGACCGCGACGGTCGATGTGGGCGCTCCGACGTAGTTGCAGGCCTCCTGGAAGAGGTATTGCGCCTCGAATGACCGAGATTCGCCACCGTACTCTTCGGGCCAGGACATCGTCAGCCAACCACGATCCGCTAGTTTGTGACGGAAGTTGCGCTCTTCCTTGTAGGAGTCTGGAGACTCCGCGATTTTCTGACGGAGTTCGGGGCTCCAGGCTTCGGACAGGAATTCCTTGACCTCTGTTTCGAAGGCTAGCGCCTCGTCCGAAAAACGGATTTCCACGCCCGCTCCTTTCACACTCGCTGGCACAAGATCGCGACCTCGCTCATGCCGTGGAGGTTCTGTCCATCCATCGTAATTCTATCCGGGCTAATTCGCTCGGACGAAGGCATGTTAGTTCACGCCTAATATTGGGTCTGCGTCGACGTTTGGAGAACACGTCGGCCACGCGCCCCTGTTGGGTGCCTTCCGTGCGGTCGCCAAAGTGATCGGCGGAACGGGGACCGTTCGCTTGCCCATTCACTTGGCGGTGAAGTTCTTCAATGGGTCGTCACCTGAGGTCTGGTGAACGAACGCCGTCGATATCCGCGCCTGCCAGATGGCGGGATGGGTAATGAGAATGAGCGTGATTAAGATGAGGGAGGTGATGGCCAAAATCGGAAAGAGCGTCTGCAGCGAGACGGTCTGACCGAGGATGGCTACTGGTAAAGTTAGTGCTTGGGCGATGCCCATGTTGAGCATGAGTAGGCTCATCACGCGCCCGCGCATGACGTTGGGGGTAAGTGCCGCGATGAGCGATGTTGACGCGATTTGCGAGGTTGCCATCCCCGTGCCCAGCCCGATGTTGCCCGCTGCGGCGAAGTGCCAGGATGTTCCGACCGTGAAGACCACGAATGAGGCGGCGAAGAGCAGGACACCCCCGGCGATTAGCATCCCCTTCTGATCGAAGTCAGGGAACCTGGTTAGCAGAGCCGATGCGAGCAGGGCTCCACCACCCCCCCCCAGCGCGATGAGCCCGAAGTCCGAGAAGGAGACGCCGACCACCGTGGTGCCCCAGGTTGGGCCCAGGTTGGCGGTGGGCGGGAAGCCAAGCGCCATCATCACTCCAAGCAGGATGATGATCCAGAACACGGTTTTGTGACGGCGGGTATAAGCCAAGCCGGCCCAGACTTCGCGTACTGTGCGGCCGAAGCCAATGGCTGTCTGCTGGACGAAGTTAGACCGGTATGACATCGCGGACAAAGTCACAAGTTCGATTACGTGCCCACTATTGCTCAGCGCATAAGTGGCGGCGAATCCGAGTTCGTCGATGAGGACGCCAACGCCGAAGATCGAGATCGGCATCGCTAGCTGCATGGCGGCAGTGTTTAGAGCGATACCGCCCGGTGTTAGCCGTGATCCGAGGATTTCTGGCACTATCGCCTGCCGCGTTGGCCCGTCAACGGCGAACATGGCTGAGGCGAAGAAAGTAAGTATGAAGAAGGCGATCAACGCCGACGTGTCGCCGGGTGTTAACCACATCAGCGAGGCGATGCCGAGGTTGAGCGCCAACGCACCGGCCTGCGTCACCATTAACAACTTGCGTCGATCGAAACGGTCCGCTAATGCGCCTCCAAAGAGCCCGAACGAGAGCATCCCGGCCCCGCGCATGGTGCCGATCACACCGACCAGGACGATCGTGGCCGATGTGTCGGCGTGCGATTGGACCCAGAAGATTTGTGTGACGAATTGGAGCGGCATTATCGCCTGCCCCATCGTGAACCCGATAAAGAGCAGCCGGAAGTCCGGTACTGAGAACGGCGCCCACAT
>CAZZMQ010000050.1:6805-7209 GCA_964655365.1 uncultured Dehalococcoidia bacterium | reverse complement strand
CGGCTTGTGCAGCCTCTGGCCCACGCGCCATTCGCGGTTCCCTCTACGGACACCTTAGGTGTTTGCCTCGGGGGGCGGTATGCCGTATGAGTTACCTGGCACCGGCCGAACCGCCTCACAGACGACGTGGCGCGGGCCCTGTTTGACCTTGTTGAAGTTGCCGTAGAGTTCGCTTAACCGCCGCCGCAGATAGCGGCGCAGTCCGTTGACGACGACGATGACCAGCGATCCGTCGGGACGAAGCTCATCGTGGGCATCGAGCAAGATCTCATCAAGCGCTTCATTCCCGGCTTGCGCGGGCAGGTTCGAGGTAATTAGGTCGTAAGGACCAGCCGGGATCTCACGAAAGCCTGAGCTGAGCATCACCTCTGCGTTGGTCAGCGCATTGTGTTTGATGCTCGCGC
>CAZZMQ010000050.1:4299-6795 GCA_964655365.1 uncultured Dehalococcoidia bacterium | reverse complement strand
AGGATGTCCTTGTCAGCCAGGACGACGGCAGTCTGCGGCCAGAGTGCTGCTAGCGTTAGCCCAATGGCGCCGTAGCCGCAGCCGAAATCCAGAACGCGTTGGGGTGGATCCAAGCTCTGCAATTCGCTCAGCAAGAGTTCGGTACCCTTATCGACTGCACGCGCGGAGAATAGGCCCCACGCGCTTTGTAGGACCAGGGTGATTCCGTCGACGTCGATTTCAACCTGTGGTGCCTGTGCCAGATGCGTGCGGGTCTGACGCCGCAGAGTTTCGGGATTTGTTTTGAGCATGGCCTGGTTTCCATTACTGGACTGGACAAGGAGCGGAGCCGCCTCGTGGCGGCTCCGTGTTCGACTCGAGTATCGTTCTCGGGCGGACCGTCTCAGGCGGGCCGCATCAGAGTTTCGATTAGATTGTCGAAGATAGTGTCGGCTTTGCCGTACATCTCTTCGTCCGTTTGGCCCTGGACCGGATGGTCGACGAAGATCCGGCGCACTTCAGGCAGACCCAGTGCTACCGACTGCTGGTCAGCGGCGTCGACGAATTCCTCGGAGGCGATGAAGACGGAGGGAATGTTTTGAATTTCGAACCAGGTCGTGTCGTGCACACTGCACGTGGTGCAGGATCCTCAATCAGCCAGTGCTTCGATAACGAAGTCACTGTCCTCCCTGATCTCTTCCAGTAGTTCGGCGGGAGCGGGCTTGGTGAAGGTGGGCTTGGTGTAGCGCTTGACGGTGATGCCGGGCGCTTCGTTCTTGAGCCGCAGTACGAGCCGGTCGATCAGCTTGTCGCCTCGTGGCTTGCTGATGTCGAGGAAGGCGACGGTGCCGCTCAACTGCTCCGGCCGTTGGGCGAGCTGGCGACGGACGGGAATCCGCTCGTCGGTTGGGTCGAGAATCGTAGTCATCCGATTTCACTTCCCAGGAGCGGCAGCAGGCTGCTCCCCGACCAATCATCGCGCCTAGTGCGAGGGATGGCAATGACTAGGGCAGATTGAGTGCGGCGATGCCGGGGATGATGATATCACTGAGCGGTTGATCCTTCGGGCGGATCAGCTCAAACTGACAGCGACGAGGAGCCTACGGATGTCGAAAATCGCTCGTGTGGCAAAGGCTGTGCTAGGTTCGCTTGCAGCCGTCGTGGCCGGAGTTGGGGTCTGGCTGATGACCAGCGGAACGGCTGAGGCCGCCTCAGGCGGCGTCTCCGACGGCAGTCTGATCGTTGCCATTTTCTTACCCCTCATCTTCGTCGGCGCGTTCGTCGCGGTGATTATCTGGAGTTTCTCGGCTCGCGTCAGGCCTGGAGAATCGAAGTCGGATGTTTCAATGCCCTGGTGGCGTACAACCGACTGGTACCAGCGTCGCGACGGGGTCTCCGACTAGGCTGTCTGAACAAATCGTCTACCTCGTCGAGCGAGGCTCCCCAGCAGCGGCCGACCGCGATAGGGGCTCTGCCTGGCGTGGAGAACGAGCTCAGAATAGGACTTGGCCGAGCCGACGGCGGTAGGTCTGAGTTAGCTCGTGTGCTTCGCCCAGCACGGAGAAGGCGTCCAGCATGCGTTGGCGCCCACCATCATCGTCGAGTTTACGGTCTAGTCGTACCGTGAGCAGCAGGTGATCAAGCGCTTTACTCCAGTCGCCCTCAGTCGCTAGCAGGCAGCCGAGTCGATAATGTGCCCTAGCGTTGGACTTGTCGGCCGCGATGTGGGCCTCAAGCTCGGAGCGAACAGCATCGGTAGCGTGGCGCTTGAAGGTTAGTAGGCTCAGGATTTTCTTCGCTTCCGGCTCGTTAGGGAACCGCTTGGCGAGCTCGCCCGCGCGGTTGGTCTCACCGGCTTCGAAGAGGACGGTGGCTAACATGATTGCCGCAGCCTTCTCGTCCGGTGTTTCCTGCAGCGTCGCCTCCAGATGTAGCCGCGCCGCGCCCACCTGCCCCTGTTCGAGTAACAGTGCGGCCTCGCGAACCTTGAGCGTGGTCTGTGACGGCTGCAGGCCTTGGAAGAATTCGCGGACCTGTTCCTCTGGCAGCGCACCGACAAACTGGTTAACGGGTTTGCCTTCCTGGAAGGCGACTACGGCAGGAATTCCTGAGATACCGAAGCCACCGGCGGTCTGCGGGTTGTCATCCGTGTTGAGCTTTACGACCTGTACTTTTCCTTCGTACTCGGTGGCTAGCTTTTCCAGCGTGGGGCTGAGGACTCGACAGGGCCCACACCAGGGTGCCCAGAAGTCGACTACGACCGGAAGCTCTTCCGAGCGGGCGATCACATCAGCCTCGAAGGTGGCGGCGCTGGTATCGCTTACGGTTGGACTGCTCATCGCACGTGTTCCTACTCCTCGACCCATGGTTATCACCAGTTGGTGAAGCGCTGGCGTACCTTGCCGCGGGTGACCTTTGTCTTGCTGGGGTTTTGGTCGAAGCTGAGCGCGATCGTGCGTTTGGCGGTACCGGCGCACTCCGGGCACTTGAGTCGCTTGTCGGCATCCGCAATGGGGC
>CAZZMQ010000050.1:747-4289 GCA_964655365.1 uncultured Dehalococcoidia bacterium | reverse complement strand
GCATGCGTAGCTGTATATCGGCATGTTTCTTCTCCGCTCAGGCCGCCGTCGGCAGTGTCTCAGCCTCGTCCGCGGGACGAGCCGAATCTGAAAACGGTACCGATCGATCCGGAGGGCACCGCGCATCTTGAGTGTACCGAACCCTACGGCTCGATCGAATCGCGGACCGCGCGTATACCTGCGACGACTTTCATCGCTGTTTCGATCTCCGCCACGTCGTGGACGCGTACGATCTGCACCCCGAGCAGCCCGGCGATGGCGTTTACCGCGATCGTAGCTGGGAGGATTCCAGGGACCTGCTGCGCCTCACTGGAGCGTAGCTTGCCGTGCCCGAGTACCTCTGCAAGGAAGCCTTTACGTGAGGCGGAGATGACGCCCGGGCGGCCAAGTGCTATGAGTTGCGGGATACTGGCCAGCATGCGTAGGTTGTCGTCCAACGACTTTGCGAATTCGAAGCCGGGATCGATCCAGATATCATCGACGCCCTCTCTGCTGAGCGCATCGGCACGGTGCACTAGGTAGTCGCGCACCTCCTTGGCGACGTCGTCGTAGGCTTGATCGACCGCGCGATGAGCTTTGGGACGCCCGCGCATGTGCATCACGATCAGCGGGCAACCGTGCCGCGCGGCCACGTCGGCCATGCCCGGGTCGGCTGCGGCGGTGACATCGTTCAGTATCTGGGCGCCGGAATGGAGCGCCGCGTCAGCTACGGCAGCGGTCCAGGTGTCCACGGAGATTAGGTGTCCCTCGTGCCGTAACGCCTCGATGGCGGGGCAGAGGCGTTCGATCTCTTGCTCAGGGGTTGGCGCCTCTCCCCCGGTTCGAGTGGAGTGGGCGCCGACGTCGATGATGGCGGCTCCGGCTTCACGTAGAGTCTCGGCACGCTCCGCTGCTACGTTAGGGGCTGTGTTGCTGGGAACCACGGAGTGCGCGACCGGCGAGTCTGTGCCCAGGTTGAGGATCCCCATGATCGCCGGGCGTTCGCTGCAATCCAGCGCATGCTCGCCCACTTCGATCTTCATGCTGATCTCACGAACACTATCGCCGCATGGTGAGGGGCTTGTTGAGGTAATGCGTCGCCTGCCCGTAGAGCGACTCTGCCGTTTCCATGATCGTTTCCGAAAGCGTTGGATGGGCATGGATCGTTAGCTCTAGGTCGGTCGCGCGTGCACCCATCTCAATGGCCAGCGTCGCCTCGCCGATCAATTCGCCGGCGTTCGCGCCAGTGATGCCGGCGCCTAGCAGCCTTCCGGTTTTCTGCTCGATGATCAGTTTCGTTAACCCCTCTGGATGGTCCATCGTAACCGCACGGCCTGACGCACCCCATGGGATCTTGACGACGTCGAAATCGATCTCGCGTTTCGCTGCTGCTTGGCTTTCTGTTAGACCGGACCAGGCCAGCTCTGGATTGGTGAAGACGACGGCAGGAATCGCAGCCGGCTCGAAGGCGGTTGGCTCACCCGCGATTACCTCGGCGGCAACACGCCCTTCGCGCGTGGCCTTGTGCGCCAGCATGGGTTCTCCGGTGACATCGCCGATTGCGAAGATGGAGGGTTCGGCGGTGCGGCGTTGGGCGTCCACGTTGAGGAATTCACCCGTATTGATCTGCACGGCGGTGTTTTCTAAGCCCAGATCTTGCGTGTTTGGCACGCGCCCCACGGCTACTAGCACCTTGTCGAATTCTGCTGTTGTTATCGTCCCCTCGTCGTCCTCGAGCTGTGCCTCAATCCCGTTGTCGACCTCGACCATGCTCACCACTCGTGTGTTGAGTAAGATCGCGGTGAACTCTGCCTCTAGCTTGTGTTGCAAAGGCCGGACTAAATCGCGGTCGATCCCGGGTAGCAGGCCATCCAACATCTCGACGACGGTTACTCGCGAGCCGAGCGCGGCATAGACCGAGCCCATCTCCAGGCCGATGTAGCCGCCGCCGACGATGAGCAGGCGCTCGGGAATGTCGGCGAGTTCGAGGGCGCCCGTTGAGTCCATCACGCGTGGCGAGTCGATCCGTAGTGGACCCGGTATAGCCGGGCGCGACCCAGTAGCAACGATCGCCTGATCGAAGTCGATTTCGACCAGTTCGCTATCCCTGCGGACGTGTAGGGAGGTGGGGCTTGTGAATCGCCCGCGTCCCTGGACGAAGCGGACCTTTCGATTCTTCGTGATCAAGGCGAGGCCGTTGGTGAGTTGATCGACGATCTTGTCTCTGTGCGCACGCAGTGCCTCTAGGTCGATTTGCGGGGGTTCGAAACGCACGCCCCATCTGGCGGCGGCGCGGGCCTCATGAATCGTGGCGGCTAAGTGCAGAAGTGCCTTTGAGGGGATACAGCCGCGATAGAGGCAGACGCCACCCGGTCGCTCTCCTTCGTCGACGAGGGTGACATCTAGACCGAGTTCGGCACCGAGAACGGCCGCGGCGTAGCCACCGGGCCCACCGCCCAAGACCAAGAGTCGTATCCCGGCTGTTCCAGCATCGGCCACGTTACCCCTCCAGAGCCAGCATCAAGGGTTGATTAATGGCGTCCACCATCCAGGACATGAAGCGGGCGCCATCGGCGCCGTCGAAGGCACGATGATCGAATGCGAGTGTGAGGGGTAGACGTAAGCGTGGGACAACCTCATCACCTAGGTAGGCGGGTGTTGTTTCGGCTTTACCGACCGCCAGGATGGCGGTCTGCGGCCAGTTAATGACGGGGCTGAAGAAACCGGTTCCGAGACCACCCAGGTTGGTGACCGTGAAGGTGCCGCCGCGCACCTCGTCGAGGCTGAGCTTGTTCTGGCGAGCGCGCTCTGACAGCTGCGTCAGCTCTACTCCGATCTCAATGAAGTTCTTTTGGTCCACATCGCGGATGACTGGGACAACTAGCCCGCGATCCGTGTCGACTGCGACACCGATGTGGAAGTGTCGCTTCACGATGAGCTCGCTGTTGACTAGGTCCAGACTGGAGTTCACGGTGGGGTGTGCGTGCAAAGCGGCGGCTGCGATTTTGACCAGGATCGCCGTCATAGTCAAACTTCCACCTGCCTCGGCGGCATGATGTTTCTGAGTCTGGCGGAAATCCTCCAAGTCTGTCACGTCGGCAGTATGTTGCAGACTGACGCGGGGGATCTCGTCCCAGGAGGTCGCCATGTTGCGTGCCACGGTGCGACGAAAGCGGCTCAACGTCCGGCGTTCGATTGGTCCGTAGCGGGAGAAGTCGGGTAGCTCGGGGTGACCCAAGTCGCCGACGGTGGGGTCGGCTGCTCGCGCAGCCGCTTGCGTGCGGGCGTGGAGTTTGATGTCGGCTTCACGGATGCGACCGCCGGGGCCGGTTCCCTCGACAATGCGCGGATCGACACCGATCTCGCGTGCGAACTTTCTTATTGATGGGGAGGCGAAGACCGGCTTGGAGTCGTCGAGGTCCCTGGCAGCAGTCACTCCTGGTGCTGTTGGCGGTTCAGTAGAGGCTGGGATCATTTCGGGCTCAGGCTGGTCCTCGGGTGTCGTATCGCTCGTGGATGGCGCATCCTCCAGTGGGGGGGGGGCGGGTACGCCCGGGGGGATC
>CAZZMQ010000050.1:0-737 GCA_964655365.1 uncultured Dehalococcoidia bacterium | reverse complement strand
CCGGTTGTTCCGAGGTCTCACCCACCGTCAAGATGGCTTGACCGGGCTGAATCGTGTCACCGACGCCGACCAGGATCGATTGCACTAACCCAATAACCTCCGACGGGACATCGACTGTAGCCTTCTCTGTCTCGATCTCGATCACCGCTTGTTCGAGCTTGAGCGTGTCGCCCTCGTGAACGTAGACCGCGGTTACTTCGGCTTCGTCGATGTCTTCACCCAACTCGGGCAGAACAAATTCGGTTGCCATTAACTTCCCCGTTTGCCCCTCTCAGTCGGTTTACCGTGCTACGAGTTTGCCGGACTTGGAGATTCCCCATCGATCTGAAGGTCGAGCATCGCTCGCTGGGCGATGTCGGAGGCGATCATGCCATGGCGCGATAAAGCAGTGAGTGCCGCAAGGACGACATGTCGTGCATCGACTTCGAAGAAGTCTCGCAGCTCCTCCCGTGTACCGCTGCGACCGAAGCCGTCTGTGCCGAGCGAGACGAGCGGCATGGCTAGCCACTTCGCGATCGAGTCGGGCAGCGCCTTGAGATAGTCGGAGGCGGCGACGAAGATGCCTCCGAAGGCGCCATCCGAGGGGCAGAGCTGGGCACTGACGAAGGGTACTCGTTCCTTCTCCAGCGGATGCAGCAGGTTCCAGCGCTCGACTTCCAGGGCTTCACGTCGCAGCTCCGTGTACGACGTCACAGACCACACCTCGGCTGCGATACCGTACTGATGCTCCAGGATTG
>CAZZMQ010000049.1:11191-19508 GCA_964655365.1 uncultured Dehalococcoidia bacterium | reverse complement strand
GAAGGATTAGCTACTTTCGGATCAAACCACCATTATAGCTATGAGCTGTAATGGTGGTTTGATCCGAAAGTAGCTAATCCTTCCGCTCGTACGGAAGTGAATTTGGCGCTCTGGAAAAACCGCCACTGTCCAGTCACGTATTCGATTGCTCGAAGGTTAGCGGTGGAAAAGGGCTTCGCACAGCGACTGGGCATATTTATGGAGCCAGAGCAAACGCGCTCGGCTGACGATCTGGGTCACCCATACAGGGAATTCTTCTGTATGTGGGGCCCCATTGGGACAGCCCCGTGTGGAGTTTCGAACGGCAAGCCGCCGAAACGACCCTGCTATGCTGCTTACCCGGCCAACCTGACTTTATGATGGGGTCTGGTCGGTCGATGGTGACACACAGAAAGTGAGTCTGCCGTGGGCGGATCACGTAGGGCCAAGAACTCGTTTGTCTACCTGCTCCTGCTGGTCGTTCTGATCATCGCCGCGGTGACGCTGTTCTCTGGCGGTGGCAGCACTACGGAGATCGCCTTCGTGGGTGATTCAGAACCTAGAAGTCTGCTCGAACGCCTACGCACGGACTCCGCCAACATTGAAGCGATCGAGGTTGATGGCAGTACGGTCACACTCCAATACAGGGAGGGCGAATTCAAGGCCAGCCTGCCCGCGGGCACCGATCTCTTCGAGTTCCTCGACCGCGAGGGGATAAACGTCTCAGACCCATCCTTCCCGGCGACCAACGCCAAGAGCGGCGGAGGATTCGGCAATATCTTCGGCGTTTTGTTGAACTTCTTGCCGTTGATCATTTTCGGTGGAATCCTGATCTTCATGCTTCGCCAGGCACAGGGCTCTAATAGCCAAGCGATGTCGTTTGGCAAGAGCAAGGCCCGCATGGTGACGGCTGATCGGCCTACGGTGACGTTCAACGACGTTGCGGGGGCAGAAGAGGCCAAAGAAGAGCTCCAGGAGGTCGTAGAGTTCCTTAAGTTCCCCGAGCGCTTCGCTGCCCTGGGCGCGAAAATCCCCAGTGGCGTGCTGCTCGTGGGCCCCCCGGGAACCGGCAAGACACTAATCTCACGCGCCGTAGCCGGCGAAGCGGGTGTACCGTTCTTCAGCATTTCCGGCTCAGAGTTCGTCGAAATGTTCGTCGGTGTCGGCGCGAGTCGCGTACGCGATCTCTTCGACCAGGCCAAGAAGAACGCCCCCTGCATCGTCTTCATCGACGAGATCGACGCGGTCGGACGCCAGCGAGGCGCGGGACTCGGCGGCAGCCACGACGAGCGCGAGCAAACCCTGAACCAGATCTTGGTAGAAATGGACGGTTTCGACACGGCGACGAACATCATCGTGATTGCTGCGACGAACCGACCAGACATACTAGACCCGGCGCTAATGCGGCCGGGCCGATTCGACCGTCAGGTCGTGTTGGACGCGCCAGACGTGCGCGGCCGCCAGGCGATTTTGGATGTGCACAAACAGGGCAAGCCACTGGCGGAGGACGCCGACCTGGGCATCGTCGCGAAGGAGACACCGGGATTTTCCGGCGCGGACTTAGCCAACCTGCTCAACGAGGCAGCCATCCTGGCTGCCCGTCGCAACAAGAAGAAGATCGGCCACTCCGAGCTGGAAGAAGCCGTCGATAGGGTCATGGTGGGGCCGGAGCGAAAAAGCCGACTTCTGGTAGGACGCGAGAAGGAAGTCGTCGCCTACCACGAAGCAGGCCACGCCCTGGTCGCAGCAATGATTCCCGGCCACGACAAAGTCCATAAGATCACGATTATCCCACGCGGCATGGCCGGCGGGTACACCAAGTACCTGCCTGAAGAAGAGCAACGCCTGGCGAGCAGGTCGCACTGGGAGGGTTTCATGGCCTCAGCCCTGGGCGGCCACACTTCCGAAGAGTTGGTCTTCGGTGAGATGACGACCGGTGCCCACGATGACTTGTCCAAGGCGACCCAGATCGCTCGCAGCATGGTCATGCAGTGGGGCATGAGCAAGAATCTGGGTCCGCGCACGTTCGGTAAAAAGGAGTCGTTGATCTTCCTAGGCAAGGAAGTCAACGAGCAACGCGACTACTCCGAGAAAATCGCCGAGCAGATTGATGAAGAAATCCGCGAGCTGATCGATAAAGCTCGCGACCGTGCACGCAACATTCTGACGGAGTCGCGCGCCCAGCTCGACCACCTAGCTCAGCGGCTGATGGTGGAAGAGACGCTAGACCCAGCTCAACTGCACGAGATCTTTGCCTGGCACCCCGGCCAGCCCGAACCAGCCCGTACGCCTGCCCCACCACCAACCCGACCAGAACCACCCACCTCCAGCCCGCCAACCTCCGGTGAAGACGACGAACGCGGGAGCGAACCCGTCATGCCGCCCAAACCCGGACTAGCATGGGGCGGTGACCGCTCGAATTTGGACCAGTAACTAAGCCAGTCACGCTCCATCATCCACTTGCTTGACCCGGCTAACAGGCCCCTCATAGTCTGGTAGGGAACTCGTTCCGGATACTCCTTGGGGTTATCAATGTACGCCGTCGTTCGCACGGGTGGAAAGCAGTATCGCGTCGCGCCGGGGCAGCAGCTTCGCGTTGACCGACTGCCCGGCGAGGCCGGCGACATGATCAACCTCAACGAGGTGCTCCTGATTAACGACGACAGGGTCACAACCCTGGGCAAGCCCGCGCTAGAAAACGCGCATATAGTGGCGTCGATCGTGAAACAGAGTCGTAGCAAAAAGATCCAGGTGTTCAAGTACAAGAGCAAGGTCCGCTACCGCAAATTACGCGGCCACCGCCAGCACCACACAGATCTGCGCGTCGAAGAGATTGTGGGACCGAATGGCGCTAGCTGGAGTCATGAGAAGAAGGATCCGCCAGCCAGAGATGAGCCGACGAAGATAGTAGAGGACGATTCGGAAGTAAGTGACGATGAGACGACTGTCGAGCTCAGTAGCAACGGGGGGGCCGAGAACGAGGCTGGAACAGACGGAACCATTGACAGCACTGAGGAAGGTGCGGTTGGGGCTGCGAGAGACGAGGGCCCAGATGACCACGGGGAAGCCGAGGATAACTAATGGCACATAAGAAGGGGGTCGGCTCATCACGCAACGGTCGCGACAGCCAATCCAAACGTTTGGGCGTGAAGATCTACGACGGTGGAGCTGTCCGAGCGGGCGGCATCATCGTGCGGCAGCGCGGCACACGCATTCACCCGGGCGAAAATGTCGGCGTGGGACGTGACCACACGCTCTATGCAATGACGGATGGACAGGTCAAGTTCAGCCCACACGCCAAAGGTCGGCGCAAGCGCGTCAGCGTGCTGCCTAGCGAGGTCCAGATCTACAGTTAGGCTTTGCGGCCCGTGGGCAGGAGAGACGGAATGAAGACGGACACCCATCCCAAGTACGGACCCGCAACAATCCACTGCGGCTGCGGAAACTCCTGGGAAACACAATCGACGAAGGACGAACTCCGCGTGGAGATCTGCAGCATCTGCCACCCATTCTACACGGGGGAACAGCGCATCGTGGACACAGCAGGGCGTGTCGAACGCTTCCGACAGCGTTACTCCATGCCAAAGGGCGAAGGCGAGTAGAGCCTTACCCGCGAACCTCCGCTGCACAGGGCGAAGTGGCCTATATCGGCCCGCTTCTCACGTTCACGACAGACTTTTCAGACCCCTGACACCGCTTTGGCATAGGCCTGCCTATGCGCAGGACATGACCTTGCGTGAACAAGCTCAACCCCGCCGCCAGGGTTACGGTGGACAAGCCGTGATCGAGGGCATCATGATCCGTGGGCCCCGTCACGCAACAGTGGTCTGTCGTCGTCCCGACGAAACGATCACACGTCGAAGTAAGTCGTTGACCAAGACCTACACCGGCTGGGCAGCGCGTATCCCCTTGGTGCGAGGCGTGATGACCCTAGCGGAAACGCTCCATCTCGGAATCTGGGCCCTGACGTTCTCGCAGAACGTCGCCCTTGCCGAGGAGGAGTCAGATGAGGACGCGGGCATGGGCCTGCTCGGCACCCTCACGTTGATGTTCTCGTTCACGTTCGCTATCGGAATCTTCTTCTTGGCACCCATCTTTGCCACGCGCTGGCTGCAGAACGAACTCCACCCTGCGATCCTGGCCGTCGTCATCGAAGGCCTACTCCGGCTCGTTCTGCTGATCGGCTACCTCTGGCTGATCGGAAAACTGCCAGACATACGCCGGGTCTTCGAGTACCACGGTGCCGAGCACAAGACGATCGCCGCCTGGGAAGCTGCTCAAGAGCTCACGGTCGAGAATATTCGATCCTTTAGTCGCGCCCACCCGCGCTGCGGAACCTCATTCCTACTGCTCGTGGCCGTCACAGCGATCATAGTCTTCACCATCCTGGGCAGCCCGCCACTCTGGTGGCATGTCACGAGTCGGATCGTTCTGGTGCCAGTGATCGCCGGGATTGCCTACGAGGCGATCCGTATGGGCGGAACTTACCACCACCGACGCATCGTCGGCTGGCTGTTTGCACCCAACCTCTGGCTGCAAGCTCTAACCCCGCGTGCGCCGCACGATTACCAAATCAAGGTGGCTATCGCCGCAATGCAGGACGCCGTGGCTCAGGAGGAAGGGTTAGCAGAACCACCCGAGACTGCGCCTGGTCTCTACCCCGCCGGTTAGCGGCTAATCATCCATCAGCTCGCGATAGAAGCAGGAGCGCTCACCCGTGTGGCAAGTCGGGCCGTGCGGCTCCGCCTTCACGAGCAGCGCGTCGACATCACAATCCTTGCGGATAGAGTGCAGCTTGAGCACATTGCCGCTCGTCTCGCCCTTAGTCCAATACTCCTGACGACTGCGTGACCAAAAGGTGACCAGGTCTTTATCGAGCGTCATGCGCAATGACTCAGCATTCATGTAACCGACCATCACGATCTCGTTGTCGGCGATGTCCTGAACAATGGCGGGAATCAAGCCATTGTCGTCGTATTTCAGCTCGGGGATCTCAGTCGTCATAGCTGGGGTGCTCCAATCGAACTGGGACGCCAGCGGCGTGCATAGTGGCCTTGACGTCAGCGATACGACAGGTACCGAAGTGGAAAATACTGGCCGCGAGAACCGCATCGGCATGGCCCTCAAGGATGCCTTCGGCCATGTGCTGGGCATTGCCAGCGCCGCCGCTGGCAATGACGGGAACGGAGACAGCGTCCGAAATCGCCCGCAACATCGGTAGGTCAAAGCCATCGAGGTGACCGTCAGTGTCCATCGATGTAAGCAGCAGTTCTCCTGCCCCTCGCCGCACGGCCTCCTGCGCCCACTCGACAGCGTCAAGGCCCGCGGGCCGCCGACCACCGTGCGTGTAGACCTCGTACGCGCCATCATCGTTCAATTTTGCATCGATCGCCACGACGATACACTGCGTGCCGAATCTATACGCTCCCTGCGAGATCAAATCGGGGGTCTCGGTCGCTGAGCTGTTGATCGACACCTTGTCTGCGCCCGACTCCAGCATTAGGCGCATGTCCTCCACGCTGCGGATGCCACCACCGACCGTAAAGGGAATAAACACTTCGTCGGCAGTTCGACGCACTATATCGACCACAGTCTGCCGCTCTTCGTGAGAGGCGGTGATGTCGAGGAAGACGAGCTCATCAATCCCCTCACGGTCGTAGAGGCGAGCGAGCTCGACGGGGTCCCCAGCATCGCGCAACTCGACGAACGAGACGCCTTTAACAACGCGCCCGTCCTCGACGTCGAAGCAGGCGATTACGCGGTTCGTCAGAGTCACGATCGTACCTCTGAGTCGGCGCTGAGCGTCTCCGCGTCGGCTATCGCTGTCGCCAAGTCGATGCGGCCATCGTAGAGTGCCCGGCCAATGATGACTCCCTCGGCACCGGTTTCGACGAGAGGGCGAATATGACTGTTGGAGGCCACCCCTCCCGCCGCAATGACTGGGACATCGACCGCTTCTATGAGTTGCTGGACTGCCTGGTAGTTTGGCTCGTCAAGCATGCCATCACGGTTGATGTCCGTGTAGACAAACCGCTGCACGCCAATGTCGACGAGGCGACGCGCCAGGTCGACAGCACCCAACTCGGAGGTTTCCGTCCAGCCGTCCGTGGCGAGGCGACCATCCCGCGCATCGAGCGAGACGATCACAGAATCGCCATGATCACGCGCTAAGCGCGCGACGAGATTCAGATCGCGCACTGCGGCGGTACCGAGCGCAACGCGGATGATTCCGGACTCGAGATAATCCGCGACCGTCTCCGCATTGCGAATACCACCACCAGTCTGAATGGGAGGGCCCAGACGCGCAATGGCGCAAACGAGTTCAAAGTTGACCGGACTCCCATCGCGGGCACCATCGAGATCGACAACGTGCAAGCGCCCGGCGCCCGCATCAACCCAGCGTTGCGCGGCCAAAATGGGATCGTCCTCGAAGACAGTTTCGGCGTCGTAGTCACCCTGGCGAAGCCGTACGCAGCGGCCGTCCCTGATGTCGATGGCAGGAATGATTTCCATTTTTCGGTCTCTGGTTCAAGTATGTGCGGAGCCGTCACTCGCGTTGTTAAGAAAGTTACGGTAGAAGCGCAATCCATGCGCCCCGCTCTTCTCGGGATGGAACTGCGTGGCAACCACATTGCCACGCTCGACCACAGCCGTAATCATCTCTCCGTAGTCGACCATCGCTGTGACCACATCGTCCTGCTCAGGAACGCAGTAATACGAATGCACAAAGTAGAAGTAAGAACCGTTCGGGATACCCTCGAAGACGGAACTACTGCGCACCTGCTGCAGAGCGTTCCAGCCCATGTGCGGGATCTTGCGACCGTCGCCAGGCAAGCGCACAACGCGGCCGGGGATGACGTCCAGGCAAGGGTGCTCGCCGCCCTCTTCCGATGCCGTCATCAGGGCCTGCAGGCCCATGCAAACCCCTAGGAAGGGCCGTCCCGTGTCGATGTACTCCGTGACTGGCCCCGACAGTCCGCGGGCATCCAGGTTATTCATCGTATCCTCAGCAGCGCCGACGCCAGGCAGCACACAAGCATCAGCCGTGTCGAGGACGCGAAAGTCGTCGCTCACCTGCACGTCGACGCCGACCGTACCCGCAACACGCTGCACGGCACGCACAACGGAACGCAGATTGCCCGCTCCGTAGTCGAGCACTACTACCTTGGGCTTTCCGTCACGTCCGCTCATCTGAGCGTCAGCTTAACATGCAAATCCATCCAGCTTGTGTCGAAGCCGATTCGTGCCGGACCAGACGCATCCCCGCCCAAGCAGCGTACTGCGAGACTGCCAGCCTCATATACTGGCCTCATGGCCCGTGCCCGAAAAATAAAGCAGCGAACCAGTGCAACGGTCGAAGCCACCGCGCCCACCGTCGATCTGTCGGACGCGGAGACACTCAAATTGCGCAATCGCGCGGAAGAGCTGCGGGACCTAATCAGATATCACAATAGGCTCTATTACGCGAAGGACGAGCCGGAGATCAGCGACCCCGACTGGGACGCGCTCTTCCAGGAATTGCGATCGATCGAGGAGCGTTACCCACAGTTCCAAACGGCCGACAGCCCCACGCGACAGGTTGGCGCCCCACCCGAAACGACGTTCGACGTGGTGCAACATCGCGAGCCTATGCTCTCGCTGGGCAACGTCTTCGACGGGGACGGCGTGCGGGAGTGGCACCGTCGGGCGTCGGAGCTGGCCAACGTCGACGACTTCGCAATGGTGACGGAGCCCAAGATCGACGGCCTGGCGATGGCCCTGGTCTACGAGAACGGCAAGCTGATCCGGGCCGCGACGCGCGGCGATGGACGCCACGGTGAGGACGTGACGCCCAACATCCTCACGATCCAGACGTTGCCGCATCAGCTCACAGGCAAGCCTCCGCCTTTGCTCGAGGTGCGCGGCGAGGTCTACATGCCCGCTTCCGGCTTCGAGGCGATGAACCGCGCGATTGAGGAAGAGAACCTACAGTTGCAGGCCGAGGAGCGCCCCACAAAGCGCCTCTTCTCCAACCCACGCAACGCTGCCGCCGGAGCAGTGCGCCAGAAGGACCCCGCGGTCACGCGTAGCCGACCACTGGCGATCGGTATCTACCAACTGGGCTGGAGCGACGGTCCATCGCCCGCCACTCACTGGGAGACCCTGAACTGGCTATCCGATTTCGGCCTACCAACAGCCCCCCTGGCGACCTTGCAAAAAGGCATCGACCCTTGCGTGGCCACCTGCGAGGCGTGGGTAGCGAAGCGAGACGGGCTGGACTTTGATATCGACGGTGTCGTCGTCTAGATCAACGACTTCGCGATCCAGCGCCAGTTGGGCGTCGTTGGGCGCGACCCGC
>CAZZMQ010000049.1:0-11181 GCA_964655365.1 uncultured Dehalococcoidia bacterium | reverse complement strand
GTTCCCGCCCCAAGAAGCGACGACGAAGCTGCTCGAGATCGCGATCAACGTGGGTCGCACCGGCGCGCTCAACCCCTTCGCAAAACTGGAGCCGGTGCGCGTTGGCGGGGTCATGGTGCGGCAGGCGACACTGCACAACGAGGACGATATCAACCGCAAAGACATCCGCGAAGGCGACACGGTCGTGGTGCGCCGAGCGGGCGAGGTGATTCCACAGGTGGTGGGGCCGGTGCTGGACCGCCGTACCAAGGAATCGAAGCCGTTCAAGATGCTGGAGCGCTGTCCGGTCTCGAACGATATCGCCGTGCGACCGGAAGGAGAGGCAAGGTACTTCTGTCCGAACCCCGTCTGTCCCGCCGTCGTGCGCCGCACCGTGGATCTCTTTGTCAGCCGCGGCGCTGCAGATATCGAAGGACTGGGTGAGAAACTGATCTGGGAGCTATTTGAGAACAGCCTGATTGAGGACGCGGGCGATATCTACGCCCTGCCGGACAAGCGCAACGATCTGCTGGCGCTCGAGCGGATGGCAGAGAAGCGGGTCGACAACTTAATCGCGGCGATCGAGGCCAGCAAGACGCGGCCGTTCGCGGCGATCCTGTTCGGCCTCGGCATCCGCCACGTCGGCTCCGAAGTGGCGGGCATGCTAGCCCGCCACTTCGGAGCGATGGCGACGTTGCAGCTGGCGTCGGTGGAGGAGATCGCCGAGATCGAGGGGGTAGGGCCCGTGATCGGCGAGAGTGTAGTGGCCTGGTTCGGGCACAAACGCAACCAGCAAATCGTCGACAAGCTAACCGAGGCTGGGCTGCGACTGACAGAAGAAAGGGGAGCGGCCCGTGAGGGACCGCTAGCCGGCCAGCAATACGTCGTAACGGGCCGACTGGAGTCCATGTCGCGCAACGAGGTGGAATCGGCGCTCAAGCGTCTGGGCGCCAAGGTGGGGTCGGGAGTGACCAAAAAGACGACAGCGCTGATCGCTGGCGAGGAGGCGGGTAGCAAGCTGGCCAAAGCCGAGAAGGCCGGCACGCCGATCTGGGACGAAAACCGACTGCTCGCCCTTCTCGCCAGGCACGAGTAGCCGCTTTCGGGATGCGGCTCTAGCCGCGCCCTGCGACATTGGCGAATCATCCCGGCAGTCCCTGAAACTCAGTCATGTATGAACGAGAAAAAATACCGCGACATCCTGTACGAGGTCGAAGACGGCATAGCCCGGTTAACGCTGAACAAGCCGGAGAAACTGAATGCACTGTCCTGGAGTTCGTGGGCGGAGATTGAGGACGCTCTCAAACACGCCGAGGACGACGATGCCACGCGCGTGATCGTGATCACCGGAACCGGGAGGGGCTTCACGGCGGGAACCGACCTCACCACGACATTGGAGGCGGACGACTGGTCGGCACGGCCCTTTGCGGGTCGCGAAGAACAGATGCGTTCGCGTTTTCTCGCCAATGCGCAGGTCTATCACTGTCGAAAGCCCACGATCGCCGCCGTGAACGGCGTGGCGGCGGGAGCCGGGCTCTCGCTGGCGCTGGCCTGCGATATCCGCATCGCTGCGGAAGCAGCGCGCTTTAGCGCAATCTTCGTCCAGCGCGCGATCGTGGCCGACACTGGGGCGACCTGGTTCTTGCCGCGCATCGTGGGGATGGAGAACGCTCTGAAAATGCTCTACACGGGCAAGATCGTGGAGTCTGATGAGGCGCTAGCGATGGGGCTCGTCAGCGAGGTTTTGCCGACGGACGAGTTCGCGGCTCGCGTGACGCAACTGGCAAACGAG
The DNA here is from genome assembly GCA_964655365.1 of uncultured Dehalococcoidia bacterium. Lineage (GTDB taxonomy): Bacteria > Chloroflexota > Dehalococcoidia > Bin125 > Bin125 > JAPUIR01. Next base: position 9,410 of record CAZZMQ010000049.1, on the reverse strand, counting down.
ATCGCGACCGGTCCCTCGGTAGCGATCGAGCTGATGAAACGCCTGGCGCATGAGTCGCTCGAGAAGTCACTCGAAGTCCAGATCGAGCACGAGCAGTTTCTGCAACAGATCACACACGCGACGGAGGATGTCCAGGAGGGGCGCCAGTCGTTCCTAGAGAAGCGCGATCCGGTCTTCAAGGGGCGCTAGCCCCTGCCCCGACAGGCAACCCCGACGGCGTGTAAAGCGCCGCAGGCAGAGACGATTGTTTGAAGGTTACACCCGACTTTCCGCTGCTCGACGCCAGAACAAATCTGACCCCCGCTGGCGAGGCACGCGTGTCGTCTGAGCACCGGTAAAGCTTCTGGCACCCTAGTCGGCCCCCGCTCCAAACAGGGCCTACCCAAGAAAGCCATCCATGCGTCTCAATCCGTTGCTCTGGATCGCCAGCCGCTTCTCCCATGACGTTGGGATTGACCTCGGCACGGCCAACACTCTGGTCACCGTCAAAGGACGGGGCATTGTCATTGACGAACCCTCCGTGGTGGCAATTGATCGCAACACCAAGACCATCCTGGCGATTGGGGCGGAAGCGAAGCGAATGGTCGGGCGAACGCCGGCCAACATCGTTGCCATGCGGCCGCTCAAAGATGGCGTGATTTCCGACTTCGACGTGACCGAACGAATGTTGCAGTACTTCATCCGGGCGGTTCACGAGCGGCTGGGACTGGGCTTCCCGCGTCCCCGGGTCGTAATCGGTATGCCGAGCGGCGTGACCGAGGTAGAGAAACGAGCGATCTACGACGCCACGATCCAAGCCGGTGCTCGCGAGGCCTTCATGATCGAAGAGCCACTCGCAGCAGCGATCGGTTCGGGCCTGCCAATCATGGATGCAAGCGGCACCATGATCGTCGATATCGGGGGGGGCACAACGGAAGTTGCGGTTTGCGCGCTGGGGGGAATCGAGGTCTCCACCTCAACTCGCGTGGCGGGTGATGAAATCGACCAGGACATCATCGCCTACGCGCGCCACGTGCATAACATGCTGATTGGAGAGCGGACGGCTGAAGAGATTAAGATTGAGGCTGGTAGCGCCTTCCCGTTGGAGCGGGAAAAGCCGATCGTCCTGCGCGGACGGGATCTAGCAACCGGTCTACCGAAGAGCGTCGAAGTCAGCAGTGTAGAGCTGCGCGATGCTTTGAGCGGGTCAATCGGAGCAATTGTTGAGGCAGTCCGGCAAACGATTGAGATCACGCCGCCGGAATTAGTCGCGGATCTGATGAATCAGGGGATAGCACTGGCCGGTGGAGGAGCGCTCTTGGCGGGGCTAGATCGGCGGATTTCGCAGGAGACGAAGTTCCCGGTTTACGTGGCGGATGACCCACTAACCTGCGTGGTTCGAGGATGCGCCGAGGTCCTGGAGGAAGCTGAAATGCTGTCCAAGATTCGCGCTCAGATGTCGACATGGCGAGGGCGCCGGTAGGCCCGTCACATGACTATGCTGACCACCAGGCTCGGCCAGTGGGTCATCGTCGTGGTCTTGCTGATCATGCTTCTCGCGGGCCTAGGTGCCAGCGGGGCCGTGTCACCGCTCGAGGAAGCGACGTCTGCCATATTTGGTCCTGTGCAGCGAGGGCTGCGGCAAGGGGCAGAACCCGTCGCCAGCCTTGTGCGCAAGATCGACAACTTCAATAGTGTCGATGACGAGAACCGGGCGCTGCGCAACCGCGTCGAGCAACTGGAGACCGAGATCGTTCGGCTCGAAGAGGAACAGATTGCACTCCGCAACCGCGAGGCCTTAACCGCGCTGCGCAAAGCCAATCCCGACCAAACATTCATCATGGCCGATCTCGTCACGCGCGACCTGACCGGGCTGCGGCAAATCGTGGGCATCGACCAGGGCGCGGACGACGGGGTGGAAGAGGGTATGCCGGTCCTCGCCTCGGGTGGAAGCTTGGTGGGGGTTGTGATGGTGACGCGGCCCAACTCATCGTTCGTACGTTTGATCACGGACCCGGACAGTAGTATCCGCGTCCTGCACCAACGGACCCGCACGGAGGGCGTGGTTAACGGTGACACGCTGGGCAATCTCAGTGTTGAGTTCGTAGCGCAACCTACCGACGTGCAGCCCGGGCACATCTTCGTAAGCTCCGGCCTCGGCGGGCTTCTACCCAAAGGCATCCCGATCGGGCGAGTCACATCGGCGGAGGGAACTGCGCAGGACATCTTCAAGAGAATCCGGCTGCGGCCGATCGCCCCACTCGATCAACTGGAATCGGTTCTAGTACAAGTCACCTTCCGGCCTGAGCCCCTCACTACCCCCAGCGAGGAAGAGGTGCTGGACGCCGAGTTGGAGACCGATCAGTTGGCATCGTCGTGAAGTGGGTGGCCCTCGTCCTAGGCCTCCTCGGGCTCGTGCTTCTACAAACCTCATCACTCCCGGCGTTCGAGATATTCGGTGTCGCTCCCAACATACTGCTAGTGGTTCTCTGCTGCTGGGCAGTCGTGCGAGAACAAGAAGAGGCCATGCTGCTAGTGCCACTCGCCGGGATCTTCATCGGTTTGCTCTCTGTTCAGGGCACAGCTGTCTCCGTCGCCTCGTTCGTCCCGATCGTGGTCCTGGCAGGACTTCGTAGCATCTTTTCGGAGCGGACCCGAATGGAGCTGCGAGCGGAATACATCTGGGTTCTTGCCCTCGTTGTGGCTTCGACACTGCTGCACTTCATCACCTTCGCCATCGCAGTGGAGGTGGACGGCTCTCGCATTGACTGGATCACAGCAGTGACGGATCGGATGCTTCCTGCGGTGGTAGTCAATGTCGGCGTAGCGTCGGCGCTCTACTGGGTAGTTCGACTTCCGACGCCACGGCCCCAGCCTCGAGTCATCTAGGGAGAGGCCTCGATGAGGTCCTTCGTTGCGACATGGGTGCGCTAATGGGACTACCGCCAAACCGTCGACGCCCATACATCGGCGGATCCGGTTCCGATGACCCGGCCCTGCTACGAACCAAGGTCTGGTTGCTGGGGTTCTTTATTGTGCTGCTGTTCGGTGTGCTGACGACTCAGCTGATCCGACTACAGATCTTCAACCACGACCGCTTCGATGCCTTAGCGACGATCAATCGCATCCGCACGATTGACACCCCACCCGTACGGGGCCTCATCTTCGATCGTGACGGGATTGCTTTGGTAGAGAACGTACCCGCCTTCGCCGTCACGATCGTACCGGCAGACGTGCCAAATGGATCGGAACGGCAAATATCCGAATTGCTCTCAGTGCTGCTCAGTGTGCCGGCTTTTGAGATAGAGACCGGAATCTTGGACGGTCGTCGCAGCATCGATCCGTTCCTGCCTGTGCTGCTCGAAGGCGACGCCGATCAGGAGTTGGTCTTTTCCGTCTCGGCACAGAGCGCCAACCTCCCTGGGGTTCAGATCATGACAGTGGCCAAGCGTCGCTATAACCATAGCAATGTGCTTTCCCACGTACTGGGGTACATCGGTCCTATCACACGCGAGGAGTTCGACGAGCTGAAGGCAGACCGCTATCGCCTAGCGGACACCCTGGGACAGACGGGTGTGGAAGCTGCCTATGAGTCGACGTTGCGCGGGGTACCAGGACGGCGTCAAGTAGAAGTGGACGCCAGCGGACGCGAAATCCGCGAACTCCTGGCTGAAGACGCCACACCGGGCCAAGGCATTCGGCTCACAATCGACATCGAACTACAAGAGCGCGTGCAAGACATCCTACTGGAATCGATGGGCGGTTCACTCTTCGCGGCCGCCGTCGTCGTCGACGTAAAGACGGGCGACGTCCTCTCGATTGTATCCGTACCGGCATACGACAATAACCTCTTCACCGGCGTAATCGATGAGGAAAAGCTGGAAGCGATCTTGGCTGATCAGGGCCGGCCGCTGGTAAACCACGCCATTGCCGATCAGTTCCCCTCCGGATCAACCTTCAAGGTCATCACGGGTACGGCGGCACTTGAAGAAGGCATAATCAGCCCTGACCAACGCATCATCTCCACCGGCATGATCGAGGTGCAAAACGAAGTGGACGCACGTATCACATATCAGTTCCGCGACACGGTAAGCGGAACGTTCAACTTCGTCAGCGGGTTAGCCAACTCTAGCAACGTCTACTTCTGGCACCTAGCCGGCGGCTCGCCCTTCCGACGGGAGATCCCCACTGAGTTGCTCACACCGGAAGGGCAGGCAGAACAGGAGCGGCTGCGCAACCTAGGGATCGTGGGAGGCGATCAGGATTTCGTGGGATTGGGGGCGGAACGCCTATCCACGTGGGCCCGAGACTTCGGATTAGACGTACCAACAGGTATCGATCTGGCAGGGGAGGCTGCCGGATTCGTGCCAGACCCGGCGTGGAAATTATCCACCTTTGGGGAGGGTTGGGGACAGGGTGATTCGTACAACTTTGGTGTCGGACAGGGATTTCTGGCGGTAACCCCGCTGCAAATGGCGATGGCGACGGCAGCGCTGGTCAACGGTGGAACGGTCTATGAGCCGCGTGTGGTGAATGAGATCGTGGACATGGATGGCAACACGATTCGTCGGCTGCAGCCACAGATATTGTCGCAGGTAAAGCTCAGCCCCGAAACTCAGCGCCAGTTGCGGCTGGGGATGGGCATGGCAGTGCTGGGCGGCACAGCCGGCAACGCCTGGTTCCGTGAGATGCAGGTGGGCGGCAAGACGGGCACGGCGGAGTTCGGTGACGAGCGCCTCTTCCGCGGCAATTTCACCACCCACGGCTGGTTTATCGGATTCGCGCCCTTCGAGGAGCCGGAGGTGGCTATCGTCGTCTTCCATGAAATGGGCGCCGGGTTCCTCACGGCCACGGCTGGCGGGGAGATCCTACGCAACTGGGGCGACCTAAATGGGAAGTTCGGAGAAGTGGAACCCGCCCTGCCGCAGCTGGCCGGAATCGCCGATGAGCTGTTCCAGGACCTTCAGGATCGTCTTGAGGCCAGGCTCCAGCTAACCAGTGTGCAGGTTGCTCGATGACAGAGGCCCACTGGCGCAATTTCGATCCCATCCTCCTCGTCACGGCCTTGGCGCTGACCGGGTACGGCGCGCTCCTTATCTACTCGGCGACCCTACCGCGCGGTGGCGAAGGAATCGTTATCAGCGAACCGGTCGGGCGTCACATTGCGGCTGCAGTTGCTGGCGCGATTCTCATGCTGGTAACCGCACGTCTGAACTACCGCCACCTGGAGAATCTCGGCTGGATCGCCAATGGGCTGGGCGTCGCGCTGCTGGTGCTGGTGCTTCTCGTAGGGTCCTCTCAGTTTGGCTCGCGTCGCTGGTTCGACCTGGGCTTCACGTTGGTCCAGGCATCAGAAATAGCGAAGTTACTGACGATCATCGGGCTGGCGAAATACTTCACCGATCGGGGCGATCGGCTTAACGAATGGTCCGTGTTCCTGGGTTCGTTTGGAGTCGCTGCAGTCCCGGCGTTTCTCGTATTCTTGGAACCGGACGCCGGCTCCGCCTCGGTCTTCATCCTACTCTGGGCCATAATGGCTGCCTTTGCAGGGCTACCTAGGCGCAAGTTCCTTATCTTCGGAGCGACGGTCGCGATTCTGCTGCCGCTGGGGCTGATAGTGGGCGTAGAGGACTACCAGCGCGACCGCATCAGCGCCTTCATCGATCCTAGCGAAGACGCACAGGGATCGGGCTTCAACGTCTTGCAGGCGGAAACATCGGTCGGGGCGGGCGGTCTACTAGGCAAGGGGTTAACCCAGGGCACGCAGACCCAGCTCGACTTCCTGCGGACACAGACAACCGACTTCATCTTCAGCGTACTGGGAGAGGAAATGGGATTCGCAGGCGCAATGGTGCTCTTCGCTCTGTTCCTGCTCCTTCTCTTACGCGGGTTGCGAGCTATCACACAGGCAACAGATTCACTTGGACAGCTGCTGATCGCTGGGATCGTAACCCTCATCGCGGTGCAGGCCTTCATCAATGTGGGCGTGAACATCCGCCTAGTACCGGTCACCGGCATCCCACTGCCATTCATCAGCGTGGGTAACTCATCGTTGCTGGTTTTATTTTTGGCCCTAGGAATCGTGCAATCTGTGTTGCTCCATAGGGACTCTCCCTGATCGGCACACAAAGTGTGACCAGCTGATACCAGACCAGCTAAGGAAGAAACAAGCGCTTTGAGACGCCCATTGGTTGGACCTCGGGACGGTCACCCACTAGCTCGTCGGGACGGGCTCTTCCTCGCCCATCTGGCCGCCGGTGGGAGCTTCGGGTTCGCTGTTGCCACCCTCACCACCCTCGCTGCCGCCGTCAGAGTCGTCGTCGGACTCCGCGCTCGGCACGCGGGTATAGTCCAGCCGACTCTCTTCGATGCCCTCATCATTCGTATCGGTCACGACGTCCACAACAATCGTGTCACCAGCGTCGAACTCGCCACGTAGGAGCGCTTCCGAAAGCGAGTCCTCCAAACGCTCTTGAATCACACGCCTGAGCGGTCGGGCCCCGTAGAGCGGATCGTATCCTTTCTCTCCGAGCCAATCCCGCGCCGCTTGGGTGACCTCCATCAGGAAACCCTTGAGGATGATCTGCTTATCGATTTCCAGCAGCATCATGTCGACAATGCCGCGAATCTGTTCCTTGCTCAGGGTGTGGAAAACGAGCGTGGCGTCGACACGGTTGAGAAACTCCGGCCGAAAGTGGTTCTTCGTAGCCTGGAGGACCTTGTCCTTCATACGCTCGTACTGCTGCTGTTCTGTCTGCGCGTCATCCGCTTTCACGGCGAAGCCGAAGGCGGATTCCTTCCGGATCAGATCTGAGCCGACATTGGAGGTCATAATGATGACCGTGTTGCGGAAGTCGACTTGGCGGCCCTTAGCGTCGGTCAGATGCCCGTCGTCAAAGACCTGCAGCAACATATTGAAGACCTCAGGGTGGGCCTTCTCAATCTCGTCTAGCAGAATCAGGCAGTACGACTTGCGACGCACCGTATCGGTCAGCTGACCGCCATCGTCGTAGCCAACGTAGCCGGGAGGCGCTCCGACGAGCCGAGCTACGGTGTGACGCTCCATAAACTCCGACATGTCGAGACGGATCATATTGTCTTCGGAACCGAACTGGAACTCGGCAAGGGCCCGCGCGAGGTGCGTTTTCCCAACGCCAGTCGGCCCCAGGAACATGAAAACACCAATCGGGCGTCGCGGGTCTTTGAGGCCAGCTCGAGCGCGACGAACAGCCTTTGCGAGCGCCTTGATCGGCTCGTCCTGCCCGATTACACGATCGTGAAGGACCTCCTCCATCTGCAGAAGTCGCTCAGACTCTTCGGTCGCAATCTGGAGCAGCGGAATGCCGGTCCACATCGAGACAACCTCCGCGATGTCCTCACTGTCAACAAGCGCCTTGTCGTCCGAGCGTTCGGCGTCGAGATCTTTCTCTAGCTCTTCGATCCGCTCCTGCAATTTGAGTTCCCGGTCGCGCAGTTCCGCAGCATACTCGTACTGCTGCGCATTGATGGCCTGCTCCTTCTCCTTGCGGATACTCTCCAAGCCCACCATCGCCTCTTTGAGACTGGGCGGAGTGTAGGAACGGCGGATGCGCACGCGTGAGGCCGATTCGTCAATCAGGTCAATCGCTTTATCGGGCAGGGCGCGGTCGGCAATGTAACGCGAGGACATCTCCGCGGCCGCTTCGACCGCCTCATCCGAGATCTCTAGCTTGTGGTGCTCTTCGTACTTGTGCTTAATCCCCTTGAGGATTTCGACGGTCTCTTCAACGCTGGGCTCTTCCACCACGATCGGTTGGAAGCGCCGCTCAAGCGCTGCGTCTCGCTCGATATGTTTGCGATAGTCATCCAGGGTGGTTGCGCCAATCGTCTGCAGCTCGCCACGCGCGAGAGACGGCTTCAGAATGTTCGCCGCATCAACGGCTCCCTCTGCGGCTCCGGCACCAACGAGCATATGCAGCTCATCGACGAAGAGGACGCAGTTGCCCGCGCTCTTGATCTCCTCGATCACCTTCTTGAGTCGCTCCTCGAACTCGCCGCGGTACTTAGTACCGGCAACGAGAGAACCCACATCGAGCGTGAGCAGGCGCTTGCCTTGCAGTGTCTCGGGCACGTCACCAGCTGCGACCCGCTGCGCCAGTCCCTCGACGACTGCAGTCTTGCCGACGCCGGGCTCCCCGATCAAAACGGGATTGTTCTTGGTTCGGCGCGAGAGGATTTGGACCAGTCGTTGGATCTCTTGTTCGCGCCCAACGACGGGGTCAAGCGTCTCGCCACGCGCCGCGGCAGTGAGGTCAATGCCAAGTTGGTCTACGGTCGGAGTCCGGGTGGACTGGCGAGCACCACTGCCTGCTGCAGCTGGCTGTCCACCACCACCCTGCGGGGCCGACTGTGAGAGGATGCGTGTGGTCTCGGCGCGTACACGCTCGAGGTTGACCCCGAGGCTCTCGAGAACGCCCGCTGCAATTCCCTCGCCCTCACGAACCAGTCCAAGAAGCAGGTGCTCTGTACCAATGTAGTGGTGGTTAAGGCGGCGCGCCTCGTCGACAGCGAGTTCGATCACCTTCTTGGCGCGCGGCGTAAGCCCAATCTCGCCAAGCACAGCGCGATCGCCGCGACCAATGATGAATTCGACGGCTGAACGGACCTTGCTCAACTCCACACCGAGGTTGGCCAGGACTTTGGCGGCAACCCCATCGCCCTCTCGCACGAGGCCGAGGAGCAGATGCTCCGTGCCGATATAGTTGTGATTAAAGCGCTGCGCTTCTTCTTGAGCCAGGGTCAATACGCGACGCGCGCGCTCGGTGAATTTGTCGAAGCGGTCAGCCATGACGATCCTCCCGCACGGACTGAGCCTATCAAGACCCCATAGGAGCGTCCACACGGATCGCCCTCACATGAACCGGGTTCCACCCCATCACAGGCAAGAACCCGTCTACCATCAAGATACGGGAACGACGCCTCCTCGGGCCCTCCCCGAAAGGGCAGGGCCCGCAAGATCTGACACGGATTCGGCGTCTACGTCTCGTCAGCTAAGGCATCGTTCGCCGAAGCCTCGATAGCCGGAACCTCATTGGCAGGCGGCTTATCAGCCGGATCTTCAACGGCTAAATCCTCGGTCGCAACCGCTTCAGTCTGGGTCTCTGTGTCCTGCACATCCGCAGCGGGCGGCGTTTTGATCTCGGCAGCAGGGGATTTCACAGCAGGGGTCTCAGCCGCCGCAACGAAATCACTTTCGGACAGACCCGCGCGCTCAAGCGCAGCTTCCATTGCAGTCTGAGGTTTTTCGACCGGTTCCACGGCTTGAGAAGCTTCATCAGCATCCTGATCCGTCGCTGGAGGTTCGGGAGATGGGGGCGGGGGCGGGGGCGGGGGCGGGTCACCCTGCTCAATACCGAAGTTCTCGGCGGTCGCCGGTGGGATCCAGGCGATCC
>CAZZMQ010000048.1:18497-19567 GCA_964655365.1 uncultured Dehalococcoidia bacterium | reverse complement strand
TGCCGAGTCGTGAACTCGATGGATGGCGGGGATATGACCGTCTTCCTCGGTATCGTCAACGAGGCCGAGCGATTGAGCAATGCTGCCCCCGCGCTCTGGTCGGAGATACGTCCGTTGCTCCCCGATGAGTGGCTGGCCGAATACAGCCGCAAGATCTCCCGGGACATCTTTGATTCGGCACGACGGATGGATTCGATCGACCACACCCCGTTTGAGCGATGGGAATAGCCGAGGATCGCGACCGCTACGGAGGTTGTCAGATCACCCCGATCTACTGGTAAGGAAGCGGGTCGCCCCTCCCGATCTAAGGAGCGCTGAACTGTGTTGATGGGATCGTTGATAAAGATCCAAGCCCCACGGTTTGGCTCAATCGTTTCATGACCATTCCACGCGATGGATTAGGCAGGCCAGTGTCGTAGAACATCTGACCGGCGCTGTCGAAACGGAGCCTTCATGTTAAGTGAGGGGTGAGGTGCGCTCTGATTTGGTCCTCGCGTGGCTACGCGACGCTGAGCATGCTGGCTGGGCGACGCTTCTGGCGGCATGGACGGGAGAAATGGGCTTGTCACCGCACGATCACCTGACGAGATCGGTTTGTCAGTAGATGGGCGACGACACTCCCCCGTTGGTCCAGGATCCATCCTTTTCAGGCCGGCGTAGAGGTTCCTGATTGACACTGTTTGCGACTCCCCACGCCGCTAGGCTATGTCCTGGTGGGGTGAACCATTTTGGATGCCTGATTGAGTGAGTCCAGCGCGTTGTCGGATTCGAGTTTGGCCGTGGAAACTGAGTTGCCAGCCAGTCGCGATAGTGGCGCGAGTGTCAGTGATTTCTCCGTCGATGAGATGACGGTGACGGGCTTTCACCTGCCGCAACGTACGAAGCTGTTGATCATGGGCGGCGCGATGCTGGCCATGTTTCTCTCCTCGATGGAGCAGACGGTCGTCTCCACGGCGTTGCCACGGATCGTTTCGGACCTACATGGGATGGATCTGATCGCTTGGGAGGTGACATATTTCCAGCTGACATCGGTGATCGTTATACCCGTGGCTGGCCGGCTGTCTGATATC
>CAZZMQ010000048.1:11322-18487 GCA_964655365.1 uncultured Dehalococcoidia bacterium | reverse complement strand
GGTCGGGTTGGTCGTTTTCCTGACCGGATCGGCGCTGTCGGGCTTCGCACAGAACATGGCGATGCTCATCGTTTTTCGTGGTATTCAGGGTTTTGGTGCCGGGATCCTGATGGCCAACACGATGGCGATCAGCGGCGATCTCTTTCCACCCAGCGAGCGCGGCAAGTATATGGGGCTGTTCGCGGGCATCTTTGGTATCAGCGCGATCATTGGCCCTACTCTGGGGGGGTTCCTGACCGACGCGCTTTCCTGGCGCTGGGTGTTCTGGATCAATCTTCCGCTGGGCATCTTCTCGGTCCTGGCGATCCTATTCTTCATGCCGTGGATTCGCCCGCCCAAACGCAAGGTGCGAATTGACTACACCGGCGTTGTGGCACTGGTTTGGGCATTAGTCCCGGGCTTACTGGCTCTCGCGCTGCTGGGTACATCGGCGGAATGGGGTGACGCTCACATCATTGCCATGTTCCTTGCTTCGGCGGTGGGGCTGGTCGTCTTCCTGCTCAATGAACTTCGAGTGCCGGAGCCGATTGTGCCGTTGGAACTGTTCAGGGTACGGACATTCTCGACAGCAGCTCTCGTGATGTTCGGGATGGGGATTGGCGTCTTCGGGGTGATCTTCTTTATCCCACTTTTTGTGCAGGGAGTTGTGGGAAAGACAGCGACGGAATCCGGCTCCGTACTGACGCCGCAGATGTTGGCCGTAGTCTTCACCGCGGCGCTTTCTGGGCAGATCATGTCGCGCACGGGCCGCTACAAATTTATGGCCTTGGCGGGTGTGCGCTTGCTAGGTGTCGCTGTTCTGGCGATGACGCAATTGAACGTGAATAGCAGCTTGGTTGACGTGATTTGGCGGCAGATTTTGTTTGGCGCGGGTATGGGAATGATCTTCCCGGTGATGATGTTGTCGGTGCAGAATGCCGTTCCCCAGCGGTATCTCGGCACGGTCTCCAGTTCCACGCAGTTCTTCCAGAACGTGGGTGGCTTGGTGGGGATCACGGTATTCGGGACACTACTGAATAAGAGTATCGCGTCCACGCTCGCTACCCGTCTACCGGACGATTTGGTTGGATCGGTCAGTGCACAGCAACTGCTCGATCCGGCCCAACGCGCTGCGATCATCGATGTGGTTGGCGCCCAAGCGTTCACGGAAATTGCGATCGTGATCCGTGAAGCGTTGACCGATGCGATTACCGGGAATTTCTGGATCTCGGTTGGCGTGATCGGTGTGATTCTTGTGGCAATGCTGCAATTCAAGGAATTGAAGCTGCGCGGTGCCGACCAGTTGAGCGGCGCGGAAGAGATTGAGCCTGCCGTAGGCGCTTCAGCCGTGATCTCGACATCGAACAGTCCGGTACCAGTAGAAGGATCCGCAACGAGTGCTGACGCGGCGTCGAACGGAATGCCTACGCGCACGATAGGAATATGGGAGGACGGTGCGAGGGCTGGGAGTCGAGCGTCTACTGAGGAGTTCGCACCGAGCGGTACGGCTCCCGCCCCTGTTGGCGCCATGCCAGACATGAGCCGAACACTCGAAACACAGATCCCGAAATTGCTACTCTCACGACGCCGTTGGACGGAGGTGCTGGGGGCACTGGCGTTGGGTGCACTGATCGGCTTGGCAGCCTCGATCAGTGCGCGCGGCGGGAATAGGGGCGATCACGAGAAGTCCAGAGGAGGCCGGAAGTCGAAGTGGGAAGCCAGGATCACTGCATTGCGACATCGCGGAGCGGATCTGCTTGATCCGTCGCTGCGGGAGTTGCCATCAGAACGTCGTCGTTTCTTTTAGCGCTCGGGGCCAGCTTTATCCGTGACGACCTACTTCAGCCTTGTTCGATCAGGTCCGTCAAAGCACCCCGGCGAGTGTCTGGGCTCATCTCCTTCGGGACAAGCATGGTACTAGCGCGCTTTCCAATTGGGTTCGCGTTTCTCGGCGAAGGCGCGCGGCCCCTCGATCAAGTCCTCCGACTGCGACATCACACGCTGGCCGTAGAAGGTATGCGTAAGTGCGTCGCCTAGGTTCATATCGAGGCCCGAGTAGCTTGCCTCCTTGGTGGCACGGATTGAGAGCGGGGCACATTGAAGGATCTCGTCGGCCCAGCGGCGTGCCGTTGTCATCAGATCGGCGGCGGGTACGACCTCGTTGACGAGCCCCCATTGCAACGCCTTCTGCGCGGTCATGTGCTTGGCGGTCAGCATGTAGCCCATGGCCACCTTGAGTGGGATGTGCCGTGGCAAGCGATGGACGCCGCCTGCTCCGGCCAGTAATCCGACCCGTGGTTCGGGTAGGCCGAGGCGGGCATGGTCGGCCGCGACAATGATGTCGCAGGCCAGCGCCATCTCACAGCCGCCGCCGAGAGCGAAACCGTTGACTGCTGCGATCATTGGCTTCCAGCAGTCGAAGTCAGCGGTGATACCTCCGAATCCGCCGGGGACGGGATCGAAACGATCAGCGGCGTGGTCACCACGGCTTGACTCTGCCGTGTACTTGAGATCGTTACCGGCTGAGAAAGCACGCTCCCCGGCGCCAGTCAGGATCGCGATCCAGGCCGAGTCGTCATCCTTGAACGTATTCCAGGCGTCGGCTAGCTCATTCGTTGTTGGGGGGTGGATCGAGTTCATCCGCTCGGGACGATTAATTGTGATCGTCACGATTTGGCCATCTTGATCGTAGTTGATGAATTCGTAGGTCACGGGTCTCCCTCTTCCGTCTATTGGACGCCGGGGCTACGAAGCCGCGGCGAGCCCTGGGCAGGCATCAATCTCGGTCAGAACTATGCATCGCAGCTTGGCGGATGGTGGCTGCCAGGATTCGCAGGATTGGGAAGCCGCAGCCGATGGTTTCGTGGTGATCCGAGCGGTCATATTTGATTTTGGTTCTGCCCTTTCGCTGCTTCACGATGCACGAGTCTCGAACTACTCGCAGACTCGTGCATCGTCCATCACGATCCGGACGGGTGCGTTCTGGCGACGATGCTCCTATGCTGCGCAGGAAAAGTGAGTGGCGTCAACTGGAGGCGTCTCGTACGCAGCGCCCGCAGTCGGCGCGGAAGAAGGACGGTTCATGGAGCTTCAGAACTGTGTGATAGTGGATGGTGTGCGGTCGCCGTTTACGCGAGGCGGGCGTGGAGCCTTCGTGGCAACGCGATTAGACGAGGTGGCGGTCACGGTGCTGCAGACGCTGCTGGAGCGGAATAGCGCACTTTCCCCCTACGACATCGAAGATCTTGGCCTGGGCAATGTGGGCGGCGTAGCGGAGTTGGCCGGCATCGGCGGCAACCATATCGCACGTCTCGCAGGGCTGCCGGAGCATGTCTGCTCGTTTGACTCGAACCGGCAGTGTGGCTCGTCGATGGAAACCCTGCAGCGGATCGCGCAAGAGGTCATGGTTGGTCAGATCGAAGTTGGGATCTCCATGGGCATCGAGCGCATGGGCCGACAACTTGGTGGGGGTGGAGGCGGCGACAAGACTCGGATCACCGAGTTCAACGAGGGCCGCCTAGAGCAGAACTCAACTCAGCACGATTTGGCACCGGACCATAACGAGATGTTCTCGGTCCCATTTCCGGACTACATCCTGGATTCCTCGCCGATAGTATCGATGACGCAGACGGCGCAAAATGTGGCTGAAGTCTACGATTTGACCCGGCGCGAGCTTGACGAGTTCGCCGTGGACAGCCACAAGAAGTATGGCGACGCCCTGGCCGCGGGATTCTACGAAGATGAGATCGTTCCTGTCGACGTGGAAATGCCGGTCTTCAACGATGACGGTGAATTGCAGTTGGACCAGCGCGGCGAGCGTAAGACTGTGACCTCGGATGAGGGTTACCGCGCAGGAACGAACTTCGAAAGACTGAGTGAGCTTCCTACGATTCGTGGTCTGGTCAGCCATGGCAACAAGGAGTTGGTCATCACGGCGGGGAACTCTTGCCCCACCAACGACGGTGTTACTGCCGCGTTATTGATGAGCGAGACCAAGGCGAACGAGCTGGGTTTGACACCGCTGGCGCGCATCGTGGGCTTCGGCGTTGGCGGCGTGAAGCCGCAAGTCATGGGCCTGGGCCCCGTACCGGCGACGGTCAAAGCAATGAACCACGCTGGGATCACAGCCGACCAGATCGACCGGGTAGAGTTCAACGAGGCATTCGCGGCGCAGGTGATTCCGAGCATTAACGATCTCGGCATTCCGATGGAGCGTGTCAATGTCAATGGTGGTTCGCTGGCGATCGGTCACCCACTCGGCGCGACAGGCACTCGTTTGGTTACGACCGTGGCACGCGAGCTGAAGCGCTCAGGCGGCAAGTATGGTCTTGCAACCCAGTGCATCGGTGCCGGCATGGGTATCTCGACTATTGTCGAAGCGGTCGAGTAATTTCGCTATGACGGTTACGCCCCAAACCTTTGGGTGCGTTTTCTACGGGATCCTTCGTTTTGTGTAACCCCCGGGCACCTAGCACTTCTCATACTGTGTGCCCCGGCCCCGGCCGGCCCTCTCTGTATGTGTCCTGAAGATGGCATGCGTTCAACCGGGCCAGGCACCCAGTTCGATGTCGACCACGATATTGCTTCCGTTGCGCTCGATCACGAACGTCACCACGTCACCGACGTTGTAGCTGTCGAGCAGGCGGGCGAGTTGCTCGAACTCGACGAGAGCAGTGTCATCGATGCGTAGTAGGCGATCGCCGATCTGAATTCCGGCGAGTTCGGCCGGGGCACCGCGAATAACAGTTCCGATGGCTAGGTTGCCGGTTTGGGCGCTAGATTCGACACCAATCCCGATCCAAGGGTGACTAACCTGCTCTCCGGCGATCATTTGGTCGAGGAAACGGGCAAGAACGTTTACGGGAATAGCGAAGCCGACGCCGACGGAACCGCGGATTGGACTCTCGACGCTGTTGATGATGCCCAAGACCTCACCCTGGGCGTTGACAAGAACCCCGCCAGAATGGCCTGGGTTGATGGCGGCATCGGTCTGGATTAAGCCGCGTTGGGGACGATCCGTGGCGCCGATGCGAGTTCGTTCGATTGCGGAGACAACGCCGGTTGTTAGAGTCTGATCGAGGCCGAACGGTGAGCCGATCGCGGCTACCCACTGGCCGACATCAGCGAGATCGGAGTTGGCTAGCGTGACGGCATGTACCTCGAGTTGCATAACGTCGATTCGGATGATCGCGAGGTCATTAGCGCGGTCGAATCCGAGAACCTTTCCGGAACTGGTGTTGCCAGCGGCGTCGGCGATTAACACTTCATCGAAGCCCTGAATGACGTGGAAATTGGTGGCGATGTGACCGAAGTTGTCGATGAAGAAGCCAGTGCCTCCGCCGGAATCGGTGGCGATAGCGACGACCGAAGGTCCGACGCTATCGAAGATCGCGGCTGGATCGAATCCGATGCCGGAAATGGCATGGTCAGACTTCTCGTTCAGGGCGGGATTACTCGACCCGCCAGGTTCTGCGGGTTCGGTGTCGATTTCGACGCTGCGACTGGTGATGGGCGGTGAGGCTGCTTCGTCAGTGGTCGCCTCGAGGTTCGCTCGGTTAGAGATGGTCGTTGCCGGTGAGGGGTTGTCGGCGATGGCAACAACGACGAGCGTCGCGACCACTGCGGCGGTCGTCGCCGAGATGAGCGCGGTGAGCACGGTTTTCATGACTAGGTCTTCCTGTGGGCCACGTGAGTCGAACCGGTTGAAACCGCCTTGTTGAGAGCTACCGCTATGAAGGTAACGGGGGCTGCGCTTGTTGAATGTGAGCGGAAGCGCATCACATTCCACAATAGCGAAGGTCATATCTACTTTTTAACATCAGGCGGTTCGAGGGATGTCGAAGCCATTGCCGTGGAAATCTGCGTACGAGCACGCAGCTGCTTGAGTGACGTGAGGTCCTCGTATTGAACGCCCCTATTCGGAGAGAGCACGGCGAGGGAGCAGTCTTATTTGTCCAGCAATTGTTCCCCTTTAGTTTGATGACTCGCGCGACATTTGAGCACGTGTTAATAGGGTGCCGCTTCCTTGCATCAGATCTCTAAGCGCTGGCGCTCATCGAACGTGGTCTCGGAGCGTCGATCGGGAGTCCGAGCGGGACGCTCGAACTCCCCTTGTATGGGGTGTAGCGAGATGGGTAAAGGGAGACGTGACGGACTGCTAAGAAACGCGCGTAGCGATATTGGCCCTGGGCTTTAGCGTTCGTCGATGAGAGCTGCGAGATTTTCCCGGTAAAGTTGTTCTCGATCCGGCGGAAGCTGATGACCGCCAGGATCAAGGCGGATGGAGTCAGCGTGTGCCCAGTAGCGCTCGAGTTGGGCGGCACACTGCTCCAGACTTCCGGCGACGCAAAACTCAGTCAGCATTTTGTCGTTCACGGTATCGACGACGGCCTCAGTCCAGCCGCTGCTCTGGTATGCCCTGCGTGCAGCGTCGGCTTGGGCACCGAAGCCGTGGCGCTCGAAGATCTGACGGTAGCCTTGCATGCTTGCGTAGAACGCGACTCCGGAAGCGGCGTCGCGTCGTGCACGGTCGATGCTGATTGAGCCGCCGGCGACGCAGACGGATACGGTCAGCGCGAGATCGAAGTTGGATCGTGTGCGGCCGGAACGCGCGAGTCCAAGCGCGACGTTCGGGGCAATGACATCACGCAGCCACGGTAACGACCAGACTCGATGTCCTAGCAAGCCGTCTGCAACGTCCCCGGCGACGCGAGCCATCGCTTCACCGACGCCCGCGACGTAGAGCGGGATGGAGTTACGAACGGGTGTATAGCGCGGCAGCCAACCAGCTAACTCGACCTGGTGGTATCGACCACGATAGCGAACCGGCTCACCCTGCGCTCCCCGCTCGATCAAGAGGCGAACCAGCTCAACCGTCTCTTTGAGATGAGGGGCGGGGCGGCCGAAGTCGCTAACGCTGTGCCATTCCTCGTTGAGCTTTTTTACCCCTGCACCTAGTCCTAGCTTGAAGCGGCCGTTACTGAGGCGGTCCATGTCAAGCGCGGTCAGTGCCGTTTCCATTGGGCTACGTGTGAACGCCAAGGCGATGGCACTTCCGAGCTGAATCTGTTTCGTAGCGCCGGCAACGGCAGCTAGCGGGGCGAACGGTGTGTGATGGAGTTGGCTTGACCAACAAGTGTCGATCCCGCGTGCTTCGAACTGGCACGCTGCGCGGATCAAGTCTGCG
>CAZZMQ010000048.1:1711-11312 GCA_964655365.1 uncultured Dehalococcoidia bacterium | reverse complement strand
GAACCGGTGCCGATCGTAGCGTCCCAGCGCCGGGGGTGGCCCGAAGGAGTAGGGAACCTGTCTTGATGGACCATGCCGATCAGGGTAATGGGCTAGGTGATGGTCACCATTAGTCGATGTGGGGCAGAACACTCTGGGCGAAGCGTCGCATGGCTTCGAGTTGCCCTTCGACGTTTTCGGCAGCGATTGGCTTGACGTCGAGCGTGATGTGGGAGACGCCGAGGGAAGCGTAGGCGGCGATTTGCTCCACGATTGATTCCGCACTGCCGTGCAAGGCGCCCTCATCAACGGTTTCGTGATCAATTGCGAGTCGCAAGCGCAATGTGAGTTCGACATCGTCACGATCACGCTGGAACTCGTCACACCAATGTCCGACTTCAGCCCATTGCTTGGTGACGGTTTCAGGTGGAATAAAGACGGCATGAAAGGCGTCGCCGTAACGAGCTGCGCGTCGATATGCGGCTGTTGAGTGCCCGCCGACCCAGATCGGGATACGGCCGTTGACCGGCTTGGGCGCGAATCCGATAGGTCCGAACTCACTGAAACGACCATTGAAGGTAATGCTGTCTTGCGTGTAGAGAGCCTCAAAGATCTCCAGGAATTCATCACCACGGGGACCTCGATGATCGAACGGCATTCCCAGAGTATTGAACTCCTCTTCCATCCAACCAACGCCAACGCCCAGAATGGCTCGTCCATCGGAGACGGTGTCCAATGTGGACCAGAGTTTGGCAGTCTGGATAGCGGGGCGGTAGCCCAGAATCATGACGGTAGTGCCGAGTTGAATCCGCTCGGTGCAGCCCGCAACGAAGAGCAGTGTCCCGATCGCGTCGAGCCACGGTGAAGAATGTGAAGCGGGGAACGCACCGGTTTCATTGTACGGATACTGAGACTCGAGAGTAGTGATGTCGGGAAAGGCGATGTGATCGCTGACCCAACACGAGTCGAAGCCCAGGGATTCTGCTTCCCGTGCGAAGCGGATAACGTTGGTGCGGGTGGCCACGTGACCAATGTGAGGCAGATGAACACCGAACTTCATGATGAGGCTCCTCTGTGGGCGCCGAGTCTAGCCGTTCTCAGCGATCAGTGGCTGGTGTGGAAAAACACCCTAGACGAGGTCGTTGCTGCTCCTCAGTCGGAACATGAGTGAGAAGGTTGAATCGACATCGTCGACCTAAAAGCTCATGAATAGCGCGCGATGCAGATTGCTGCCGTTACAGAAGATGCTGGTGCTGTTGCGATTGTTATCGGGATCGCGCGGTCCATCCATTTCTGCACAGCGCCGAAGTTAGTGAAGATTACCGGCCCACACATATCTATAGGTGGCGGCCGCCAAGGTGACGGTTCGAGTGGTGCAGATTGAAGTCGATGCTGAGAATCGAACTGATGGGCGCTGATGGACATCGCTGTCGCTAGGCTTATCGCTGAAAAACGGAGCGAGCGATGGATTGGTCAGGAATATTCTTGGCTAATGATTCGAGAGGTCAATTGCGGGACCAGCGAATGGCATGTGAATCAGGATAGCTGGAGGCCGCAATACAGCTTTCCCGGCGGAGACATTAGTTCTACCGAAGGTAATCGTGCCCCGGGCAACCCTCGCTCTCAAAGTGGTTATGAATCGTCTGTAGTTGCATGCTCAGCTGCCGTTTTGGTGAGCTTGCCAGGACCGGAACTGGTACATCGCGACACTCGCTGCCATAGCGACGTTGATCGAGTCAATCTCACCGTAGACGGGGATCTCGATCTGGAGGGCGGCGGCATCCACGAGGCTGGATGGTAGCCCGTCGCCCTCGTTGCCGACCACGATCAGTGGGCGTTCCGGCCAGGGTGCGTCGTAGAGAGTGACCGCGGACGGACCTTGTTGCAACGCGACGATTTCGAAGTCCTGTTTACTAGCGCGATCGACACATTCCTGTGGAGTCTCGACGATCTCAATGGGGATCCACCAGTCACTGCCTTTTGTCGAAGGGCGGTAGTAGAAGTCGCGCCCTACGATCCAGACGGCTTCTGCCCCCGCGGCTTCAGCTGAGCGAATGAGCACGCCAAGGTTGACACCATAGGAGAGGTTGAAGGCAGCTAGAGCGAAGGATCGGAACCGTCGCGCGACTGGCTGTGCGGGTGGATGGAGCCCGAAGGGCCGCTGCGCCGAGGCTCGAGAGGGGCCAGGTTCCTTTGTCAACTGGCGCTGCTCTAAGACATCTATAGCACGGTCTGCGCGACGGGCAACTGCTCCGTCGGGATCCATGGCTAGCTCAGTCAAGAGCAACCGGGCGTCCTCGCCGCTCGCGACTAGCACGACGCAGGCGCTCCGCCTGCCTTCGCGTGTAGCGCCGGGTAGCCAGGCGGTCATTTGCCGTGTCAATTCCAACAGGTCAAGCTTCGGGAGGAGAGTCATCGCACGGCGTCGGAGGCGGCGGTTAGGTGACTCCAGTAGCGGCAACAGCGCTGCTATCGTCTCGGTCGGTGGCGCGAGCTGCAGGAAAATTCTGGCCTCACCACGGGGGAAAGGGTGGGGATGGTTAAGTGCGGCGTCAAGGGCGAGGGCGAGGTTATCGGGTGTTGCTAGTGCGGCCAACGTGCGGATCGCCAGCCCCAAGTCGAAGGCGGCCTGGTCTGTTGGGCTCAGCGGTGGGAGCGGGGAAGGAGGATCCGGACCGGTCACTTAACCCCCGAGTTGCTCCTGCACGATGCGGCGTGAGTAGAATGATTCTCCATTGCGTTTGCCAGCCTCATCGGACGTGATCAGCCATACCGCAGCCCGGCCCATGAGGTCGTTTGGCTCGGTGTCGGTGTTCGCGCTGGGCAGACCGTGATAGGTGGCACCGGGCGAGAGCACGAGTCCTTCTGGTTTGAGTCCGAAAGAGCGGATGCCCTGGGCTCCGAGTTCCGCTGCCAGACCTTCCATCATCTTTTCGATAGAGACTTTGGACATGCCGTAGATCAAATTGTTGGCCGAAGGGCTATCGGCGGCTCCAGAAGAAATCGTGATAATGGTACCGCCGCCGAGCTCGATCATGTGTGGTAACACAGCCTGCGTCATTAGGAACGGGCCCCGCACGTTGATTCGGTGCAGTAGGTCAAGTCGTTTGACAGCGGTTTGTCGGAACGGGGCTGGGAAGATCAAAGCCGCGTTGTTGATTAGGATGTCGAGCCGTCCAAAGCGTTCGAGGATGACTGGCATGGCCGATTCGATGTCGCTGTCGCTGGTGATGTCAAGTTTGATCGGCAATGCTTTAACGCCGAGACTTTCCATCTCCGCCGCCACGGTGTGGATGGTGCCGGGAAGCTTGGGGTCTGAGACTTCTTCAGTGCGAGCCGCGACAACGATGTTGCAACCCTCCTTGGCTAATTCTTGGGCCATGAAGTGCCCGATTCCACGCGAACTACCTGTGATTAGGGCTACGTGTCCATCCAGTTTGCCCATGAGCTTCCTACTTCCATTGCGTGTGGGGTGAATTAATTCTGAGTGTCCTGGTGATGTTGGGACCCGTCAATGGCTTTGTAGCTCCGGGTGCACGCGATCGGTCTGTACGTTGAGATCTCCACGGGACTGATATGCGGGAACGCTTGCAAGATTGCATTTCCGCGAACCTTTGCCTGAAGGAAGTCGCGCATGATGGCGGATTGGGCTGGAACTTGGGGGAGCCGACAGCGTACGATTTTAGTCATGTCTGTGGAACGATCGACCGTGGTGGAAGCCTCGCCCCTCGCGGCGTACGAAGCGGTGCGTGAGCTGCTCAACACGCAGATCGAGATGGGCGCGTTCAAGGTTCGTGAGGACGCTCCGGGACGGGAATGGGGGTTGTTCTGGAGAGGGCCGCTAGCGTCATCACGCTACCTCTTTCGCTTTTATCTCGAGGGTGAGTCTACCCGTGTTGAAGCCACACTCTGGCTGGGTGGCGTTCTGGGACCGCTGCATATGGTGCTGCGACACCGAGGGAATCGGAAGCATGTTGACCGGATCTTGGCTGACCTCAAGCGTCGGGTTGAGGGTTGGGACGATGACGGATTGGACGATGACGGGGAGGCAAACGGGGGAACTAGGTGAGGACAATGCACGTGAGGAGTCGCTCTCGTTGCAGAGGAGAACGACGCAGTGAGGCTACGAGTTCGCGGTGGTGGTGGGGGTTGTGAAGAAGATTGCCTTGATTGCTCCGTACCTTCGCTGAGTTGAAGCCATGTACATCGGTGATGCTTGCGTTCGTGCGGAAACGGGAAGTGCTCCGAAGCTAAGTAGACTTGGTGACGTCGAGGACGGCCATGAAGGCTTCTTGGGGGATCTCTACGTTTCCGACGCGCTTGAGACGTTTCTTGCCAGCTGCCTGTTTGGCTAGCAATTTGTGTTTGCGACTGACGTCCCCGCCATAGCACTTGCTTAATACGTTTTTACGCAGGGCCTTGACCGTTTCGCGTGCAATGATCTTGCCCCCGATCGCGGCCTGGATCGGCACGTCGAACATCTGTCGTGGGATCAACGAGCGCAGTTTCTCGACAAGCTGGCGACCTTGGGCCTGGGATTTCTCGCGATGCACAATCATTGAGAGTGCGTCTACAGCCTCGCCGTTGACGAGGATATCGAGGCGGACGACGTCGGCTGCTTCGTAACCCTTGAGATGATAGTCCAGACTCGCGTACCCCTGGGTCCGTGATTTGAGATCGTCGTAGAAGTCAGTGAGGATTTCACCGAGCG
The DNA here is from genome assembly GCA_964655365.1 of uncultured Dehalococcoidia bacterium. Classification (GTDB taxonomy): domain Bacteria; phylum Chloroflexota; class Dehalococcoidia; order Bin125; family Bin125; genus JAPUIR01. Next base: position 6,622 of record CAZZMQ010000048.1, on the reverse strand, counting down.
GGATGTCGTATTCGAGCAAGACGCGTAGGCGGTCGCTCTGCGCCTCGACCTCCCCTCGCTCTAAGTATTCCTGGCGGCGAAAGCGCCCGCGGCGGGTGGTAACGACCTCCATGATCGCTCCGACATAACGGTTAGGGGCGATGACGCTAATCTCCACCCAGGGCTCGCGGATCTCGTCGATCCGCGTAGGGTCGGGCAGGAGAGAAGGGTTATCGATGATGCTGGTGACGGCGTCGCTGGTGACGAGTTCGTAGGCGACTGACGGGGCGGTGAAGATCAGTTCCAGACCGTACTCGCGCTCCAAGCGCTCCTGGACGATTTCCATGTGTAGTAGACCAAGAAAGCCCATGCGATAGCCGAAGCCGAGGGCGGCGGAACTTTCCGCCTCGAAGTGTATCGATGCGTCGCTCAGACGCAGTTTTTTGAGGGCGTCGGTCAGATCCGTGTAGTCGGCCGAATTAGTAGGGTAGAGACCGGCAAAGACCATTGCTTTTGGCTCTTCATAACCTGGTAGTAGCTCGGTGGCGGGTTGCTGCCAGGTGGAGATTGTTTCGCCTACGCGCACATCCGCGACATCTTTGAGGCCCGTTGCGATGTAGCCAACCGAGCCTGTCTCCAAGATTGTGGTAGCACTGGGGCTGGGTAAGAAGTGGCCGATTTCGATTGGTTCGAAGCGTCGAGAACCAGCCATTAGCCGCAGCGGATTGGGGCCAGCGAAGCTACCGTCGACGACTCTCACGTAGGCGATCACCCCATTGAAGGGGTCATAAACAGAGTCGAAAATCAACGCGCGCGGATTGACTTCGGCGTCCCCACCGGGAGGGGGGATGCGCTCATGAATCGCTTCCAATAATGCGGAGATACCCTCGCCAGTTTTGGCTGAGACGAACAGAATCTCGTCCCTGCCAACGCCGATCACATCGCTCAGCTCTCTGGCAACAGCGTCGGGTCGGGCAATGGGTAGATCAATCTTGTTGGCCACGGGCAGGATGGTCAGATCTTGTTCCATAGCGAGGTAGACATTGGCCAGGGTTTGCGCCTGAATACCGGCCGCTGCGTCGACCACGAGCAAGGCGCCTTCCGCTGCTGCGAGGGAGCGTGAGACCTCATAGGAGAAGTCGACGTGGCCGGGGGTGTCGATCAGATTGTATTCGTACGTGCCTTCCGTGATGGAGGATTCCGACGAGGCGTATTCCATGCGCACGGCCCGCGCTTTGATCGTGATCCCTTTCTCCCGTTCCAGGTCCATTGTGTCTAGAAGTTGTGCAGACATTTCGCGAGGATCGATAGTGCGCGTCATCTCGAGCAGACGATCAGAGAGAGTCGACTTACCGTGGTCGATGTGGGCGATGATCGCGAAGTTGCGAATACGGGACTGATCCATTGAATGGATCGTAGCCGTTGGCGAGCTGTGGGGATGTCTGTTGTATTGCGGGGGGGGGGTGGGTGGTGAGCCCACTGTGATATGGGTACTAAGGCCTCAGTATGGCTAGGACAAACCTTTTCCTGAGTCGACTGCTTTGCGGTGGGGGGTCCGATAAGACCGGGAAAAGTAAGAAAAAGTTGGCTAGGAACCGGGCTAGGCCGCCCATTCTGTACTACAGCAAATTTCATGAGCTGCTTTGACGGCTGCCCTATCGCCGAGAACCTAATGCCGGGGAAAACGAGCAACGAATGGAGCAGGCGACAGCACCGCAGCGCCGGGTCGTTTCATAGAACTTCGAGATCCGCCCGTAGCATCTGATTCGAGACAGCGCTGATCGCTGAGGTTGTCTTGGCGGATGTCTTGTCCTGAGGCGGTGGTGATGTATGGCCCCTGATGGGGCTTGTCCGATATCCACCCCATTCGCTTGAAACGGGAACTCGACGTGTGGCTTGGCCTACTGTTTTGGCGAGAGGTGGGGTGGGGAACTGCGGTCGGCCCAACCGGTCGTTCTCGCACGAGCAAACGGTGGATCTATCGCGATTGGTGAGGCTCCGGCTGCACCTTGGGTCGGGGGGGGTACGAATCGTCTCTGCGCCGGGCAAACGTCGTGTCATGATCAACCTCAGGTTGGTCATGACACGACCGTCAAGTGCTTGTGCGTGCCAATGGGAGAGTTGGGAGAGCTGGAAGGACTTGGTGGGTACGAACCAAGCCGTAAATGTCTGGTTAGGTTTCAGAGATATCGTCTGAGCCGCTTACCGCTTCGAGGCTCTCATCCTTCTGCGCGAGGCTTGAGCCATCATCGTCGGTCTCTTCGACGATGAGCAAACCGTCGGTCTCAAGAATGGTGGCACGGATATCGGCCAAGAGGCCGGCATCAGGACCATTGGCATGTTCGTGCTGAGAGTCTTCTCGACGCTCCAGCGCATAGCTGACCAGAGCGAAAAGGGCGTCGCCGGTGATCAAGGTATAGCCGAAATTGTCGCAGGCGTTGCGTAGCGTGTCACTATAAGGCTGTTTGCGCACGTTGGGGTCACTCAGGCGTTCACCGTTGACAACGATGATGCCCTTGCGGCGTTTGCCGCTCTTTAGGAAGTCGGCTTCGATACGGCGCTGCAGGGAGAGGTAGGCGGATTCCGCTACGCAGCCTGCCGAGGCGTCGATCTCGAGCAGCGCAATCTCCTCCCCGTCGCGCAGTTCGGCGGGCACATTCAGGTCGGTGGGGACAGTGAAGCCGAGTTCGCGCAAGGCATCGCGAACCAAGGGTTCGAGGCTGTAATGGCCAGCCCGCCAAAGTAAGCCGTGGTATTTAGAGGCATCTGTGGCATGAGCGCGCGCTTCGACGAGACGACTCTCAGCCTCGGCAAACGCCTGCTGCGCCGCTTCTACTTTGCTGACCGCAGGTGCTAAGCCGGGCAAGTCGTAGCGGCGCAGCCAGCTGGGGCTCATCTCGTCGCCACGGTCTTCTAGGCAGCGTTGGACGCTTTCGATGATCGAGTCGGTCATTGGGCGGCGTACCCGGCCAATGACCTCGCCAGCGGGTGCCGGAATCATGATTAAGCGGCCTGGGCCGATCTTGAAGTCGATGCCAACCACAGCACCGCCGTTGCTGCGAGCAAATACATGCGCGGCCGAACCGGAGTCGGGGATGCTGTCGAGGTTCCAGTGCGCCTGGTAGCGCAGCTTGCCGTGCATCTCGCTGAGGTAGACGGACCACGGATGGGCCGGCTCAAGCGTTTCGATCGTGCGTCCGTCGCCTGGCATGAGCTGGGGCGGCCGGTAGACAATGCCGGGCGGGGCTGGGACTATCGTGTAGCGATCGGCACCTGGAAGTGTAGTGATGCCCGAGTGGGGCACGTTTGGGTAGCCCAGTATGACGATCAAACCGCCGCGGTCGACAAGCCGTCGGAGCTCTTCGCGACGCTGACTAATCAGTTCACCAAGACCGAGATGGAAGGCGCCGGTGGCGCCAGCTTGCAGGGGTGTGCCAGCGGACGTCTCAAACTGGCTGGTGCCAGCGATGATCTCTTCGATCTGGATCGATATAGTTCTGGGGTCGATGAAACAAGCGGCGTACTCGAAGAGCGACGGCGCATTGGCGATGGAGTGATTGTCGACTTGAGGGCTCGGTAAAGCGAAGCCCAAGGATACGATCTGCATTGGCTCACTGTATGGCGCGAAGCCTGCCATGCGCCAGTGCTCGAGCGGGTTGTAGTCATGGCACATTGCTGCGGTGCGATGCTTGTGGAGCCCTTTGTAGTTGATCAATCCGACGTTCAGCGGCTTCGGATAGCCAATCAACCTTGTGCCACGGATAGTTTGACCACTGCTTTGCCGGCTGCGTAAAGTGGGTTTGGTCGTGCTAGACGGGGAACTAGCGGTGCCCTGTACCCGCAATCCGCTTTAGCGGGGTCGAATTCCCGTCCGAGGACGATTGCTATGGGAACTTGCGACGTCAAGTGGTATTGATGCTTGGGTCCCGTGCGGCGAGCCGCTACGAATCCGGTCAGATCCGAGAGGAAGCAGCCGTAAGTAGTTGGTTTCGGGCGCCACGGGGATGCCTGAGTTGAACTGGCTAGCGGCGACAAGCCCATGGTGACGTTCGACGACGGGTGCACGGCCTTTAAATCTTCACGGAAGTCTGTGACCTTTAGTGCAGTCAAATCGCCTGGGGGGGGGGATTCCCACCGCAGCCAGGTAGGCCAGTCCATGAATAGACAAGCGGGCTGAAGATGGCTCGTCCCCGATCTTCCCGGCCACCACTCGGGCAGCATTTCCTCCGTAACCAGCGGATCGTCGACAAAATCCTGGCTGCCTTGCCTGATGATGGTCTACCGATACTGGAAGTGGGACCAGGCGATGGGGTGCTAACGGAGCCATTGGCTGCATTAGAACGTCCACTTGTTGCTGTGGAGTACGACGCGAGCTTGGCGGCGGTGTTGCAATATCGCCTGCGGGAGCGTGAGCATGTGGCCGTAATCGAGAGCGATATTCTCACGATCGCAGCCGCTGAGGCACTAGCTTGTGTCGCCGCATCGCCGCCTTTCGGGCTGCTCGGCAATTTACCGTATGCAATTACAGCGCCGATCTTCCGTAAGTTTCTCAGTCTGCCAAACGAGCGTCCGGCCTGGATGATCGTCATGGTGCAGCGTGAAGTGGCAGATCAGTTAGTTGCTCCAACCGGCAAGCGCTCATTGCTGAGTGTCTCCGTCCAACTCTATGCCGAGCCGGAATTGCTTTTCTACGTGGATCGTGAGGCGTTCCAACCTCCACCCAAGGTCCGCTCGGCGGTTTGCCGAATTCAAATGCACGAAACTCCGAGCTTCGACCTACCGAGCGAGGATCGCTTCTTTGAAGTCGTCCGGGCTGGGTTCCGTGCACCGCGCAAACAACTACACAATTCGCTGTCTATGGGCTTCTGGATGCAACCAGGCGAAGCCAAACTATGGCTAGAACAATGCGATATCGATCCGACGCGACGGGCC
>CAZZMQ010000048.1:0-1701 GCA_964655365.1 uncultured Dehalococcoidia bacterium | reverse complement strand
ACGCTGACGCTGGAAGAATGGGCGACGCTGAGCTGGGCGCGTGAGCGTTCGGGCGCGCCGGAGGCTCCCGACCACCGAATGGGGATGACGTGAGCCGTGTTGCGCTCGGAGTGCCGCGAAGGGAATTAGCTCAGCGGAGACAGTGTGTGCGGCAGCCTCGTTAGAGGATGTTTAGATTGTGTGGACAGGGATGTGATGCAGGTCTTACGGACGCTGGCGCCGGCCAAGCTCAATCTCACGCTGGAGGTGCTGGGGCGGCGTGAAGATGGATTCCACGAGCTCGCTTCGATAGTCCAGACGATCGATCTCACCGATATTGTTGAGCTCCAGCCCGCGAGCACGAGCCCAGGAGTGGTTATTGTCGATGGATCCGGGCGACCTGCACCGATCCCGTTTGGTGACGAGTTGGTGACGAAGGCTTGGGATTTGCTGGTCGAACGGCAAGGCATCGATCGTGACGCTACCGTGCGGGTGACAAAGTCGATTCCGATCGCCGGTGGGCTGGGTGGTGGCTCAAGCGACGCGGCCGCGTTCCTGCGCCTGGCTGAGCGACACTGGGGGTTATCACGGGAGATCGTGCACGACGTCGCATGCGACGTCGGATCAGATGTGGCCCTTTTCCTGGCCGGCGGGATGGTGCTGATGGAAGGCCGCGGAGAGCAGATCACGCGCTTGCCGGAAGTAAGCGCAAGTAGGATAAAAACCGGCCCGGAAGCTATCGAGTCGGTAAGTTGGGTAGCCCTCGTCTATACGCCAGAGATTCCGGTTCCCGCCTCTAAGACGGCGACCATGTATGGCGCGCTTCGGCCAGCACATTTTCGTGGTAACGAGCGAACTGTGAAATTATCTGCGGCCCTGATGCGAGGTGGCACACCAGACCAGGCCGATTGTCGAAATACATTCGATTTAGTGGCGGGCGAGGTACTGATGGGACTAAATGACGCGCGTCGTCGGATGGGAGCGGCAACGCAGCAGGTCGCTGTGCTCGCGGGTGCGGGTCCTAGTCTCTTCCTACTTGGCGAGGCGGGCGTGTTGGAGTTAGCTGCCGGGCAGCTCAATGAGGCCGGGATGGGACACGCTTGTTTGGTGCGTCCACTCTCGCGCGAGGCCGCGACGTCTATCCAGGAGCGGGAGGGCGATATCGTCACGGGCGGCGAAGTTTAAGATGGAAGCGCTGTTAGCGGGTTTCGTGACCGGTACGGCCGTGGGGATGCTGGCATGGGGGACGATTGCCGTGGCGCTAGTGCGGGACCACACGCATTTGCTTGCGATCCATGCACGATTCCCATCCGGGACTGCGTTGCCGTTCCTGATGGTAGGCATCTCTATGGCGATACAAGGGGGGTGCGGTGCGCGAGGAATCGGCACGGGTGCGATTTACTGGGCGATTCGAGACGAGGCAATGAATGGTCTTGGCAGTCCAGCCTGGGGATTCACATTGTTCTTCTTGGTGGTCGCGGGCTTGGGGCTAGCCACAGTTGTTGTGATCCAGCCGTCATGGTGGCGCCGTGCTGTTCTGGGTGCCACAACCTTGGCAGGAGCATTCGGCTGGATGCTGCCGCACTTGGCGGAGGCTTGAGGGATCACACGGTGTGCAGGCTGTTAAGGGGCGCCGGGCCCCTAACGGTCGCACTTCCTATAGTGAGCTACCTGGAGCTTGCTTGTGAGTGTGGCTTTCATCTCGCCGGAAGATCTGTCAGG
>CAZZMQ010000047.1:19757-20122 GCA_964655365.1 uncultured Dehalococcoidia bacterium | reverse complement strand
CGACTTCACCAAGGCTTACCCGCCACCGGTACCCAAGGACGTCGCAGCCGACCAAGCCGCCGCCAGTGCAGCGCCACCTCCGGCAACGGACCGCAAGTCCGTCAACGACATGACACCGGAAGAGCTAGCCGAGCGCTCGGAACGTCACGCGGAGCGAGTCCACGCCGGCCGTGAGCTAGCCGCTGCTCGCAGAGCTCAGGGCCCTGCCACCCCCATGAAAGATCGTACCGGCGACACCCCACCAGCCCCCGCTGCGCCGGAGATCGTAGACACCCCACTGGATGAGACCAAAGCGGAGCCTGCCGCGACATCGGATCGTGCCCCCGCCGCCGTCATCGGAGGCGGGGAGGGTAGCCTGACCGACG
>CAZZMQ010000047.1:5893-19747 GCA_964655365.1 uncultured Dehalococcoidia bacterium | reverse complement strand
AAGGGCGAGCGCGTCCGTGTCGGCCGCGAACTGGCGGCAGCCCGCCGCGCTGAACTGGCGAAGGAGCGCGGCGAGTGACCACACAACAGTCTGCCGGCGAACAAACCACCATCGTCACCGAACCCATCCTCGTGGAGGAGGAGTTCGAGACGGTCGACATGAACATCAACATCGGACCGCAGCACCCTGCCACACATGGGGTCTTCCGCATGGTCGTGACAATCGACGGCGAAATGGTGAAGGATGTCGAACCATACATCGGCTATCTCCACCGTGGTGCCGAGAAACTCTCCGAGAACCTCGACTATCGCGGTGCACTCGGCTTCCAGGATCGAACCGACTACCTCGCCGCGATGAACTGCGAATGGGCCTACGTCAACACCGTCGAGCAGCTGGCCGGAATCGAAGTTCCAGAGCGCGTGGAGTACCTACGCCTAATTTTGGCCGAACTCAACCGCATCCTCTCCCACTTCATGTTCATGGGTGCGTTCGGCACCGATGTGGGCTTCTTCGGTACGGCCTTCACCTGGGCTTTCAAAGAGCGCGAACGAATTCAGGATCTGTTCGAGTCCATCTGCGGTGATCGCATGATGTACAACTACTACCGCGTTGGCGGCATGGCCTGGGACCCACCCGAGACCTTCGTAGCCGACACCCGCTGGGTGTTGGGCGAGGTCGAAAAGGGCATCAGCGACATCGAAGAGTTGATGAAGGACAACGAGGTCATGATCGCACGCTGCCGTGACGTAGGCACGCTCTCTGCCGAGGATGCGATCAACTTCGGCGTGACGGGTCCCATGCTACGTGCCAGCGGCGTGCCGTACGACCTGCGCGTCGACGAGCCATACTCCATTTATGACCGCTTCGAGTGGGAGATCCCGGTAGGCGAGCACGGAGACGCTTACGACCGGATGCTCGTACGCCTGGAAGAGATGAAACAGTCCTGGAAGATCGTGCACCAGGCGCTGGACCAGTTCCCCAGCAGCGGACCAATCGAAGCGGAGAACCTGCCACGCGCCCTACGGCCCGAGCCGGGCGAAATCTACTGGCGTCAGGAAAACCCGCGCGGCGAGTACGGGATTTACATGGTCTCGGACGGCACGACCCAGCCTTGGCGCATGAAAGTGCGCTCGCCATGCTTCCATAATCTCAGCTCGCTACGGCATCAGACGCTTGGTCTGTACCTGGCTGACGCCGTCGTGGCGCTGGGTTCAGTCGACATCGTGCTAGGCGAGGTCGACCGCTGAACCGTCGGCTACGAAGCCCCGTTGGACGGGGTTCAGGCAGTAAACACGCGACGGCCAGGGCCGCTGTCGCGTGCGGGAAAAGAGCGATAGCGTGTAGCGGCGCGCGCGCCCTGCATGGCCAGTGTAGGTCAGCGCTAACTCGTTCATAGCAAGGGAAAGACGGGCGAATGCCGGTCCTGAGCGAACTCGCAGGCGTGGGTATGCCCGATTGGATCGACGCGATCCTGCGGATCGTCTTCATCGTTGCGCTGATGACGATCAACGCCTTCGGTTTGATCTACCTCGAACGCAAGGTTCTGGCTCGCTTCCAAGCACGCGTCGGCCCCATAAAGACTGGACCAATCGGCACCCTGCAATCGATCGCCGACGCGCTCAATCTGGGTACCAAAGTAGACGTCCGGCCCACCACCGCCGACCGCTGGGTCTTCGAGTTGGCCCCCTACTTCGTTTTCGTACCCGTCTTCCTCATGTTCATCCCCATTCCCTTCACGCAAGACTGGGTCGTACGGGATGTCGAATTGGGCTTCCTCTACGTCTTCGGCGTGCTGGGGCTAAACATCGTAGGCGTCGTTATGGCCGGATGGGGCTCAGACAACAAGTATGCCCTGCTAGGCGGCGTGCGCGCCGCCGCCCAAGCGATCTCCTATGAGTTACCAATGCTGCTGGTCACGGTTGGCGTCGTCATGATCGCGGCCAATCACCTGCTGGCTGACGGACTCAGCACCTCACAGGCGCTCAATCTCAATTTCATCGCGGACGACCAAAAGACAACGCCGTACATCATCCTGCAGCCACTCGGCTTCGTCATCTTCATGATCGGGACTCTGGCGGAACTGCACCGGCCCCCATTCGATTTACCGGTCGCCGAGACCGAAGTCGTCGGCGGCTACTTCGTCGAGTACAGCGGCATGCGTTGGGGGATGTTCTTTCTAGCTGAATATACTGCGCTCTTCCTCATGGTCATGCTCGCTACCGTGGTGTTCCTAGGTGGCTGGAACTGGCCCTTTGGCGAAGACGTCGGGCTCGGCTTGCAAATTGTACTCACGCTCGCCAAGGCTGGCGCCTTCATCTTCATCTTGTTCGGTACGAGGGCGCTGATTCCACGCTTGCGAATCGACCAGTTAATGGCCTTTTCCTGGAAAGTTCTGCTGCCGTTCAGCATCGTGCAGGTGATAGCCAACGCGATTATCATGAGCTACGGCGGCTCGGACTGGATCCTGGGCTTGGTTTCGCTGGTACTCCTTGTTCTACTGATCGGCCTGGTCTACGTTCAGATGCGGCTGAAAGCTGGTTCCGGAACGACCACCGTCCGACGCGAGCCCGCTCGCCCGCGCATGATTACTGCGCAAGAAACGAGTCCCACCGGTGCGTCCGGTGACTAGAGGAGTATTCAGCCGGTGAGCGCGGCGGAGGCCGTCTACTACATCATCGCGGTCGTCGCGATCCTTAGCGCGCTGGGCGTCGTACTAGCGGGTAACATCGTGCATGCTGCAATCTTTTTCATCGTCGCACTGGGCGGCATTGCTGGCTTCTACTTGATCCTTAGCGTGGAATTCTTGGCCCTTGTCCAGCTGATCGTCTATGGGGGGGCCGTCACCATCCTGATCCTCTTCGCGTTGATGCTGACGCGAGCGCGCGAGCGTCCTCAGGCGTTGTTCGGCAAGACGCGCTCGCTGGGTGTAGGCGCGGCGCTGAGCCTGCTAGCTGCCTTCATCGGCGCCTCGGTAGGAACCGAGTGGTTCGAGCAGACGCCGCGAGGCGAAATTGAGCCGGTCCCGTTCCAGGAGCTAGGGGATGTCATCTTCACCGTCTGGATCGTTCCCTTCATTCTGATAGGTATCCTGCTCTCCATCGCGCTAGACGGCGCCGTCCTACTCGCCGTCCCGGACGAGGACGACTAGTCGATGCCCCCTCTCGAACATGTCCTGATCATCAACGCCATCATCTTCGCGATCGGGGTGATGGGTGTGCTCACCCGTCGCAACGCCGTCCTGATCCTGATGTCACTAGAGCTAATGTTGAACGCGGTCGGTCTCAACATGGTCGCCTTCGCCGTCTACGGACGCGTTGCCTTCGACAACTTCACAGGCATAGTCTTCGCCCTCTTCATCATCGTGATTGCCGCTGCCGAGGTCGCCTTGGCGCTGGGGATCGTGGTACGTACCTTCCGTAACCGAGCCACCGCCAACGTCGACGAAATCAACCTACTCAAGTGGTGATTCCCTCCTTGTCAACCCATCAACGACTACGCAGCGCAGGGGCACAAACCTGATGTTCTGGCTTGAACACGCCTACATCCTGCCCGCCATCCCAGCCGCTGCGTTCGTCGCGATGTTCCTCTTCGGCCGCTTCCTGCCGCGCCAGGGGGACTGGTTCTCAATTTTCGCGATCGGCTCCGTCTTCGTACTCTTCTTCTTCGTCTTGGAGTCCCATCTGGACTCAATCAATGCGGGACTCGGCGGGATCGGTCACGCCGGCTTCAATTGGCTCGAGTTCGGCGACTTCCACTTGCGCATAGGCTTCACCGTCGATTCGATCACGATCGTCATGCTCGGCGTGGTCTCGCTCGTATCGTTGCTCGTCCACGTTTATTCGGTCTCCTATATGCGCCATCACGGCCGGCCTGAACCTCGGTACTGGTGGTACTTCACCGTCCTTTCGCTGTTCTCAGCCTCCATGCTGGCGCTGGTTCTAGCCGATAACCTGCTCTTGCTCTACATCGCCTGGGAAGGCGTAGGCGTCTGCTCCTTCCTTCTTATCGGCTTCTACCACGAACGTCTCTCAGCTGTTGAAGCGGCCAAAAAGGCCTTCGTCACCACTCGCCTGGGCGACGTTGGACTCCTGATCGGGATCATTCTTTTCTGGCGCGCCACGGGCAGCTTCCAGATCAGCGAGATCATCGAAGCGGTGCAAGCGGGCCGAACCAACGATCTCGCCCCTGTCATGGGAGACGCTTACCTCACCCTCGCCACTCTCATGCTCTTCCTGGGCGCAATGGGTAAGAGTGCCCAGGTTCCCTTCCACGTCTGGCTCCCAGATGCTATGGAGGGTCCCACCCCGGTCAGTGCCCTAATCCACGCGGCCACGATGGTCGTCGCCGGGGTCTATCTAGTCGCTCGCATGTTGCCGGTCTTCGATGTAGCGCCGGGGGCACTAGAACTGGTGCTGGCGGTGGGCCTGATCACGTCGTTGCTGGCGGGTGCAATCGCGATCACCCAAACCGACATTAAGAAGGTCCTTGCCTACTCCACTATCAGCCAGCTTGGCTTCATGTTCGTGGCACTCGGCGCTGGGGCCGTTGGCATCGCGATGTTCCACCTCATGACACACGCCTTCTTCAAGGCGGCGCTCTTCCTCGGCTCCGGCTCCGTTATTCACATGACCGACGAGCAGGAGATGGGCAAGCTAGGCGGTCTCTGGTGGCGAATGCCGATCACCACTATCACCTTTACACTCTCCGCCGCCGCCCTGGCCGGGATCGCGCCCCTCTCTGGCTTCTTCTCCAAAGACGAAATCTTCATAGCCGTCCAAGCAACTCAGGATGAAGCAATCCTGATTCTTCTCGGCGTCTCGGCCTTCCTCTCTGCCCTCTACATGGCTCGCCTCGTCATGCTCCCCTTCTTCGGTCCGCCCAAGGACCTCGCCGTGATCAAGCGAACCCAGGACGCCGCCCCGCTGATCACGATCCCGCTCGTCATCCTGACTCTGCTCACCCTCTTCGTGGGCTGGTTCGCGCTCGATCAAATCGGCGACGCCTTCGGCTTCCCCGGCGGGATCAACAACTACATCTACTTCCCCGAGCCAGAATTCTTCCACTTCAATACCGGCCTCGCTGGGGCCACGGGGCTCATCTCACTACTCGGCATCCTTACCGCCTGGTGGTTCTGGTGGGGGGGCAACGCGCAACGCGCGACGGCGGTACGCGAGTTCCAGCCACGTATGGCCGCCGTGCTAGAGAACAAGTTCTACTTCGACGAAGCGTACCAATGGGCGATTGACAATCTCGTCCTGCGCGTCGCCGCGATGGTGGCCTGGTTCGACCGCCACATCGTCAATGACACCGGAATCAACGGCCCAGGTGACTCGTTACGTTACGCCTCATTCTGGTCCAAATTTCACGTCACCGGTCGTATCCCGGACTACGCGCTGCTGATGATCGTCGGTATCGCGAGTGCGAGCGCGCTCGGGTTCTTGTTGCGCTGAGCGCAACTACAGTGGCTGTCTCCGTCTGAGGATGGGGGCAAGAGAGTTTGTAGCCGGCCCCGCCTAAAATCCGGGCCGAGACGAGATGGAGCAAAGAGCGCATGTTCGGCGAGTTGCTACTCGTCTTGCTCCTCGTTCCTGGCGGCACAGCCGTCCTAGGGCTAATTGTGCCCGGACGCTACGCCAACATGCACCGTGCCATGTCGCTGATCGGCAGCTTCATGACGCTGGGTCTCTCGGTCTACGTCTTTGCCATGTACGACTACGGCAACGGCGGACTCCAGTTCGACCTGCAATATGCCTGGATCGAAAACGTCGGCATCTTCAAAGAGAACGGGATCTCTCTGCACCTCGCCATCGACGGAATCTCCGCACCACTAGTCCTGCTAAACGGCCTCGTAGCGTTCGCCGGCACGCTCATCTCATGGAAGATCGCGCACAGGCCTAAGGATTTCTTCATTCTCTTCAACATCCTGGTCGCGGGCGTCTTCGGGGTGTACGTCGCGCAGGACCTCTTCTTCTGGTTCTTCTTCTACGAGCTCGCCGTGCTGCCGATGTATCTGCTAATCGTGGTCTGGGGCTCCACCAACAAAGAGTATGGGGCAATGAAGCTGATGCTCGTTCTAGTGGGGGGCTCAGTACTCGTCTTCGTCGGCATCTTCGCCGTCTTCACGGAGGCCGGGCTCGGCACCTTCGACATGCCCCTCTTACGTGAGGTCGAATTCGGCAAGGGCTTCGCGACCACGTTCTTTCCCTTCTTCGCGATCGGCTGCGGCGTTCTGGCGGGGCTCTTCCCCTTCCATACGTGGTCACCGGATGGCCACGTCGCCGCCCCCACGGCCGTCTCTATGTTGCATGCAGGCGTCCTGATGAAGCTAGGCGCTTACGGCATCATCCGCCTCGGCATTGAGATTTTGCCCGCCGGCATTGACCTCTGGATGCCGGTCATCCTCGTTTTGGGCGCGGTCGCCGCCGTCTACGGTGCCATGTCGGCCCTGCACCAAACCGACCTCAAGTTCGTGATCGGATACTCATCCGTCAGCCACATGGGCTTCGTCATGATGGGCCTGGGGACGATGAACACAATCGGCGTCAATGGAGCCGTTCTGCAGATGTTCAGCCACGGAGTGATGACGGCCCTCTTCTTCGCCATGGTTGGCGCGGTTTATGACCAGGCCCATACACGCGACATCACCGCCTTCGGCGGCCTTGTCCGCCGCATGCCATTATTCGTGATTTTCTTCGGCCTAGCCGGACTCGCGTCGCTGGGGCTCCCGGGGCTGAGCGGGTTCGTAGCGGAATTCCACATCTTCGTTGGCGCGATCCCGGTCTTCCCGGTCTTCGCAGCGCTCGGCGTGCTCTCAGCCGGCATCACAGCTATCTACATCTTGCGTTTGCTAGGACGCATGGCCCTTGGACCGTTCAACGAACGCTGGGTCGACCTGCGCGACATCAGCCGCTGGGAACTGGTCGGCGGAGTGACACTCTTGGCTCCGATCGTGGCGATGGGCATCTGGCCCGATCCCTTCGTGGATCGGATCGCGGTCTCTGTCCTGGAACTACCCGGCGTGGAGGCAATCGGAGGCGCACTGGCAAACCTACCAGTGGTGAGAGGCTGAGATGGACCTCGAGTATGAATTGATCGTCCCCGAACTCGCCCTGGCCGGCTTTGCCGTCCTGATCGGCTCGGGCGCGCTCATGTTCCGCCGAATCAAACAGGAAGTCTGGGGCTATCTCAGCGCCCTTGGCCTGCTCGTGTTGCTCGTACTCACCGCGGTCTTCTACATCAACGAAAACGATGATTTCGCCAACGTCCTCGCGATCGACAACTTCACGAATCTCTTCCGCGTCTTCTTCCTGGCAATCGCGCTCTTCGCGACCGTCTCCGGGATCCAGTACGCCGGCGACCGCCTTCGCAATCACGGCGAGTTCTACGCGCTGATCCTGCTGGCTACGGTCGGCATGATGACCCTGGCTGCCTCGCGCGAGTTAATCACCGCCTACATCTCGCTTGAGGTGATGTCCTTCTCCTTTTACATCCTGGTCGGCTTCAACAAACTCAATCCGTTCTCGAGCGAGGGCTCGCTCAAATACATGCTCTTGGGCGGCTTCTCTAGTGCGCTCTTCCTCTACGGCCTGAGCATGCTCTACGGAATCACGGGCACCACGACGTACAGCGGGATAGAGCCCGACGGGATCGAAGCCGGTCGCAACATCGCGGCGCAACTGGCAAACTTCAGCGCAACAACGATAGACCCCGAACTACCCGTCCCCGCCGACGTGCGCCCAGGCATGATCATCGCCATGGTGCTAATCGTGGCCGGGCTCGGTTTCAAAATCTCCGCCGTCCCATTCCACCAGTGGACACCCGATGCATACCAAGGCGCCCCCTTGCCAGTCACACTCTTCCTGAGCGCCGCCGGCAAAGCCGCAGCCTTCGCCTTTTTCCTACGCCTCTTCTCCGAAGCCCTGCTGCCGGCGGCCGCAGAATGGGTCTGGTTGGTCGCCATTGTCGCGGCGCTGACGATGATCGTGGGTAATGTAATGGCCATCCAACAGACCAACCTCAAACGCCTGATGGCGTATTCGTCGATCGCCCAAGTCGGATACTTAATGATCGGAATCGTGGCGCTTGATGCCCCCACGATGGCGCAGTCACAGGATGCAGCCACAGGCCTCGTGCTGCACCTGATCGGCTATGTCGCAACAAACGTCCTCGTCTTCACCGCGCTGACCGCCTTCTACAACCGCACCGGTCGTGACGACATCATCGACTTGCGCGGCCTGGCCGAACGCCAGCCCTACCTGGCCTTCATCTTCTCAGTGGGCCTGTTCTCGCTCGCCGGAATGCCGCTCTTCGCCGGTTTCGCAACCAAATTCATCCTCTTCCAGGTCGCCTTCAACAATGACTTCCTCTGGTTGGGCGCCATGGGCGTGACAGCTTCGTTCGTTTCGCTCTACTACTACCTAATGGTGGTCAAGCAGATGTACCTCTACGAGCCCGAGGGCCAGGATCGCGCTAAGTTCCGCGTCCCTATCCCGTTGTTCGGATCGCTCACCGTGTTGGCGGCCGCCGTCTTCCTACTCGGTCTCTTCCCCACACCGCTCCTCAACGCCATCGATGACTCGACGCGCCTCCTCTTCCCCGGCCTCTAGCCAAGCCTGAACGCTGAGCCGACGTTGCCGGGCCGGCTTGCCTCATCCGGTTGAATCGGGGCACAAATTGCTGACTTGCTACGCGCCGCACACAGCAAGTGGATCGGTAGCCCACGCCTAAAGAACCGGGAAATAGCGCTTAATCTCGAAGTCCGTGACGTGGGAACGATACTCGTTCCACTCAATCCGCTTGTTCTCGAGAAACGATTCGAAGACGTGGTCGCCCAACGTCTCACGCATCAGCTTGCTGCCCGCAAAGGTCCCTATCGCCTCCCCCAAAGAACCCGGCAGCGTCTCAATCCCGCGTTCGCCTCGCTCGGCATCGCTGAGACGGTAGATGTTCTCCTCAGTCGCCTCCGGCAGCTGACGCTGTGCCACAATCCCGTCCAGACCAGCTGCCAGCGTCACCGCAAAAGCGAAGTATGGATTGCAAGACGAATCCGCCGCGCGATATTCAATCCGGGTGGACTCTGGTCGGTCTGGCTTGCAAGCAGGAATGCGGATCAGGTCGCTGCGATTGCGGTGCGCCCATGTCACGTAGACCGGGGCTTCGTAGCCAGGCTGGAGCCGTTTATATGAATTCACCCATTGGTTAGTAACCAACGTGAAATCGGGCGCATGGCGAAGAAGGCCAGCAATGTAATGATGCGCAGTCGGCGAGAGGTGATCCTCGGAAGTGGCATCAAAAAAAACATTGTCATCGCCCGCGAAGAGTGACTGATTGACGTGCATCCCGTTGCCGTTAATGTCGTTCAGCGGTTTCGGCATGAATGACGCATGCACGCCGTTCTTCATCGCCATCTCTTTTACAACCAAGCGATAGGTCATGGCGGAGTCGGCCATCGTCATCGCATCCGTGTAGCGCAAGTCGATCTCATGTTGCGACGGTGCTACCTCGTGATGACTGTACTCCACCGGGATACCCATCTCCTCGAGAGTCAGTACGGTTTCGCGGCGCAGGTCGGAAGCGGCGTCCAGCGGCGTCAGATCGAAATAGCCACCCGCATCGATCGGAGTTGGATCGTCGGGGGCCTTAAAGTAAAAGTACTCGATCTCTGGTCCCACGTAGTACGCGTACCCAAGATCAGCGGCGCGAGCCAGCTGACGCCGCAGCACGTAGCGCGGATCTCCTTCAAATGGAGTGCCGTCCGTCAGGTGTACGTCGCAGATCATGCGCGCCACACGCTGCTGCTGCGGCCGCCAAGGCAGAATTACGAAGGTGCTTGGATCCGGCTTTGCAATCATGTCCGACTCGTCCACGCGGGCGAAGCCCTCGATCGACGATCCGTCGAACGACATTCCCTCTTCCAGCGCCTTTTCCAGCTCGCTGACCGTAATCGCAAACGATTTCAACGATCCGAGAATGTCCGTGAACCAGAGGCGGATGAACTTAACGTCATTCTCGCGCGCCGTGGCGATCACGTAGTCGGTGGTCTCGGCGACCATAAGTCGTCCTTTCGGCCCGTGCGGAGAAGTATACGAACGACCCGGCTCTGCTCGTGATCCACAGGTTACGGTCGCATGAACTCCACCACAGCCCGGCGAAAAGCTGAAAGCGAGACGAAAATGTTCACATGAATCCCGTCGATCAGCAATCCCGGATCCACAACGGCTTTTCCGCCGCCAGACTGATCCTCTGTAAAAAGACCCAGACCGCCCCGCGCGGGAATGTCAGCACGTCATTCCACAACTTCACCTCGTTAGACCCCACCCACCGGTGCGCGCTAATAGCAAGTAGTGTCGAGCATCTTGAATGAAGTAACACCCGCACCAGTAAAACCCAGGAGTCCATCCGGATTCTAAATAGCGGGGGCGTGACGCCTATCGCTCCCGTCTCGAGAAAAGCAGTTGACTACTGCCCGTACAACCTCGCCGCCTTGGTCGGCGTAGCTGAGCACTGCCTGTTCCTCTTCTTCGTCTACCGCGATCTGTTCGAAGTCAGTGAACGAGGGTGCGATCAGGAATTCGATTCTCAGCACCTCCGCGAGATCCCTCCAGCCTCGCAAGTGGCTGCCGTACCAGATCGACCGCCGCCCGTCCTACCAACCCGCGTTGGCCCAGCCTAATGTGGGATACAGCTCAGGCCTAGCGCAAGGCCTGAGCGAAGCGGTAGCCCACATTGCGGACCGTTTCGATGTAGTCAAAACGAGAACCGTCCAACTTGCTGCGTACGCGTCGGATGTGAACATCAACCGTCCGTGACCCACCGTAGTAGTTATAGCCCCAGACCCGGTTCAGTACGGTCTCGCGGTTGAATACCGTTCCAGCATGGGTCATCAAAAAACGCAACAGCTCATATTCCTTGTAAGTTAATGTGATCGGGCGACCGGACTCGAAAACTCGGTAATCCGTCAGGTCCAAGACCAGATCACCGGCCGCGATGGTATTGCGCGAGGCACCGCGGCCATGCCGCCAGAGAATCTGATGCACGCGTGCCAAGAATTCGGCTGGTTGTAACGGTAGAGCGATGAAATCGTCGAGGGCAGCGGATGGGTCAAGTTGGCTTACCTGCGCCGCTGCCAAGATCCCGATCACATCGCTGTCCGGCCAGGCGTCCTGATACGGCGTAACAAGATCGGGGACAGCACCACGCAGGTCAAGGGCGAGTACATCTGGTGCGGCAGCCGGGTCGGGTTCAGCCTCGACGTTCGGTCCCGGCAACCGAACAACCTCAAATCCATCCGCGACCAGCAACGGCTCAAGTAGGTCGCCTAAGGCATCGTCACCGGTCACCAGCGTCACGCGGAACATTGTCTGTTGACTATACTCGCGCACAACTCTCAACGAATCACCGCACCGCGTCGCTCGATGCAGATTGGCATCAGCCAAAGACGGGGGCGCAACACACACCCTTGCCCCCACAGGTCTGATCGGAAAGGCTCCCCACTCGCTCAGCGCGCCGTGTGAGAAGCTGCCACCAGGAGGCGCCGTGCCCACACGCGGCGGAGCGGTTCCGAAATCAATCCCTGCACCCCGTCGTGGTGAGGCCGGAACCAACCATGCTCTCCTATACGCGTGGCCCCACCTTGGTCATCGTCTCGCTTACCAGATACCCGTTCCTGTCTAGTGGGGAAACCGTAACCAAGTTCGGTAACCAAACCGACGAAGTCATCGCGTACACGTAGGAACCAGCCCGATCCGTTCTCGTAGAGTCAGCCAGCGTACCCGGAAAACAAACATGGCTGTCTCGCGGGACAATGACTCCTCCTCAGTGTCAAAAGGTAGATCGTCAGACACCAAGTCACACTCGGCGCCTCGCCAGAGGAATACACGATCGCAAACTAGAGCGTACTCAGCCGGCCTTAACAGCTTGGGTGTCACCCGGCTCTCCAACCCAAACCAAATGCATTTCCCCTGCGAGTTCGCGACGCGGTGGGGGCAGCCGTCATCGCCGACACCGAGCCTTCCCGCACCAGATCTAGCAACATCCCTCGTGCACGCTAGAATGTAAGTGATTAGATCCAGCCTGAGTTCTGCGGCGGAGGCTACCTTGACCGCGAGGCACTATGACATACCGGTCGCGGCGGAGCGCAAGCTTGAAGCGCTCGTCGACCGGATTGAGAAAAACCCCGGCAAATTCGTCAAACCTGCAGAGCTGCTTAGCTTCCAGGAACGCCTCGATCTGCGTCCCGCGCTTTCGACACTGCCGAAGTCGATCTCACACGAGGACTTCATCGGCATCCTGCGGCTCGCGATGCTGACCGAGTGCGCGACCGACAGCTACGCGGACGCGATTCACGAGCGCGCCATGAGCTACGACGCCACTTGGCTGGCGCGCTTCACGATGAACGTCTGGGCACCAGACGAGCGCACCCACTACGCGCCCTATCGCAGTATGTTCCTGGACCTGGGATACAGTGAGAGCGAACTGGAACAAGAAATCCGCGAGACTCGAGAATCCGAGTACCTCCACACCTCCGGTGATACCCCTATCCACCTGACGACGTTCGCTATGGTCCAGGAGTACCTAACCGACAACTGGCATGGCCTGATCGCATCGCTAGTGCGTGAGTCCGCACCAGAAGCGGCCCAGATCGCCAACCGCATCAAACAACGCGAGACCCTGCACACACTCTGGTACCGGGACATGACCGCCCTTCAGCTCGAGGCCCAGCCCGAGTTGCTTGGTCACATCAGTGAGGCACTCGTGCACTTCCAAATGCCAGGGCAAGTCCTCCTGCCCGACCTCCAGGAACGTGTGCCTGGCTGGCTGCCTAAGATGGGTGCCGACTTCGATCGGATGACACGAGACCTGATCCGTTTAATTCATGAGTCCCTGGGCAGCTCCGTCCGCACCTCGGGTGAGCTGTTGCTCGCGATCGCATCCGAAAAAGGCATGCACCTCGGTCCGCTCGATCCGGGCTTGGTGCGCACCGCGTTAGGCCGCCTAGGCGGCCCCGGCTTCGGCCTGGTCGGTGAAGCGATGCTTCTCAAAGCTGGCTTGGGTCACCTCTATCGCAAGCCCCTTGAGAACGCGGCGCCGATGCATCGACGGGTCGAGCAAGTGCGCTCAGTGATGCGAGACTGGGTCGCCGACCGCCTTGAAATTGAAGTCGGTTACGAGAGCTACAACAGCGCGAGCTAGCGCTCGCGGGGTGTGTACGCACCCCCAGTTGGTGCGAACACCCCCCCCCGCAGCAAATAGCGCAGATACATAAGGGTAAGCGTCGCCAGCAGGAAAATCGCCACCCAAATCCCACCGGGGCCTACGAGCAGCAGGCGGACACCCGTCACGTCAGCGAAGAAGCCGAAGCCAAGATTCATAAACGCCATATGACCGGCTGCCAGCATCAGATACAGCGACATCACTCGCCCGCGCAAATGATCAGAGACGATCGTCTGGACCAGCGTGGCCGAGATCGCCATGTAAGTTGCCTGGCTAGCCCCCGCCAGTCCGGCACCGATCACGGCCACAATCGGTGTCTGGGCAGTGCCCAGCACGATCATCGCCATGCCGCTGGCTACGCCCGCTACCGCGTACGTGCGTCCCCGTATCTCCTCGCTCTGCAACAAGGAAAGTGCCAAGGTGCCCGCAAACGCCCCCACTCCAACCGCCACGAGAATCGCTGTAAACGTCGCGCTGCCCCCACCAACGTCCGTCGCCAGTCGCGGCATCAGTGCATCGAACGCCATCGTCAGCCCGCAGTGTGCGCCCAAGAGCACCAGGATCAATCGCACCCGGCCATCCTGCCAGGAGTCGCGAACCCCCTCAGCAACAACACACCCGACACCACGCCACGAATTGCCC
>CAZZMQ010000047.1:0-5883 GCA_964655365.1 uncultured Dehalococcoidia bacterium | reverse complement strand
GACATTCCGCCCAGGACGCCAGCGGATTCGGGCCAGTTGCACCACGGCCAAAGCAAGCAGCCCTGCTGAAAGGAAAAAGACTGCGCCCGCCCCCAGTGTCGCCAGAATAATGCCGCCAGCCAGCGGGCCAGCGACGCGGGAACCATGGCGAGCGAGCCCAGACAAGGCCACTGCGTTCAGCAGATGCTTGCGATCAACCAAATTAGGCATCAGTGCCTCTTGCGCCGGAGCCACCATCGCCATAGAGGTACCCTGCAAGATCGCGAGGAACACTACCTGCCAGGTAGCAACCACACCCGTCACCACAAGGAGACCGAGAGTCGTCGAGATTGCGACGCCCAACGCCGCCGAGCCCATCGCCATCTGGCGTCGATCGAAGCGGTCGGCCAGCGCACCACCCAGCGGACCTAGAAAAAGGAATGGTGCCATCGCAGCAAACGTCACGATCCCCACGGCACCCGTCGAGTCCGTCAGTTCAAAGATAAGCCAGCCGCGCGCCAGCATGAGCGCCCAACGCGCCGCCGCCGCCAACACCGTGTCGTAGAAGAGGAAACGATAGTCTGCCGACTGCAGGGCTGGCATGCTCGCGAGCATGCCTTCATTCTAGTCCCAATAGTTGTGCCAGCTACGCGATCACACCAACGTTCCGCAACCATGCGATCTCCTGCGTCCCCAATCCCAACTCCTCCAATACGTCATCCGCATGCTGACCCAGCCGTGGCGCAGCGATGCCGTTGTTCGGTCCCTCATCGCCAGATTCCCAACCCGCGTTGACGATCGACAATGTCTCGTCCCCGGGAGGCAAATCCGCTCCCGGCAGATCGTCAACCGGTACATCAGCGAGTAGACGTCGTGCTTGCACCTGCGGCTCTGCAAGCGCCTCCGGAATCGTCACCACACGGCCCACGACAACACCCGCCTCGGTCAGGATCTCCACCCATTCCGCCCGGGTCTTCTCCAAAAACAGCGGTGCGATCTCGGCTCGCATCGCGTCCCGATTCGTGATCTGATCGGGGATCGTGCGGAAGCGCGGATCGGCGAGCAGGCCAGAACGGTCCAAAGCGGCGCAGAGCGACTCGATCTGTGGCACGGTCAACGCCACGATCTGGATCGTGCCGTCCTTGGTCTGAAACAGATCGGTTGTCGGCTGCAACGTGAGCGAACTATTGCCAGTTTGGTACGGCTCGGTTCCCCCCACCAGGTAGCTGTTGACAACCGGTGACATGACCGACAGCGCGGAGTCAAACATCGCCACATCCAGGAACTGCCCTTCACCACTCGTCGCACGACGGTAAAGTGCGCTGGAGATCGCAATGCAGGCATTCAGACCGGTTGTCATATCGATCACCGGAAACGCCACCCGCAACGGATCCTGCCCTGGCTCGCCACCGATGCTCATCATGCCCGAAGCCGCCTGTACCGCTCCATCGTAGGCCGGCGCATCGCGACGGGGCCCCTGCTGCCCGTAGCCGGAGATCGAGCAGTAGATCAGGTCGGGGCGCACAACGCTGAGCGACTCATAGCTCAGCCCTAGGCGCTCCATCACTCCGGGCCGGGAGTTCTCTACGAAAACGTCCGCGGACTCCACCAGCCGTCGCACTAAGGCCAGGGCTTCGGGATGCTTGAGATCGATCGCGATCGATCTCTTGCCAGCGTTAAGCCCGATGAAGGCAGGCGACATCCCTGCGGCAGCCAGCTGGCCATGATCGAGCAGGCGGCGCGCCTGATCGCCCGCTAGCGGTTCCAGCTTAACAACATCTGCACCGAGCGAGGCCAGCATGAGTGTTGCGTATGGCCCAGCGAAGACCTGTGTCAGGTCTATCACACGAACGCCTTCGAAAGCACGTCCCACAGTCACTCCGATCTCGCGAGAGCTTAGTGAGCGGCGCGGCTCAGCATGGCCCGAACCACGACCAGTTACGCTACCCCACTCCCTGGGCTAGGATTCCGCGCGAGTCGGTCGCCGCTAGTCGCAACTTAACTGCCTCCTGGTAGCCCGGAGAGTTGTACCAGCCTCGGAATGACTCCTCCGTGTCAAACTCCAACACCACCACCCGCGACCCGTGCCATTCCCCCTCGATCGATTGGACGTCGTTGTCCACCACCAGGGGCTTCACATTCACCCCGGACAGCGTCGGGCCAGCCAGCTTGCCGTACTCCTCCATCATCGCCTCGTCCAACACCTTTTCCTGCACTATGAAATAGACCGACATCAGAACCTCCACTAGCCCAACCATTGGGCAACAATGCTCCGGCCCCTCAGACTAGACCGCCCCCCGTGAACGCGCCGTCCATCCATTACACCAGTACAGACGACGCCCCGAATATCGTCCATTGAGCCCTCGAGCACCTGGTGAGTTCTTTGGCCGCCGAATTGCCATCAGCACCGGGACCGCGCCGCGACCATCCCTCTGTGTCCCGTCCCAATCGCACGCCCTCGAGGAGAGAAATGCTCCCCCACTATAAACACGTAGTGTCTGACCTCAGCTTCCTTCGAAGGAACCGCCGGCAGTAAGCCTTCCACAGTCCCTCGCACGTAGGCCATCGCTGCAATCGGCGGAACCAAGGTTTCCGAATCCGATTCCGCGCGACCCACGATGGGCACGCCCCGTATCTCCAGTTGACAGTCGGGCAGAGAAGAATGCCGCGCGGGTGAGGGGTAAGGGAAGCAAGCAGAAAACACGTCCACCGCAGCATTCGCTGTCAGTTGGCGCGGCCCTTCATCGAAACGCGCAGTAGCGGGCGTAATTGAGCACGGCGGCGCGGACCGTTTCTTCTGGGCCTCAAACTATCCCCATGGTGACCATCCGCCGAGCTACATCGATGACATCGCGAACTCATCAGGATGCTGCCAGGGCCAGCCCGAGGGATCCTAGGGAGCAATATCGCCACGCCGTATGG
Organism: uncultured Dehalococcoidia bacterium; assembly: GCA_964655365.1. Lineage (GTDB taxonomy): Bacteria > Chloroflexota > Dehalococcoidia > Bin125 > Bin125 > JAPUIR01. The sequence goes on along the minus strand of CAZZMQ010000047.1, from coordinate 2,982 downwards.
CCTCTAGCCTCACAGGCGATATCCAGACGTTGGGATAGAACGCTAGTAACCACCAACCCCCCTTCCCAGCTACAACCCTCACGGGGAAATTCCCTCCTACCACAACCGTGGTGCCCATCTTTGGATTTCTTCGGAAGGAACTTCGGAAGGAACACGGTCGGCTAGCCTTCCGTGCTTTCTCCGATGTGTCTCTTAATGTTAATAGGCACGAAAAGGGTGCCAGCCCAATGCCAAGTAGCTCGCATGCGGCTCATCGGCCCCCGTGCCAGACAGACGGCTATCAGGGTCACGCTCCAGATTGCCCACCTCAGTGCCCGCGACAGAAACAGGAAAAGCTAATCTCGACATCGGCTCGGGCGGAAACGATATCGAGGCATTGCTTGACGTGCGCCGCATCGCCCTCCGTGCCGCGCTGCATCAGACACTCATGCAGGCCGTGCAAGGACCAAATGTTACCCGGGTGTTGGCACGGCCGAGAGAGGGCGTCGGTAAGACCTAGGTCGGCACGGTAAATCTGCTCGGCTTCATCGAATTGTTCCTGCTCCATAAGTAGTGCAGCGAGTGCATGGCGTGGGGGCTGCATCCAACCCCAAGGCTCGTCGTAGCGGAGATGGTCGCTGAGATCACATGCGCGGCGGAGGTGATCGAGTCCGCCTTCGACTTCACCGCTTTTGTAGCGCAGCTCACCGTGAGCCATTTCGGCCGCGATGTTGAGAACCTCTGTGGCAGGGTTATTGAACATGAGCCGTGAGTCCGGGACAGCAATCTGCGTCGCAGCGAACGCTTCGAGCTCCGTCGCTGCTTCGTCGAGACGCTCAAGGTTCGCGAACGCAATCGTACGGCCATAGCGAATGAGCGCCGTCGTAAAACTGAAGAGTTCAGCGTCATCGGGCAGGGATTCGGCCAGGATCTCCTTCCACATACCAAAGCGCACCATGACATGGAGCTTCATCCCCCAGAAAGCCTCGAAGAGGTCCGGGAGATGGGTCACAGTTTTGACGGGCAAGAGCTGCTGCAGCTCTTCGGCGGCCGCAAGTGCCGTCTGTTTCTGGCCGAGGAACATGGCTCCGTAAGCCTCGAAATGCACATTGTGGATCCGGTAAACGGTGTAGAAGTTCTCAGCCCCGCGCAGCGCCGTGAACGCTTGATCGACGCGAGCCGCTTCTCGATTGCGCTCAACGACGTGGGCATACTCGCCACAGAGCATGTCAATGTGTGTCGCCATGTGCACGAGATGACCAGAGTCGGGTACGAGATGCACGAGCGCATCCCCATGCGGCAGCGCAAGCTCCGGTGTAGGCGACATCTCCATGAGATGGATGTACATGTGCAAGAGACCTGGATGTTCCCAGGCCGCTATATCAGCGAGAAACGCCTGCTCCAGGACGGCGCGGGCCTCCGCGGTCGAAGCTCCGTCGCGCGGCTGGCCGCGTTCGAGGTCCCAGAGTTGCCACGGCGTTCGCCCCATCAAGGCCTCAGCGAAGAGACTGGCAATGTCGAGGTCGCCTGGGGCGGCCTCGTAGATCACTCGCATTGCATCGGCAAAAGCGTCGTTAAAGGGTCCGAAATCCTCGGTCTTCGGATCGCTCGGATACCGCATCCGCAGGGCTTCGAGAAGCTGCCGCTCAGCGGAACATGCACTCGCCACAGCCAGCCCGTCGGCGATCGCTCGCTGCGCGGTCGCGAGCAACTGCTCCCGTTCCGCCAGTTCAAACATCTCCCATGCCTTGTTGTAATTCGGCCCGATCGCGAAGGCGATTCCCCAGTGCGCCATCGCGCAGTCCGGATCCTCAGCAACCGCATTCTCGAAGCAAACGAGCGCTTCCTCATGATTGAAGCCGTAGAGCCAGATGAGGCCACGATCGAACCAAGTCTGGGCAACCTCGGAAGACGTCACGATAACTCGGTGGTGGTCGCCAAGATCGAAGTAGGCGGATTCGGCCATCGTCGACTCCTCGTCTCGTTGCCGTGCAAGTAACTGATGCTATAGGTCACGCCAGGTTTGCCAATTGCAAGGCTTCCCAAGAGCGCCTTTTCCTTGTCGCCTCGTCGATCTGTTGCTCGGGTTGTTTACCCTGGTGGAACACAGCGCACCACCAGGCAAGTGTCACATCGCGCCCGAATATGCGACCACGGCGTTCGGGGCATTGCGCCCCTCTATGCTCGATGTGGAGGCGACGATGCTGATCTGGGCACCGTCGGCTCCCGCGTACGAAGCGATTCCACCGCGTTTACAGACAGGTCTTCCTCATGACGACTCGAATGACCAAAACCGAGTGATCGAGGATTCCATTTCGCTTCTGGTGGAGGCCTAAAGTTCCGTCCATCTAAACTGTGCCACAATGCTGCGCCGGATTAGTCACATTCGGAAAATAATGAAAGGTGGTATCAATGCCAGCTCATGTTTGGACCGACACATGGAAAGTAAAGCCCGGAAGAGTTGCGGACTTCGTCGGATTGATCGAAAAGCTCGATGACATCCTCACCCGTCTGGATATCCGTCCGGCTCACCACACCGTGGTTCAAGAACTGGGAGGACCCGGCGGAGGTTTTGCGACGTTCCATCACACCATGGCCTGGCCCACGTACACAGAGTATGGCGCAGCAACCGACAAATTCTTCGACGACCCTGAGTTCCAGCAACTCTTCGGAGAAGGCGCGCTCGGCCCAGATGCTCCTGCCGAAAATGTGAGCGGAGCGATCGGGCAAGTGGTTTTTTCTAGAGCTGGATAAGCTCAAACTCCCGACAATCCAGAGAGACCGCTCGGTCGGGCGGTCTCTCTGCTTCTGGCGGATCCGCAGCGTCCGTTCGGGTTCGGTTTTCTAACGCGGGTGGTACGTGAAAAGCAAGATTGTCTGACCCTCGCTTGCATCAGACGTCCGGCCTCAATACGCGCAGCAAGTGTGCCCGCCTAGCTTCTCCAGTCCTGCCGGAAGATGATCCCTGCCCAGTGCAGGTCGGTAGGGGTGGAAGGGGAGGCA
>CAZZMQ010000046.1:16934-20798 GCA_964655365.1 uncultured Dehalococcoidia bacterium | reverse complement strand
CTAACTGACCTGGAGAACGCCGACGCCATCGTCGCGATCGGTGACGACATCAGCGCCAGCAACAACGTCGTCGGGGTGCGGATCAAGGACGCGGTCGTCAATCACGGTGCCACCTTGGTGACCATCAGCCGCCGCGACAGCGCACTGGAGTTCCACGCCACAATGGCGCTGAGAGCACCGCTGGGCGAACTGGCATCGCTGACGCAAGACCTCGCCATTGCCGCCACGACTCAGGAAGGTGTGCGGCAACGCCTGGGCGAGATTGCTGCGCCTACCGCTAACTCCGCTGTGGCAGCGAACTTGACCGAAGCTGCAACTGCCCTAACCGCCAAGCTGAACGGAAAAGTTGCGGTTGTGCTGGCTCCTTCGCGCCATAGTGCCGCCGCCACCCAGGCGCAGGCTCGCGCCGCCATCAACCTTACGATCGCCCTGGCTGGCCCCGCCGCTGCCGCCAATTCGCTACATATTCTGCCGCCCGAGAACAATGTCATCGGCCTGCGCGACGTGGGGCTGACGCCCGCCGCACCCATCCTCACCACAGATGAACATGGCAACCAGACGGAAACTGAAGCCGGCGGTCTGCACGTCGCCGACATGCTTGAAGCAGCCCGCTCGGGAAGCTTGAAAGCAATGATCATCGCCAAGGATAACCCCGTTCTGCTCCTACCCGATCGCGCCAATGTGCGTTCCGCGCTCGAGGCTCTCGAGTTGCTGCTCGTAATCGACGATGTCCCCACAGAAACCGTGCAGCTAGCGACCCACGTCCTAGCCGATCTACCAGCTCTCGCCAAGGACGGCTCAATTACCAATGCCGACCGCCAGATCATGCGCCTGCGGCCCGCTATAGACGCCGCCTCCGATGCTCGCCCCGCATGGCATCACCTGCAGGCGCTCGCGAATCAACTCAAGCCAGGCGCGGGGCTAGCCTTTACCGACGCGAGGGCCGTACTCGATGCGATCGCGGCCGAAGACCTCAACTACGTCGCTGCGGCCGGTTCCCGTCTGCTGCGACAAGCACGGCAGCCACTCAACGGTGCGCAGTCACCCAATGTCTTCCTCGAGGTCGCTTCGCTCACTACCTCTAACTCGGCGGCTGATGGCCTTGCACTAGTCGCCACTCGCGACCTTTTCTCGGACCGTGAGGCAGCGGCGGCCTCGCTGCACAACGCCGACCGACTCGAACGTGCCAAGTTCCTCGAACTCCACCCGGACGACGCTGCCAGCCGCGGCCTCCACGACGGCGACGAAGTCACCGTCGGAGGTAACGGCGCGGCGCTCACTGCCACCCTGCGGCTCAACGAAGACGCCACGCCGGGCACCGCCCTCTTGCCGTTGCTCTGGCGGGCGGGCGCGGTGCAGGCACTGGTCGGACCAGATGAGGCCATCCCCAGCGTCGTGATCAGCAAGAACTAAACCGGCGCGTTGGCGATCGCCCTCGGATTAAAGATTGACGTTGATCAGCGATCCAATTCCGAACGTGATGCTAGTCGCCACGAGTCCGATCAACACCATGCGCCCGCCCGCATAGAGCGGATGTCGCCCAGTCAACAGCGATGTCACCATCCCAGCCACACCCAACATCACAACCCCGGCGATGATTGCTGCGATCAACGCGGCGTAACCTGATCCCACAAGGAACGGAATCACCGGCACAATCGCGCCAAGCGAGAAGGCCAGGAACGAACTGAATGCTGCCTGCCAGGCCGATCCCAGATCGTCCGGGACAAGCCCCAGCTCCTCACGCGCCAACGTGTCCAACGCACTTTCAGGATCCGCCATCAACTCGTCCACCAGAGAATTCGCCAAATCTGGCGAGATGCCTTTACGACTATAGATTTCCAGCAACTCACCGCGTTCCTCATCCGGGTCAAGCTCGAGTTCAAGACGCTCGCGCGCGATCTGATGCTGAAATAGTTCCGTCTGACTCCGCACCGAGACATACTCCCCAGCCCCCATCGAAAACGCACCAGCTAACCAGCCCGCGATGCCCGCGAGCAGAACCGCGTCGCTCTCTATCGCGGCACCAGCCACACCCGCTACCAGGCTAAGATTGGAAACAATGCCGTCGTTGAGTCCAAACAAGGCAGCGCGGAAAGTGCTGGCGGCGGAGGTAGAGGTGAAGCCGTGTTCGGGATCGGACCGCCCCCCTGCAGTGAGCTGAGATAGCGTGGCGCGGTGCTGGCGTTCCTCTTCAGCCAGGTCGCCAGACTCCGGCTCCGACTCGTAGCGGCGGATATCCTGCAACTCGTGCACTCGCAGTTGCGGCACGATGAGATTCATCCCACCCACGCGACCGATCCAAGCCATCATCCGCAGTCTAAACGGGATGCGAACTTGCTCGTCCACAAGACTCGGATCGCCCAAGCGCTCCGCCCAGTGCAGTGCATGCTCGCGCTCAGAAACCGCCAACTCGCGCAATGTTCCTGCGGTCACCTCATTGCGCACGCCATCCGCCAAGTATTCGTAGAGCCAGGCCGTCTCTAGCTCATCGACCAGCATCTCCCGCAGCCGAACCGTGCGCTCGGCGTCGTCAACAAGCGAAGGGGTTGGCCCGCCCTGGGAACCTGTCATAGCACCAGCGTAAAGCCCCTCTGCTTTCCGGCCCATGGGCCGCGAAACGTTCCCCTCAATCGGGAAGGGCATTCCGCACACCCACTACAATGGCGGTCTCGGCTATCTGCGTCTGGGTTGTGTTATGCCCGGATAATCACCAGAGTGGTCAAGTGTCGCCTGACGGTAGTCAGAGAGACGCGAACGGGATTTTCAGTCTCGTTCCAGTCCCAGTCGGATCAGCCACCGGTAGCGGCATTCGAATAAATCCAAAGAGGCCGACATCCCGAATCAGCAGCGTCCGCGTATGGCCGCGAACAGGATTTCCACAACGCCGACCTGCGACGCCTGACGCCTTCCCGCTATGGCGGGAGCGCGAGGTATGCAACGCTTCCAGCCACTGGACCGGGCGAACGGGCCCTGGCTCCAGGCTGCCAAGGAGAGCCGCGGGCGGATAGCCTCGCTGGACGAAGGATCGATGATGGAACCGCTACTTACGCTGGGCCTGCCCAAAGGCAGTTTGCAGGAAGCCACGATCGATCTGTTCCATCGCGCCGGCTTTCAGATCCAGGTCTCGGACCGCTCCTACTTCCCCTCGATAGACGACCCTCAGATCCGCTGCGTCATGTTCCGCTCTCAAGAGATGGCACGCTACACCGAGGACGGTATCGTCGACTGCGGCGTGACCGGACTCGACTGGATCGAGGAGACGGAGTCCGACGTCCACCAGATCGGAGAAATGCAGTACTCCAAGGTCAGCGCCCGCCCTGCCCGCTGGGTGCTGGCGGTACCCAACGAAAGCGACGTTCAGACCCCCGAAGACCTAGTCGGTGGCGTTGTCGCGACCGAACTCGTCGCGACAACGCGACGCTACTTCGAAAAGAAGGGAATCAACGTCAAGGTCGAGTTCTCCTGGGGCGCTACCGAGGTCAAAGCGCGCATCCTTAACGCCATCGTCGACGTGACGGAAACTGGCTCCAGCCTGCGTGCCAACAACTTGCGCGTGATCGACGAGATCATGTCCAGTACACCCCGCTTTATCGCCAACAAAGAGGCCTGGGCTGACCCCAAACGGCGCGAGAAGATCGAGTCGATCAACCTGCTCCTGCAAGGCGCGATCGCAGCTCGCTCCAAGGTAGGACTTAAACTCAACGTCCCCCTCACCAAACTCGGCGATGTCCTCGACGTGATCGGCTCCTTCGGCGAGCACTCACCCACTGTCTCCCCTCTGACGGACAACGATTGGGTCGCACTAGAAGTCATTCTGGAGGAACACCCCGCGCGAGAGGCGATTCCGAAGCTGCAGCGCGCCGG
>CAZZMQ010000046.1:11625-16924 GCA_964655365.1 uncultured Dehalococcoidia bacterium | reverse complement strand
AGGCGCCACTAACTTATGCACGGACGCGCAACCCACTAGTGCGCACCCGCTACCTGCCGGCCCACGAGTCGAAACCCAGTACTAAAGGAATCCGCCATGTCCTTGATGTCCCCTGAGCAATACCTGGAGTCGCTCAAGGACGGGCGCGAAGTCTGGTTCCGTGGCCAGCGCGTCGACGACGTCACCGTCCATCCAGTGAAAGGCAAGGCCTCGCGCCACGCCGCCATCGACTACTCCGTCGCCGACCAGCCTGAGCACCGCGATCTGGCCGTCTACGAAGAGGACGGCCAGAAGTACAGTCGCTACTACAAGATCCCCACCTCTAGCGACGACTTGCTCAAGCGATCAGCCCTGATCGAACTCTGCACCAGCGAGGGCGACACGCTTGTCACGCTGATCAAGGAGATCGGCACCGACGCTCTCTTCGCTCTCCTCGCCGTCACCGCCGAGATGGAAAACCATGTCTACTACGACCGCGTACGCAAGTTCTATGAATACTGCCGAAACAATGACTTCGCCGTTGCGGTTGCGCAGACCGACGTCAAGGGCAACCGTATCAAGCGCCCCAGCGAGCAGGCCGATCCTGACCTCTACCTGCGCGTCGTCGAACGCCGCGAGGACGGGGTCGTCGTGCGAGGCGCGAAGCAACACACTTCGATCTCGACCCAGGCACACGAGGTCATCGTGCTGCCCACGCGCGCCATGGGGGAGGGCGAAGAAGACTGGTCCATCGCATTCGCGCTGCCGATGAACACGCCCGGCATCCGGCTCCTGGCCAGCCCCTTCGGTGACGGCCCTGCTCCCGCCGGCGAACGGCCGATCTCCGCCAAACACAAGATGATGGAGACGCTGACCGTCTTCGACGACGTCGTCGCACCCAACGACCGCATCTACCTCGACGGTGAACGCGACGATGCCGGCAAGCTTGCCCTGACGTTCGTCGAGTACCACCGCTTCACGGCCGTTTCCTACAAGCTGCCGTTAGTCGACGCGCTGGGCGGATCCGCAGCCGTGATCGCGGACTTCAACGGCATCATCGGCGCCAGTCATGTGCGTGAGAAATTCGTGGAACTGATCACCTATGCCGAAGTCTTACGCGCACTGACGGAGAAGGCCGCCGAGCGCTGCATCAACAAGCCCAACGGTCAGGTCGCGCCAGATCCGCTCACAGTCAATATTGCCAAAAGCCACTTCGCGCACGGCTATCACCGCGCGGTGCAGCACGTCCAAGAATTGGCCGGAGGTATCCTCGTCACCGGCCCCGGCGACGAGGACTGGGAGAGCGAAGAGCTGCGTCCCTTCCTGCAAAAATACCTCGTCGGCCGAGACGGCGTCAGCGCCGAGCAACGCATGAAGATGATGAACTTCATCGGCGATCTGACCTCCTCTGACTACGGGGCGTACCAGGAAGTCCTTGCCATTCACGCCGAGGGCTCCCTCGAGGCCGAGAAGCTCCAAATCTTCCGCGCCTTCAACGAGAACGGAAACGCACGCCGCGTGATCGGCATGGCCTCGCGCATGGCAGAGCTCTAGCCCGCCGGGCCCGCACAGAAACTTCTGGGGGAGTCGATGTCGATCCTGCGCATGTTCCCGCTCAACACCGTAGTCTTCCCCGGCCAACGAATCCCGCTGCACATTTTCGAGCCGCGTTACCGAGACCTCGTGCGCGAAGTGCTAGAGGAGAACGCCGAGTTCGGCATCGCGCTCATCAAGCAAGGCCGCGAGGCCGGCGGCGGCGCCACCCCAGTGGAAGTGGGCTGCGCGGTCCGTATCATCGACGCGAACGAGACAGAGGATGGTCGCTGGGACATCGTCTGCGAAGGCACGCGCCGCTTTCGCATCGCTGAGAATCTTGGTGAAGACCCCTATCTGCGCTGCGAGGTAGAATTCCTGAGCGCACCCGAAGACGCCAGGAACGACGCTACTCGAGAGGCAGCGCGAACGCTGGCCGACTTCTACGCCGATCATCAGCGGCTGATTCTCAGCCTGCAAGACTGCTGGCAGCGGGAGTTTCCTGTGCCTCGGTCCAGTACCGTTCTGGCTGATCTGGTGGCGGGGCGGCTGGAAATTCCGCTGGGTGTGAAACAGGAGTTGTTGGAGTCACCCGAGGTCCTGCAGCGGCTTGAAATGCTGGTCAAGGTTCTCGAAGTCGAGAATGGACAGCTCAAACGCCGCCTAGCAAGCCATCTACGCAAGCATGTAGGGGGCTTCGGCGTCCTCAACTGAGCCCGTCGCGACAGCGCGCAATCCGTCACCTCCATCATTCTCACGCCAAATACGGAGACTTTGCACCGCGAACATTTCTCCGGCTTGCCATCGCGAAAGCCTCGATGGACGCAGCACCCGCCTACCCTGGTTCATCAAGAACTGTAATCTCCACCTCGACATCGATGGGGTGCGCTTCACCAACGGCGCAGACGAGGAACTGCTTAGCGTCCGGTCCATCGCATTCGGCGAGGCACCCACACGGCCCACGGGAGCTGCGGATCGAATACAAGAACGGACAAGAGCACGCCAGCAGGAGCCGACAGCCAGGAGACCGCTACGTCTCTGGCATTCGCCTAGGCCTGATCGACTAGTGCTCTGCGCCGCTTTTCGCGATGCATCAGATCAAATCTAGTCTGGTTGGATGTGCACCTTTATCGACGCCGTACTCTTATTCAACGCCGCCTCAAAGCCGGCGTTGACCTTGCTGAGGGGGATCCTATGTGTGATCAACGCCCGACTCTCCTCTGCCATACTCGCGATTACTTCCAACGCCCTCGCGTAGTCGGAATCCACCGCCGTCCCGCCAGGCCAGCTGTATGTGAGGGCCCCCACGACCACGGCCTCTTTCGCCAACAACGTCATCGGATTCAAACCGGCGCTCTCGATCGCGAACACACCCAACACGCAAACACGGCCCATCGGCCGCACCACATCCACCGCCACGCGGATTGTGTCCGCGTGGCCTCCAACGGCCTCCGCCACCACATCGATTGCCTGGTCGCGGCCTAACTCAGCCAGCCGTTCGTTACCCATAGCATCGTCCATGATCACCTCGCTGGCGCCCAAGCGCTCCGCGGCCTCACGCTGATGCGCATAGCGAGCGGTGATCAGCACCTTCGCTCCCTCGGCCACAGCCGCTTGCAGCGCCGTTAGTCCGATCGTCCCGGCCCCTTGCACCAGCACGGTCTCGCCAGCGCGCAGATCGACCTTGCGGAATCCGTGCACGGAACAGGCCAACGGCTCGGCTAGTGCCGCCAGTTCCCCGTCAACGCCACGCGGCGCCACGAACGCCGTATAGGCCGGTGCCAGGACCTGTTCGGCCAAACCGCCATCCGAACCCACCCCAATCAGGTGGCTCGCCCGGCAATGCTGGAACTGCCCCAGCGAGCAATAGTCGCAGCTTCCGCAGCGCACACGCGGCTCGATGCCAACTACGTCTCCCTCACGCAACCCTGCGACCTCGGCGCCCACGGCCGACACCACACCACCGATCTCGTGACCCGGTGTTCGCCCTCCCTCGGGCACAAAGTCGCCCCGGAACCAGTGCAAGTCCGAGCCGCAAATCCCGCCGCTCACAACCGCGACCGCGATCTCACCCGGACCCGGAACGGTTGTCGCCCGCTCCTCCAGCTCAAGTTCCCCGCTCTCCGTCCACGCAGCAGCGCGCATCGATCACTCCAGTCCGTCTGCTCTGAGCGGCCGCTCAGCCCGCGTAGCGTAGTACAGACGCGGGCCAAACCAGACGGATCGCAAGCGGTACTGGACATTCGGACGGTGTTGCTAGACTTAGGGCTGTTGCTGGCTGCTGTCGCCAGCTCAGATGAGGTATCCCGTGGGGCGAAAGAATCGCAAAGGCCGTGGGGCCAAGCACAACCCACAACGGTTCTACCGTGAGAAACGCCAGGGCAGGCGTGATGTCGGAGATACCGACACCGCCGTCAACTCCGATTTGGACAGCGATATCTGGTCCGCGCGAACACAACGCAAACGCCGCCGTCGCAGCGGAGCGATAGACGCCGTCGAATCAATGATGGAGGCGGCCTTGCGACCCAACCAGAGCGAATTTGTACACGAGCAACAGCCGCGGGAAGTCAGTCCGCTCTGGCTGATCGATGCTGCCGACGTCAAAAGTCTCCCCACTCCCAGCAGGAACGATCCTAACGGCCTACCACGCAATTCCGTTAAGGCCGCGATCTGTGGCAACTGTCGCGAGTGGGGCCAACCCGGCGACCAGCTCGCGGGGGGGCGGGGCCGCTGCCTACACCCCGCCAGCGGCATCTCGTACCCACCCTCCGAGTTCGAAGCCTGCGCATTCTTCGCCTGAGCCTCGGATAGAAAGGTCTCGCTCAGGTCAACAGGATCGCGGCCAGCACCTGGTCCAGATCGCTCAGATCCGCCAGCAGCACGTCCGGCTGAGCATCAATGAGCTCCCGAGGCTCAGCAAAGCCCGTCTCCACAGCGATCACCCGCGCATCGATCGCGCGCGCCGCGGTTATATCGTGCACCGTGTCACCGATAACGACACAGCCCGCTTCGGGTGTGGCGTGCCGTCGCATCCGCTCCAACCCAACAGCTAACAAACTAGGCCGGTCGGGAGAGTCGTCGCCAAAGCCTCCGTCCAGGAAGTAACCTCCGACACCGTAATAATTCAACTTCACGAACGCAGACCGACGGAAGTTACCAGTGCCCAGCCCCTGTGCAACTTTGCGCTCTTCCAGCGCGACCAGTAGCTCCGCAACGCCGGGCAGCAACTCGCCCCCACGTTCCTCCATCGTCTCAGCCAAGACACTGCAGTAGTGATCAAGAAAATCCGCCTGCTGGGCAGCACCCCAGTCCAAACCGTGGTGCTGCGCCACCGACGGCACGATCCAGCCATCGCTGGCGCCCCGGAAATCGATCGCCGCGACCGGATCCTCCGCCCTGACGCCGAAGCGCTCTCGGAAAGTACGGTTCATAGCGATAGAGCCTGCGCCTGCGTTACCGCTGATCGTGCCGTCGATATCCCAAAGCACGATCGGAGGTGCACTAACACTCATCAGTGGTCCAGCTCCACGTCGACATAGCCGCCGCTCAAGCGCAGGCGGAAACGCTCGTCCTGTTCGGGAACTTGGAACACTACGACTAGATCCGTCTCAAGACCGGGTTGCAGATCGACCACCAGTCCATCGCGACGGCTCTCGTCGCGCAGGGCGACGGCGGCTGTCGCCTCCGCATCGGGGCTAAAAATACGCCCCTGCACATCGAGTAGCTGTAACCGACCGGCCAGAGAGACCGATGCTTCGCTGTCGTTGCGTACGGTCAATAAGACCGT
>CAZZMQ010000046.1:1517-11615 GCA_964655365.1 uncultured Dehalococcoidia bacterium | reverse complement strand
GCTCGATCGCCTCAACGGTGTCGCGCCCTTCGCTAACGACTGCCGAACGGCGGATGCTTGTTACCGCCAGACGCAAGTCCCCGAATTGGAAAGGTTCGCCTTGCTGGATAGCGTCACCAGCAGCGCCGTAGGCGGCGTTCCCAGCATCCTCGCCCGTCACCTCATCCTCGACCTGCTCGCTCGCGCCCAATCCTTCCCCGTCGTCATCGGAAGATCCGAGTTCAAGACCACCAGTCGTGATCAAGAAGACCACGACTACTATCACCACGATGCCCACGAAGACACCAAAGAGAGAAGTACCGCTGAGCCGCGCGAGACTGCGTATCACGCCATCATCTTTCTCTACACCGCGCACTGATATCACCAGTACCGGCGTGAACGCCGCCGACTTGATGTAGCTGCGTCCGTGCCAGGTTCAGCTCCGGCGAGTCCATCGAATTTACTTCTCGGAGGGCAGACCCGCCTCAAGCCAGGCGTCCGTTCCGCCCTCCACGTTGTAGAGATCAGTAAAACCCGCCGCCGCGGCAAACTCAGAAGCCACCGCGCTGCGCTGCCCCTTGGCACAAATGAACATCAGGGGCTTATTCTTACCCTCGGCGATCTGCTCCACCTCGTCGATGCGCTCAAAAACGCTCATGTGGGGAATCAGTGGCGCACCGACCACGTGGCCCTCAGCGTACTCGTCCGCCTCCCGGCAATCGATGATGGCGGCACCCTCTTCGCGCTTCTTGTTGGCGTCCTGCACGCTGATGCGCTGGAACGGCTCCTGCTCCTCGGCCATCGTTCGTCGCTTTCCATTGGCTGCGGACGACGATGCCGTCGCCGCAATCGCTCCCCCGTCGCCCCAGGTAGCTGGCGGCAGAGTGGCAGTCTATCACCGGCCTTCAAGCGAAATCCGAGCCTACTGCACGCCGCCCAACAGAGCCCCACTTTTACCCGTCGCGACCCTGCCCTCTTCCGAGCAGGCGCGCTAGCATACGGCCCAGATTTTCCCCGAACAGAAGGAGCCGTGCGATGGCAGACGAACGTGCGCAACCGGTCAACGAGGTCTATCAGCCGCCCGACCGGGTCAACAACGGGGCACACATCGGCTCCATGGATGAATATTGGAAACTACATGACCGCAGCCTTAATGACGTCGACGCCTTCTGGACCGAGCAAGCGAACGAATATATCGACTGGATCGCCCCCTTCGATAACGTTGTCAACGACGATCTCCCTAGTGGCGACATCCGGTGGTTCCTGAACGGCAAGCTCAACGTCACAGTCAATTGTCTGGACCGGCACCTGAACACCCGTGGCGACAAGCCCGCCATCCTCTGGGAGGGCGATGCGCCCGGTAAGAACCGGACGATCAGCTACCGCGAACTGCACGCCGACGTCTGCCGATTGAGCAATGAACTACGCGCACGAGGTGTCAGCAAGGGAGATCGCGTCGCGATCTATATGGGCATGGTGCCCGAGCTCGCTATCGCGATGCTGGCCTGCGCTCGTATCGGCGCAATCCACTCCGTCATCTTCGGTGGCTTCAGCCCCGCCTCAATCGCCGACCGGGTCAAAGACTCGACATGCAAAGCAATCATCACCCAGGACGAAGGTCTGCGCGGCAGCCGCGCTGTCCCGCTCAAGAAGAACGTCGATGACGCCCTGGAATCTGTGGACTGCGTAGAGTTCGTGATCGTCTACCAGCACACTGGCGGAAACGTCGCCATGGACCCCGATCGAGACATCTGGTGGCATGAGAGCGTCACCAACCAGTCCGCGCAGTGCGAGCCCGAGGTGATGGATGCCGAAGACCCGCTCTTCATCCTTTACACCTCCGGCTCGACCGGAAAGCCCAAGGGTGTTCTACACACTCAAGCGGGCTATCTACTCTTCGCAACGATGTCACATAAGCTCGTATTCGATCTGCGTGAGGATGACATCTACTGCTGTGCCGCCGACGCTGGCTGGATCACTGGTCACTCCTACATCGTCTACGGTCCCCTGGCCAACGGGGCATCCACGGTCATGTTCGAATCCGTCCCCAACTACCCTGACGCCGGACGCTACTGGGACATGGTGGATCGGCTTAAGGTCACGATCTTCTACACGGCCCCCACCGCGCTACGTGCACTGATGCGTGAAGGCGACGAATTCGTCAAGACTTATAAGCGCGACTCGCTACGCGTGTTGGGTACCGTCGGCGAACCGATCAACCCCGAAGCCTGGCGTTGGTACTACAACATCGTCGGCGATGGACGCTGCTCCATCGTTGACACCTACTGGCAGACTGAGACCGGCGGCCACATGCTGACCGGCGTCGCTGGCGCCACACCGATGAAACCGGGCTCGGCGTCCGTCCCTTTCTTCGGGATTGAACCATCACTCGTCGATCCAGACGGCAACTTGATCGAGGGTAACGACGTCAGCGGCATCCTCTGCATGGAGCGATCCTGGCCCGGCATGATGCGCACCATCTACGGTGACCACGACCGCTTCATCCAAACCTACCTGGTGCAATACCCCGGCAAGTATTTCACTGGCGACGGTGCCTATCGCGACAAGGACGGGTACTACTGGGTCACCGGCCGTGTCGACGACGTGCTCAATGTCTCCGGCCACCGTCTCGGCACCGCCGAGATCGAGGGCGCACTGGTGGGGCATGAGTCCGTCGCTGAAGCTGCCGTCGTAGGCTACCCGCACGATCTTAAAGGGCAGGGCATTTACGCCTACGTCCTACTCAAGGTCGGCCATGAATCATCAAGCGACCTCGCCAAATCACTGCGCCGGGAAGTGCGAAGCGTGATCAGCCCGATCGCCACACCCGACAAAATACAGTTCGTAGACGCACTACCCAAAACGCGCTCTGGCAAGATCATGCGCCGCATCCTGCGCAAAGTTGCCGAGGGCGAGCCAGACCAGGTCGGTGACGTCACCACCTTGGCCGATCCCGCCGTGGTCGAAACGATCGTGGCGGGCGCATCCGAGGCTGAGTAACCGCTCCGAGCGCTGCGGAGCCGTCGCAGAGACGAGAGGGACGAACAATGGACCCAGTCGTGCTTGCTGGCATCATCCTGATCGTACTGTTGCTGGCCGTCACCCTGCTACAGAACGTCGTGAGGCGGCGCCAAGCAAGCGTTGAACGGCGTCTGCCCCACGTAGACGCGCTTTCTAGGCTGGCTCTCGCGCCCAGCGAATACCCCGCCGACTACTCCATCGATTATCGCGGTCCCGTGACCAACGAGCGCCTCGCCTACGACTCTGAGAACGAAGATGCAGCGTTCGCAGAGATCGACTCCTCCGGTCGCCTTGTCGGCTACCGTCAGTCGTTCCGCGACCCATGTTCCTACGGCGAACTGGTCGACGTACTGCTCAACCTCTCGCTGCGCCGCGGCAAGACGCACCGTCGCATGGACGTCGAGGTCATCCTCTACGAGGACGAGGAAGGCGCCGCCGAAGGCGTGGATGAAGCGCTGCCGCCCAACCCTCGGATGGACGAGGACGGCAACTCGTTGGAAGTCACTAACGTCGACGACCACGGTCTCAACTTCGCCAACGCCGTGCGGCAGTGGTCGCGCGTCTCGCCGGACGGCGTTGAACTGCAGCGCAAGATCGAAGCGCGCTGGCAAGAAGGCCGGATCAGCTGCTTCGTTACGGGCGATGCCGAACCACCCAGCGCCTTGGAAGCGAACGATGTGCTGCGCCTAGCCCGAGAGGTGCACAAACGCGTGGCCCGCAGCGATCTACATGACGCGCCTGCAGACATCTGAACTCGGAAGGGCAAACCGGTGCCGCCATACAGCCAAGAAGACATCCACATGCTGCTCGCCAAGATGGATATGGAACGAGCCAAGCTGCTCAGCGCAGCCGAGGCCCTCAGCGCGGAGGCGGCCGACTTTGTCCCCACCACCGCCGAGGGTGAGGATCAATGGACGGCCAAGGAGCAACTCGCCCATCTGTGGGAGATGGAACGCTCCTACGTCGCCTGGTGTAGTGCGGCCGTCGCGAAGGACGGCGCCGACTTACGAGACGTGCGCAACACCGCCGTCTCCATCCCGATCGAGTTGGCCCCCCGGCATGGGATCTCGGAATTCGTCGCCGTCCTTCGCGACGAGCGAGCAGAGACCATTTCGCTGATCCGCTCACTCGATCTCGCACAGTTCAGCCACATTGGGAACAGTCCGGCCTTCGGCGAGCTAACTGTGATGCAGTGGCTACGCTCCTTTTACCGACATGACCGCCAGCATGCCGCTCAGATCGAAGGTCGCCAGTCCGAGTATCGGCCAAACTTTCAAAACGGCGACGAGCCGAACCAACGCCAAGCCCGGATCGACCTAGTCGAAAACCGTGGCAACTCCTAATCCACACTGCTCTTGTCGATCCTGCGTCGGGCGTGTCACGATCGAACCACGAACGCGGCGATGCCCCGGCCAAGCGAGATGATAAACTGGCCGCCCGCCGCCATGGAGACGGATGCGACTATACGAACCCGACTCCGGCAACCTCTGGCTCGCCCGTATCCTCTGGGACTCCGGTGCGATCCAGTTCGGTGAGTTCAACATCGGTACGACCATGCGGTCGCCGATCTACATCAACACCCGTCTCATGATCAGCAACCCACGCGCGCTGCGCCAAGTTGGCGAGTTAATAGCGGAACAGACCCGCACGCTCGCGGGCATGCTACGCCCATCAATCGTTCCGTTCGAAGTCGCCGCCGGGGTGCCAATGGGCGGGCTTCACCTTGCAACGGCCTATTCACTGATCGCAGACGTCCCCATGATCTACCCCCACCCACACTCGCACGAGGGCGACATTTATCCTGAGATCGAGGGAGTCTACTTCCCAGGTCAAACCGTCCTCATGATCGACGACCTGATCACTGGCGGCAGCAGTGTCCTTGAGACCGGTGCCATGCTGCGCGAAGCCGGACTCACGGTGCGAGACGCCGTCGTGCTCATGGACCGCCAAGCCGGTGGGGGGGAACGCCTGCGCGCCGACGGTATTAGTCTTCACCCGCTGCTTAAACTGGAAACACTCGTCAACTATCTCGTCTCGCGCGAGCTAATCACACAAGCACAATACGCACAGTGCCTGACCTACATGGAACAAACGAGCGGAGAAGACTGACCCTGGCTACAGGGCAGTTTCCAGACAGGCCCAAGCCGTTTACAGCCAAGCCGTAGCCATTCCGCAGCGGCCGGCCAAGACGAATTCAGGAACCGCGAACACCGGACCAATGGGACCTCCGGTAAGATTCGAGCGTACCCACTGCCCCCGAGGTCAGTACTCTAGCTCACATCACCCGGGGATTCGTCGGGCGAACGGAATTCTAAAGCAGCCGCCGGATCGGCTTGCGGCCCGGGCGTGGGTCGTAGTTGGCCTTGAACATCTCAAGCTTGTCGCGCTCGATCAGGTACTTGCCAGCGAACATCGTGGCTGGGACCTTCTTTTGCTTGATCAAGCGTCGCAAACTCTGCGGATGGATCTGAAGCTCGCGTGATGCCTCGACAAGGTCGAGGAAGTTGTCGAAAGGAGTATCCGCCATGGCCGCCCAACCTTCGGGATTCACACCTAAACTGCTTATCAGCATAAGCTATATAAGAGCGGTCAAGTTGGCAGTCAAAGGATCGGCGCAGCTTAGTGTATGGCGTACTTACGGCCCTTCATTGACCCTGAAATAGGCCGCTCCTATGCTGACCCCGCTCCGCTCGGATCGGGGTTCCCACAAGCTACCAACAACTTCAGCATGCCCAACGACGCGCGAAGTAGATTGATTTGGCGGTCTTTTCTGGGTATTTCGGCAGAGGACTACCGTATGAGCCACGCCATCATCGAAGCCGCGAAAAGCGAGGGCCGCAGCCTCCTCAGTGAGGTCGAAGCCAAAGCGATCCTAGCCGACGCGGGTGTTCCCGTGACTACCACCAAGCTCGCCACCAACGCCGACGAAGCGGTCAGCCTGGCCGGTGAGCTCGGCTACCCCGTCGCGCTCAAGGTTATCTCCCACACCATCACTCACAAAAGTGACATCGGGGGTGTCGAACTTGGCTTGGCTGACGCCGACACCGTCCGCGCCGCCTTCGACCGGATCGCCGCCGCTGCGCATGCCGCCGAACCCGGCAGCCACATGGACGGCGTCTCTGTGCAGCCCATGGTCGCCACCGGCACCGAAGTTATTATGGGTATGACCCAAGACGCCCAGTTCGGCCCCGTGCTGATGTTCGGGTTAGGAGGCGTGCTCGTGGAAGTGCTCAAGGATGTCGCCTTCCGCGTCGTCCCGCTGGAGCAACGCGACGCGCGGCAGATGGTGCGCGAGATACAAGGCTTCGCCGTGCTGGAGGGCTACCGCGGCGCTGCTCCCGCCGACCTCGCCGCGCTCGAATCTATTCTTCTCCAGCTCTCCCAGTTCGCCGAGGCCAACCCCGAAGTGAGCGAACTCGACCTGAACCCGATCTTCGCCTACGAGGACGGCGCGGTCGCCGTCGACGCGCGGATCGTGCTGACCTAGCAGCGCGCTGCCAACCCACCTGCCGGCTGCATTAGGACAAGAGAAACGCAATGCCACGTCTGGACCGCGTCCTCAACCCCAAGAGCGTCGCCGTGGTCGGCGACAAAAAAGCCAGCGGCTACATGTGGCTCAGGAGCCTGAAGACCTTCACGGGCAACCTCTACTCGGTCCAGCTCGATGAAAATGAGATTCCCGGCATCGAAGAGATGGGTGTCACCAACTACAGCTCTCTCAGCGATATTCCCGAGTCGGTAGACTTCGTCGTCTGCGCCGTACCGCGTCAGGTATCACCTTTCATCGTCAAAGACTGCGTCACCAATGATGTCGGCGGTGTCACCCTCTTCACCTCCGGGTTCGCTGAGACCGGCGAGGAGGACGGTAAGGTCCTGCAAAACCAGATCGAAGAAATCGCCCGCGAGGGCGATCTAGCCTTGATCGGCCCCAACTGCATGGGCCTGCACATCCCCGAACTGGGGGTCCGCTTCAACCGCGACCAGCCCGCCAACGTGCAAGGCGACGTCGGCTTCATCTCGCAGAGCGGCACTCACGGTATGAACTTCTCGCTCACCGGAGCGGCGCATGGTGTTATCTGCAGCAAACTGATCTCGTTCGGAAATGGCATCATCTTGGAGGCGGCCGACTACCTCGACTACCTCGCTGACGACCATGGCACCAAATTCATCGGCATGTACATCGAGGGTGCTCGCGACGGTCCACGTCTGATCAAGGCTCTGCGCCACGCCGCCGCCAAGAAACCGGTCGTTACTTGGAAAGGTGGCCAAACCCCCGCCGGATCACGCGCAACGCAGTCTCACACCGCTTCGCTCGCCACCAATCAGGCCGTCTGGGACGCGATCGTCCGACAATGCGGCGCGCTCGCCGTGGACAGCTTGGACGAAATGGTCGACGTCATGAAAGTGCTACGTCTCTCCTAGCCCGCCATGGGCCGCGGCGTCGGGCTGCTTGCCATGACAGGGGGCCAATCGGTTGTCATGACCGACGCCTTCGCGAAAGAGGGATGGGACGTGCCCACTCTCAGTGACACCTCGTACGAGAAGTTCTCCGAGTTCTTCAACATAATCGGCGGCTCCTATCAAAACCCACTCGACATGGCAGGCACCATTGGCCAAGACCCCAAGAACTTCGACAGGATTCTCGACATCCTCGATCAGGACGCCGCTCTCGACGCCCTCGTCATGGAGCTCTCGGCAACCTTCATGGCCCGGCGCTGGAAGGACAAGCCCGAGGAGTTGGAGCGCCTGCTCGACTCTATCGTAAGCTTCCGCGAACGCTCAGATAAGCCGATCCTGACCGTCCTGCACCCCTCCCATCTCGAAACCGAAGCACTCGAAGCACGACTCAAGCTGCAGGAACGCGGGATCGCCGTCTTCGCGAACTTCGAACGCGCTGCCAACGCGATGGCAAAAGTCGCAACGCTGGGCGAGAGCGACAGCTAACCTAAATCCTGCTGCCGAGGAGTTGCGTGGCGGACTCGATTATCTACGTCGACCATGCTGGTGCGACGCCCGTCCATCCGGACGTGCGCCGGGCGATGATGCCTTTTCTCACCGAACAATTCGGCAACCCCTCCTCCCTCCATGGATTGGGGCGCACCGCCGAGCACGCCATCGACGCATCGCGCGCCGACGTCGCCTCGGTTCTCAATGCTCGCCCAGGTGAGCTGATCTTCACCAGTGGCGGTTCCGAGTCGGTCAACACCGCACTCAAAGGCGTCGCCTTCGCACAGCAACACGCCGGTGTCGGACAACGCATCGTTTCGACTTCGATCGAACACCATGCCGTCCTGCACAGCCTGGACTACCTAGAACGCTTCGGTTTTGAGGTCATTCGGCTCGGAGTCGATTCCAATGGCTTCGTTGAGCCCGACACTGTAGCCGCCGCCGTCGATGAACAGACGGTTCTCGTCAGCGTCATGCTCGCCAACAACGAGGTCGGCACAATCGAACCGGTAGCCGCCATCGCCTCGGCCCTGCGCAGCCGCGGCGAGGCGCTAGGCCGGCGCGTGCCGTTCCACACCGACGCCATCCAAGGTGCCGGACAGCTCGACCTAGACGTACAGAAGCTGGATATCGATCTGCTTTCCCTCTCTGCACACAAGTTTCGCGGGCCAAAGGGCGCCGGCGCACTCTACCTCCGTCGGGGTACCCCCTTCCTCGCCCAGCAGACAGGCGGTGGGCAAGAACGCAACCGTCGCGCCGGCACTGAGAACGTACCCGGCATTGTCGGCCTAGCCCGCGCCCTGACGATCGCCGAGACCAACCGCCCGGTCTTCATCAAACGCATCAGCGCGCTCCGCAATCACTTCATCCGGCGCACCCTAAACGAGATCCCACACGCCATCCTCAACGGCCCAGTTACGAACCGCTTGTCGAACAATGCCAACGTTCGCTTTGACGCTGTCGACGGCCAACTGTTGCTGGAGGCGCTGG
This sequence comes from uncultured Dehalococcoidia bacterium, assembly GCA_964655365.1. Classification (GTDB taxonomy): domain Bacteria; phylum Chloroflexota; class Dehalococcoidia; order Bin125; family Bin125; genus JAPUIR01. The sequence continues at coordinate 2,678 of CAZZMQ010000046.1, read as the reverse complement.
ACAGCGTCGGCATCGCCGCTTCTAGCGGCAGCGCCTGCACCACCTCTTCTTGGGAACCTAGCCACGTACTCCTGGCGATGGGTACTGATCAGGACGCGGCGGCAGGATCGCTGCGTGTGACGCTGGGCAGCGACAATGTCCAAGCCGAACTGGACATCCTTGTCGACCAGCTCAAGCGGATCGTGCCAGCGCTGCGGGGGGAGCCAGCCGCGCGTCCTGCGACGGGAACCAAAGCCTGACGACTCGGGCGCATCCTTATCTTGCGATCGTCGCGAAGTATCTCGGCGGTCAAGGAGCTTCACCAAGGCCGCCGCATGCTGCTCGGCTCCGAATCCACCCCGACTCGAAGCTTTGCAGTGCGCATAGTCACAGCCGGGACATACGGCGTTACCAGAGCGGCTTCTGAACCACCCACACCGCCAACGGCGGGAGGCCAGTGATAGAACGCTCCTACCGACCATGCAAACGGCCGACCTCGCACTCTCGCCGAGATGCCGAATGAAAGCACCCTCGCCTTAATCGAGAAACTGTTGTCAGAGGCTAGAGGTACAGAAACACACGCGTCGACTACGATCGACTCATGGCGCGCCTCACACGCAACCTTATTCGACGTCGCAAGGGCCCGTCCCCGTTGCCCGGGGCTCGCATCGTCGTGGGCCTCGGCAATCCCGGTCCGCATTACGCCCACAATCGGCACAACGTCGGTCTGCGCACCACCGCAAATCTACTCAACCTCCTCGGACTTAAATTGACCGAAAAGTCCAAGCACGCAATCAGCGGGCAAGGTGGCACCCCCTATGGACCCGTCGTCGTCGCCCAGCCGCGCACCTTTATGAACGATAGTGGCACGGCAGTCCAATCCCTGCTCACCATTTTCGGGGCCGATCCCAGGTCCCTGATCTTGCTCGTCGACGAGCTGGACTTCGAAGTCGGCAAGATCCGCATTCGACCGGAAGGTGGCGATGCAGGGCAACGTGGCATGCGCTCAATCAAGAACACACTTGGCTCGCTCGATTTCCCCCGCGTCCGGATCGGGGTGGGGCGTCCCTATGTTGAGGACATCCCCTCGCACGATCCCGATGTCGTTGCCGAGCACCTGCTATCCGACCCCTCCCACGACGAAGCTCCTTGACGCGACAGCGTGAACTCGTTGCTGTACAT
>CAZZMQ010000046.1:0-1507 GCA_964655365.1 uncultured Dehalococcoidia bacterium | reverse complement strand
CGAAGCAGAAATGCTGTACCACGCCGAACAGCGTGCCGCGGAGGCCGTCGTCGCCATCCTGCGTGACGGGATCGAGTCGGCGATGAACGCCTATAACCGCTAACCCCGTGCCCAACGACCAGCCAGCCGACGATCGCCGGAACTCCAACTTCGACCTGGGCAACTTTTTACGCGAATTCGCCAAGCACCGTGATGGATCCTTCCACAAGAGAGGGAAATGCGGACTGGAACGGTTTGTACCAAACATCATTTGGTTACCCACCATTCTGCTGTCTCGTGGACAGCGAGAGACCAGCCATCGAAGTTGTATGTCGCCCACTACGCCGCACCTGACACAGAGTGGCACACCGTTCGTGTATCAGATCCCACGCGATCTGCACCTAGGAAACAATCGCGCCGAGTGCGGGCGCGAATCCACGCGCTGCTCATTGGTCAGGAGGGTCTAGACAGCTTTCGCGACGCTCGTGTGCGAACCCTTCGAATAGATGTAGCCCTCAGGGATAGCCCGAGATGCTCGGGACGGGGAATCATAAGCCGAATCCCTACACTGTAGAAACGGTGCCTGAACTGCACCGGGCCACAATATAGAGGGGCGGGCCTTTGGGCCGGCCCCAATTCGGCGTGAATTGGGTACGGCGACCGGCCACCCAACCAAGGGGATCGAGATGGCCACGGCAGCATTCCAGCCCGACAACCCCTCAGCAAACCTCTCCGGCCTGCTTGACAGCCTCACCGCGAACCTGCACAGCACGTTGTGGACGCATCAGGCACCCTCGGGCCATATCCACGCCGTGTTAGGCGTGCCGGACGGAGCCAAAGCCGCTGTCGTGGCCGCGCTCGCCAGTACTGTCAATCGTCCTCTGCTCGTCATCAGCCCACGCCCCGCCACCGCTAGCGCCCTGTTCGACGACATCCAGCTTTGGCTGCCCCCTGGTTTCGCTCACCCAGTTCGGCACCTGCCGCCACGCGAGACCGTCGCCTACGAACATCGTTCCCACGATCGCGAAGCCGTATACGATCGTCTGCGGGCCCTCGCCTCCCTAGCTGCTGGCGAAAAGCCGTTAATCGTGAGCGACGTCCACGCGCTCTCCCAGCGCACCGTCGCGCCCGATAGCTCGCTACCAACCTTGCGCATCGGTGACTTGCTTAACACCGACAAACTAATGCTCTCGCTCGACGCGGCCGGTTATCGCCGGGAGTCAGTCGTTGACCAGACAGGCAGCTACGCGCGGCGCGGCGGCATAATCGACGTCTTTCCCGTGACGGCGGAGGCGCCGCTCCGGCTAGAATTTTTCGGCGACAAACTGGAAACCCTACGACGCTTCGACGCCGTCAACCAGCGCTCGATCGAACAAATCCAAACAGCGTCTATCGAGCTGGCTACCGAAGCACGTCTCGACGATGCCGCCCAGGAGCTGATCGCTTCGCTCCGAGATGGGATCTTCGCGCTCGACGCCGTCGGCACCGACGGGCTCATCATTCGTAGCCTGGGCAACAGCTGGGCGAA
>CAZZMQ010000045.1:12061-20806 GCA_964655365.1 uncultured Dehalococcoidia bacterium | reverse complement strand
GAATGGACCGGGGATGAATCGGATCTCGACTATGCTAGCTCCACGACCCAGCGTCACGAGTCCCGCAAGGTTCCGGTACGTTTCCTATGTGAACAGTCCACGGTTCAGGGCGGTCATCGGGCCCCTGACGCACGAGAGCTGCGCACCCCGGTGAACTTGTCAGTGATGGCTCTCCCAAGCAACCATGACAGACGCCGAGCCGCAGCTATTGGGGTGCCCGCGTGACCGCTTCGCCAGACCCGGAAAACCTGCTTCAGCGCATCGCGGCCAACGACGACGAGGCGCTGCGCGCGCTCTACCGGCTCTACGGGCGTCTTGCATACACGATCTCGCTGCGCATCGTCGCGCGGGAGGATCTGGCCGAAGAAATCGTCCAGGAAGCATTCCTCCACGTTTGGCGTCACGCAGCCAAGTTCGACTCCCGTAAGGCGCCCTTTTCAACCTGGTTCAGCCGCATGGTCCGCAACCTCTCGGTCACCGCACTTCGTCGCACCGAGCCACTCTCTCATGCCCAAGCGGTCGAAGACGTCGCCCACTTGCTTGCCCACAGCGACACAGTCGGAGCGCCGATCCTGAACCGGTTGATCGTGCGCGAATCATTTCTGAAGATTCTGCCTGGTCAAAGCCTTGTGTTGGAAATGGCTTATTTCGGGGGCCGGACGCATCGCGAGATCGCCGTCGATCTCGAAATCCCCGAAGACATCGTGAAATCCCGTCTGCGCCTCGGCCTCAAGAACTTGCATGACCAACTCTACGAGAAATCGCCATGAGCACACGGGCATTGAACCACGATGAGGGCCGTGATCTCTTGCCTGCATACGCGCTGGGTGGCCTACCTGCTGAGGAAAGCCTGGAGATTGAATCGCTCCTACGCAATTGGCCCGAAGGGCGGGCCGAACTCGCACAGCTGATCCAGCTGACCGACTCGCTCTCGGTCAGCAGCGCGGAAGAAATGACCCCACCGATCGGCCTTGAGTCACGCATCGTCGCCGCCGCCCGAGGTGGTCGGGGTAGCCGCATGCTGCGCCTACGGGTGGGTCGGATTAAGTCACCTGCGGCAGTCTGGCGACGGTACGCCCCACACGCCCTCGCGGCCTGCTTCGCGGCCATCGCTGCGGTCTTCGGCGTCATGGCCTTCAACGATGAGAGCCGCCCGCAAGGGGCCCTGCACCGGATCGAATTAGACGCAGCGGATGGTATCGGTGAGGTTGCGGCCTACGTCGTCTACCCAGGCCACACGCCTCTCGCCGTCTTCCTCAACAACCTGCCAGCGGCGCAGGCTGGAGAGATGTACGTGCTCTGGATGCTGATGGCCGACAAGGCCGTTCTCGCGGCGGATTCATTCGAATCCAGCGGGCCGGAGGACACCCCTGGAATCTTCCTCGGATTCTCGCACGAGGGAGATATCGTTGGATTCGCCGTTTCGCTCGAACCGGCCGGCGATCTTCCCAGTGAGCCACCCCAACGCAGCGCCGTCCTCTTTACTTTCCCATCACAGTAACGGAGCACGGTGCCTCGGACCCTCAATTCATTGTGGCTACCGCCCCACTAGCTGGGTCTCTACCATACGCATTACCCGATAAACATCGCGCAGGTCTGCCGGGGCAAAGGGCGAGGAGAGATCAACATGGAATTCACTTTCTCGGTCGAGCACGAGGCCTGGCGCAGCGAGATCGAAAGCTGGATCGACGACGAATTCGGATCGGACTGGTCCGGCCTGGACTACAACGAAGCTGACGAGTACTTCGACTTCGCCCAAAACATTCGCACGAAGCTGGCGGAAAAGGGCTGGTCGGCCCCGGCCTGGCCGACCGAGTACGGCGGCATGGGCCTGGGATTCGTCGAGCAGGCCATCTTCAACGAAACGCTGGCCTATCACCGCGTACCTGGCCCCGATCTGATCTCCGCCGGCTACGTCGGCCCCACGCTGCTCGTCTACGGGACCGACGAGCAGAAAGAACAGCACCTGGACGACATCGTCAACGCCCGGGCAACCTGGTGCCAAGGCTATTCCGAGCCCGGCTCCGGCTCGGACCTCGCATCCCTACAGACGCGGGCCGTCCGTGACGGGGACGACTACGTAATCAACGGCCAGAAAATCTGGACCAGCCAGGCGCACCACGCCGATTGGATGTTCATCCTCGTCCGCACGGATCCAGATGCACCGAAGCACCGCGGCATCACCTACCTCCTGCTCGACATGAAAACGCCCGGCATCACTGTCCGACCCTTAATCAACATGCTCGACGGTCACGGCTTCAACGAAGTCTTCTTCGAAGATGTTCGCGTGCCCGCCAGAAACCGCGTCGGCGAGGAGAACCGCGGCTGGTATGTCGGGATGGCAACGATGGACTTCGAACGCTCCGCTCTCTCCGGATCGGCCGCAATACGGCGTAACTTCGAAGACTTCATTGACTACCTGGGCAAACACGGTGAGCAGAACGACGAAGGCGCCCGCGTGGGATCCGCCGACATCGCTGTGAGCATCGAGGTCTCTCGCCTGCTCTCGCTGCGCGTACTCTCAATGCAGGCAGGCGGCCTCGCCCCCAATCATGAGGCCAGTATGGCCAAGCTGTACAGCAGCGAGTTGAGCCAGAAGTTCGCCCGCTTCGGTGTCAATTTCATGGGCACACCCGGCCTGCTGCGCAAAGGCGACGCCTACGCTCCAATGCAGGGTTGGTTTGCCGAACAGTACATGCAAACCGTCCCCTCGACGATCGCTGGGGGTTCCTCCGAGATTCAGCGCGGCATTATCTCGACGCGGGGCCTAGGGTTGCCACGCGCCTGATGCACCCAGCAAACCGCCCGTTCAGCGGTCGCCCCGCTGGGTAGCCCGACGCATAAACCGCGTCCCCCACCACGGGCATTCTCCACGGCGGTCGATTCCTGAATGCGGGCACTGCCGGCCTCCGCTCTCGCACCTCAGCCTCGATTGCGCGGAACCAGACACCTATCGCGAGACAATTCGTTGCTGGATACGTAGCCAAGAATCGATAACCTGCATCACCTACTACCATTCGTGCATGAGTAGCGCTGCCTCCGCCAGACCTGACCCCATCCCTACCGACGACGTCGGCCACCGCACGATCGCGCGCAGTTTTGAGCTGACCGCGCGCCGTATCCAGGCATACGCCGCCGCCATCAACGATGGCAACCCACTCTATTTCGATGACACCCGTCAAAAAGGTCTGATCGGCCACCCCGGTCTCGCCTTCTCATTCCAGTGGAATAGCCGCGACACTCCGGACACGCCGCCCAATCCCCGCACCGCGCCCTTCGGTGTGCACGCCTGGACCGACTTGCGTCTGGCTCGCCCCTTCGTCGAGGGCGATATCATCACGACCCAAGGGCGCATCATCGGCGTCGAACAGATCAAGCCCGGCGTCCTCACGGTCAGCCGATACAGCATGTCTGACTCAGCTGGCGAAACCGTGGGCGAACTAGACTACGCTGGCATCATACGCGGCGCGGTCACTGAAGGCCCTAACCGACCCGTAGTTGGCATCCCCAATTTGCCTCCGTCACCCGACATGAATGAACCCCTCTGGACGCGTGACGTATACATCGGCCCAACCGCCGCGCAGATTTATACCGAGTGCGCCGAAATATACAACCCGATTCACACGGAACGGCGTGTCGCACTAGCCGCCGGGCTGCCGGACATCATCCTGCACGGCAGCGCCACTCAAGCCATTGCCCTCAGCCAGATCGTCGATGTTGCGCTCGGCGGAGACTCCGGTTGCGTTCGCCGCTTCTACTGCCAAAACCGGGCCATGGTCCGGTTGGACACGACGCTCACCGTACGCAGCCTGGCCGAGCAGGTACAAGATGGTGAGCAAACAGTCTTCTTCGACGTCCGCACACAGGATGGGGAACCCGCACTCGCGAACGGAGTCCTGATTGCCCAACTCCGTTGACACTCCACGCCGTTAGGAGCGATCACCTTGGTCCAGCGCACAGTCAGCCATACTGATCCCGCTGACGCAGGATGCGAAATTCTACATCACTTGGAGCAGCGTATCAGCGACGTGCGGGGCACCGGTCTCAACGCCATTTCGTTTTCCTGATTCCCAACTACTTATCGATTCCGGCCAGCCTCGAGCTCAAAACTGATCAAGCGGTGTTCAGTAACACCGTCGTCAGACCGGCCACCATCGATGCCCCTCGCCACACGTGGAATCGACGTTCTCGGCCCCGCCAATGATGCTCTGCTGCTCTACCGTATCCGACTATCCGTCAAGGGAAACGACATCAACGTGCGTTTGAGTATCGCCCTAACGTCGGCACCTTCGGTGACCTACTCAATGTCACTGTCGACAACATCCTCATCTACGATTCCTTCGACGGACACCGTCGAATCTCTTTAAGAGCGGAAAAACCGATAGCAGCCAAGCAATTCGCGAGCTGGTCCACGCAATCGCAACTGGTCTCTACCCTTGGACGGTTCCACCTGCGCCGATGGCCTGCTATTACTAGCTCCCGTACCAATCCAGCGCCAGCCAAGGAGTAACTCATGGTCACCTCACGCGCCGCAGTCTTCATGCAGATCGGCGACCCACTCGTCGTTGAAGAACTCCGCTACCCAGACCCCGGCCCCAGTGAGGTACTCGTTAAAAACTACGCGTCCGGTATCTGCCATTACCAGATGCATCAAATGTTCGGCACCCTTGCCGCGCCCGGGCCGGCGCTGCTCGGCCACGAATCGACAGGTATCGTCGAAGCGGTCGGGCGCGACGTCACCCACGTCAAAGAAGGCGATAAGGTCTTCGTCACCTGGGTGCCACGAGACGCTGCCCCCGGCGACCCAATGCCCGGGAGAATCTCACCAGTGGGATTCCGCGACACAGAAATCGCGGGCGGGCCGGCCAGTATCTATACTTGGTCCGAGCACACGCTGGCGCCCCAGCAGTTCGTCGTCAAAGCGGACGAAGACATCGACAACTCGGTCACCAGTATCATCGGCTGCGCGGTGATGACCGGTGCCGGTGCAGTGCTCAACACCGCCAATGTACAAAAGGGCGACTCAGTTGCCATCTTCGGCATCGGCGGTGTGGGCATGTCAGCCGTGGCTGCGGCGGCCGTGCGCGAAGCGGATCCCCTAATCGCGATCGACCTCGATGATGAGAAGCTAGCATTCGCCAAGAAGTTCGGCGCCACGCACACGGTCAACGCGGCCGACGAAGACCCGATCGCCGCTATCGCGGCGCTAACTTCTCCTCCTGGTGCCGTCGACATGTTCGGCCAGCCCGTGTCTGGACTCGAATACGCTTTCGATTGCATCGGTGTCAACCAGACCATCGCACAGATCGTTCAAGCCGTACGCCCGGCCGAGTGGGGCGGGGTCTCCGAAGGCGGCACCGCCGTCCTGGTCGGCGTACCCGCCGGCGAGGCATCGTTCAACGCGCTCGACATGCTGATAGGCGCGAAAACATTAACCGGCTCCATCGGTGGCTCCAGCCGCCCCGATGATGACTTCCCTGAGTTCGTGCGCTGGTACAAGGAGGGCATGCTGGACCTCGATGCACTGGTCACGAAACGCTGGACCCTCGACCAGATCAATGAAGGCGTCGCGGATCTACGAGCGGGCAACGTCTTCGGTCGCAGCATCATCGAGTTCTAGACCAACGAAACGACTACCTCCGCGCCGCGTTGTGCGCGCTCAATCACCTGTGCTTCGCGTGGTAGCCTGCGTGTCCAATCGACATAGCTGAGTCGACTGGTTCTAGGGGTGTCATGGGAAATCCGGAAGTCTACCGTGAGATCGAACCCACGTTCGACACGAAGGGTGTGCCGGTGCCGCCGTTCACCGACAACGAACGCGCCAACAAACTGGTTGGCAAGAATCCTAACGCGTTCATCATCGCACTAGTGCTCGATCAACAAATTCCGATGCAAAAGGCCTTCCAAGGTCCTTACGAGCTGCGCCGTCGGTTGGGCCACCTCAACCTTAAAAAAATCGCAGCAATGCCACAGCAAGATTTCATTGAGATCGTGGCACAGAAACCCGCGATCCATCGATTCCCCGCCAGCATGGGAAAACGCGTGCACGATGCGTGTTTGCTGATCGTCGAAGACTTCGGCGGGAAAGCTGAGAACATCTGGAAAGACCAAACCGACGCCAAGACCGTGATGAAACGACTGGACTCGGTTCCCGGTATTGGCCCGACAAAACAAAAGCTGGCCATACTCTTACTAGCTCGCTACTTCGGAATCGAACTCGACGGCTGGCGCGAGGCCGCGCCGATCAAAATCTAGGTGGCCCTCAGCCTCCGGAATCTTGCGAGAAACGCAGTGCCCATAAGCCCGATGAGCCCAGCTTCTGAATCGAGTAGCACCCTGCCCAGCCGAGATCGCCGCTTCAATGATGGCCTTCGATCCATTCTTAAAACAGTCTGGTTCCTGATCTCACTTCTGATCTACATGCTCGGCTTCATCCTTTACCAGACTGGCCGATCCTTGATCGCGATCAGTGGCTGGGGACCAGACAAGGTAAAAAGCGGAACGCCGAAATCTCCCCCTTCAACAGCCAACACGTAGACAACCCGAGGAAACGTTCCTATGGCAATCTCATTCGGCGTGCACACAGGCCAGCAAGACCTGATGATGGATGACCTCCGCCGTACGTGGCGCGAGATCGACGCGGCCGAAATGGACTGGATTTCGGTCTGGGACCATTTCTACGAAGCCCCGCCGATAGATGGCATGTCGCCCGCCTTCGAAGCCATCGCTGCGATGGGCGCCCTAGCGGCGGAAACCGAGCACGTGCGCATTGGTTGTCTAGTGTTCTGTATTCCCTATCGCAATCCGGCCAACCTCGCCAAAGCAATGACCACACTCGACCATATTTCGCGCGGGCGACTCACCGTGGGACTCGGCGCCGGCTGGCACGAGCAGGAGTTCAGCGGCTACGGCTACGACTTCCCCCGCATCAATACCCGACTCGACATGCTGGAGGAAGGCATACAGATCGTGCGCAGCATGCTGACTCAAGAACGCACAACGTTTCAAGGCGAGCACTACTCCGTACAGAACGCCACCTGTCAGCCCGCCCCTGTCCAAGACCACGTACCGATCTGGGTAGGTGGTCGCGGCGAGAAGCGCACGCTGCGTATGGCAGCCCGCTACGCTGATGGCTGGAACGCTCCCTACGTCGCTCCCGGTGAGTGGGGGCGCCTGAACCGCGTTCTCGATGACTGGTGCAGAGTCGAGGGTACCGACCCCGGGTCGATCCGGCGCACCGTCAATCTCCAGTTTGCTCTTGCCTCGACCCGCACCAAAGCCGAGGTGCAGAAGCAGAAACTTCGTGACCAATGGGGCAATCGCGCTGAAAGCGTCATTGAGGGGTCGCTCACAGGCACGCCTAACGATGCGGCAGAGCGGGTAGCCAAGTACGTTGCCGAAGGCGCGCAGGACGTCAACGTCGCCCTGCGCGCGCCCTGGGATGCGGAAGCCTTCAGCATCTACCTCAATGAGGTCGTTCCTGCGATGCGGCAACAGTTCGCGTAACGGATGAGCCTTAACCGATGACCAACGCGCGCCCGCCCCTCTCCATCGTCGAGCGGCGGGACCCTCAGCCCGCTGCGGGTTGGTGCGCCCAACGCCTGGCCGGGCCGTCCGGTCTCTACGGCGCCAACGGCATTCAGTTCGGCCCTGATGGAAACCTCTATGTCGCTCAGGCCTTCGGTGCGCAAATCTCCTCAATTAATCTGGCCACCGGCCAGATTAGTCACGTACTCAGCGGGGGACCGGCCCTCGCACCGGACGATCTCGACTTCAATCCCAACGGTACCGCGTTCGTAACCGACGTCGGCACAGCGACCACCTGGGCCTGGCGTCCAGGCGAAGAACCCATCGCCCACGCGACCGATCAACCTGCCAACAACGGCGTCAGCGTGGGCAACAATGGGCGTGTCTTCATCGACGAATTCCGTCCTGGCGGACGTCTGTTAGAGCTTGCGCCCGACCGGGGCATGCCCTCACGAACCATTCTGGAAGGCCTCGACGGTCCCAATGCGCTCGACGTGGGCCACGACGGGCGCGTCTACTTTCCACAGGTCTTCGCTGGCGAGATCTGGAGCCTCGACCCTGACAGTGGCGAGACGCGTCGCATCGCGGCGGGCCTCGGCTCTCCCACAGCAGTCAAGGTCAGCGCCTCCGGCGATCTAGTCGTACCGCTCAGTGCTGAGGGCATTGTGGTCAAGATCGACCCACGCAGCGGTGCGCTGACCACTCTGGCCGAAGTCGACTCCGGCATCGACAATGTGGTGCTAGATACCGAAGGCCATCTCTTCGTTTCCCATTATGTCGATGGACAAGTCAGCGAGGTTCCCGTAGGAACAGCGGCCGGTCGCCCGGCACGCGTCCTCAACCCGCCTGGGTTTGTGGGGCCGTTTGATGTCGCGGAGCGTCCCGGAGGCGTCTTGGTCGTCGCCGATGGACTCTCTTTGGCTCACCTCGAAGGCTCGCTTGTGAAGCGATTCGGCCGCTTGCTGACGGCCGACAGCCCTGGCTTGATCGGTGCGTTGCACATCGCCACAGACGGCCGCACCTTCGTTGCCGGACGCAATACGGTCTCACGCTATACAGCCGCCGGGCCACGCGAGATCCGCGACGATTTCCGCAACGCCGGCGACAGCGCCGCGTTCCCGTGCAACTTGATGCTGCTGGCGGGCCTGCCCGTCGACCGCTGGCAGGAATACGTGTACGGCGCGCTCGCCGACATCGGATCGCCCGACAAGGCGCTCG